>NZ_JASHLT010000003.1:159075-222244 GCF_030056615.1 Streptomyces sp. HNM0645 | reverse complement strand
CAGGTAGAGCGTGCCGATCGTCTTGTGGTCGGTGGTGGTGAGCCACTTCACGACCACGTTGCCGGGCTGCCGGCGCCGGACGGGAAGTTCGTCTTCGTAGGTGTCCGTGCCGAGCGCCTCGGACGACTTGTGCATGGCCACGTTGTTGCTCTCTCGGATGAGGAAGTTGCAGGAGGAAGCATGCCGTGACGAGGGGTGGCCCGGCCCCAACCCGCCTCTCGGCGAGTCGTTCCCCCCGACCCGTTCGAGCCCTTCCGGCACCGATGCGAACTGCCTGCCGTGAGCGCGCGTCGCCGTTGTTCCGGCCGCTGTGACGGTACGTACGGCCGGAACGCGGCGATGTGACGGGGCGCCGGCGGGGCCGGGTGACTCGACGGGGTGGGCTCCGGCGCCCGGCAGCGGTGGCGAGCGCCGGTGGCCGGCGGGGATCCTTCGTGTCCCCGCCGGCCACCGGCGCGGCTCCGTGGGGTGCGTGTGCCCGTCGGCCCGTCCGGCGACCGCAGGATCCGGCCGCGTTTCAGCAGATCCGCTGTTCCGGCCGACGGCGAATGCCGCATTCGGTGAGGTACGGCCGGTTTTCCCCTTACACCCCCACCCTCCCGACACATATAAGGTTAGGCTAACCTTTGCTCCGTGAGAGTCGGTGAAGAGAACCCAGCGGCCCCCGCCCCCCGCGGTCATGAGCTGTCGGCCACGGGTGTCACCGTGGCCTACGACCGTGTCGACGTCGTGCACGACGCGTCCCTGACGCTTCGGCCCGGCGAGGTGACCGTCCTGGTGGGACCGAACGGCAGCGGGAAGTCCACGCTGCTGCGCACCCTGGCGCGGCTCCAACGCCCCAGGACCGCGGCCGTCGTCATCGACGCCGGCACCGACGGGCTGGCCATGACGCCCCGCCAGTTCTCGCGTCATGTCGCCCTGCTGACCCAGCAACGCCCCACGCCCAGCGGGCTGACCGTGCGGGACGTCGTCGAGTTCGGCCGGTACCCGTACCGGAGCCGCTGGGGCAAGGCGGATCCGGGCGGGCGCGCCGCGGTGGACGGCGCGCTCGCCATGACCGGCGTCGCGGACCTCGCCGAGCGGGGAGCGGAGTATCTTTCCGGCGGCCAGCTGCAGCGCGTATGGCTCGCCTGCTGCCTCGCCCAGGAGACCGGCGTGGTGCTCCTCGACGAACCGACCACGTATCTCGACCTGCGCTACCAGGTCGAACTCCTGGACCTCGTGCGCGACCTCGCCGACGAGCACGGCATCGCCGTCGGCACCGTCCTGCACGACCTCGACCAGGCCGCGGCCGTGGCCGACCGGATCGTGCTGCTCCACGAGGGCCGGATCATCGCCGACGGACTCCCCGAGGACGTCCTCACCGCCCGGCGGCTGACCGACACCTACGGCATCCGCATCGAGGTCGACACCGATCCCCTGACCGGCCGCCTGCGTACCCGCGCCATCGGCCGGCACCACTCGCGAACAGAAAGGCTCGGTACCACCTCATGAGACGCCTCTTCCTCAGCGCCGCGGTCGCGTCCGCGGCGGCCCTCGCCCTGACCGCCTGCGGAACGACCGAGCCCGCCGCCGACGACGCGAAGAAGACCGCCGAGCCGATCACTCTCACCGACGCGACCGGCGCGGAGGTGAGGCTCGACGGACCCGCCGAGAAGGTCGTCGGCACCGAGTGGAACGTCGTCGAGAGCCTGGTGTCGCTGGGCGTCGACCCCGTCGGTGTCGCCGACGTCCGGGGCTACAGGACCTGGGACACCGCGGTCCCGCTGAAGAACGAGCCCGAGGACATCGGTACGCGCGGCGAGCCGAGCATGGACACCATCGCATCCCTGTCGCCCGACCTGATCGTCGCGACGAACGACCTGCCGCCGGCCGCCGTGAAGCAGCTGCGCGAGGTCGCCCCCGTCCTGGAACTCCGCGCCGCCGACGCGGCGGACCCCATCGGCCGGATGACCGGGAACCTCGAACTCATCGCGAAGGCCACCGGCACCACGGACCGGGCCGAGAAGCTCAGGAAGGACTTCGACGCCAAGCTCGCCGAGGGCGGGAAGGCCCTCGCCGACGCCGGTCTCGCCGGCACGAAGTACGCCTTCGCCGACGGCTACGTCGTCTCCAACCAGGTCTCGATCCGGCCGTACACCAGCGGCTCGCTCGTCGGCGCCGTCAACGAGAAGCTCGGTCTGAGGAACGCCTGGACGGTCAGGGGCGACCCGAGTTACGGGCTCGCCGCGACCGACGTGGAGGGCCTCACCAAGCTCGGCGACGTGCAGTTCGCCTACATCGGCAGCGACGGCGACGAGGCCAGCACGCCGTTCACCGGCGTCCTCGCCGAGGACTCCGTCTGGAAGTCGCTGCCGTTCGTGAAGAAGGGCAACGTCCACCGGCTGCCCGACGGCATCTGGATGTTCGGCGGCCCCGAGTCGATGGGCGCGTACGTCGACGCCACGGTCCGGGCGCTGACGAGGTAACGCCCCATGGCCGTCACCGCTTCCCCACCCGCCACCCGTCCGTCGGCGGTCCCGTCCCGGACGGGCACGGTCGCGGTGACGGCCGCACTGCTCCTCCTCGTCACGGTCCTCGCGGTCGTCGACATCGCCCAGGGCACGGCCGCCGTCGGTGCGCCCGAGGTCTGGAAGGCGCTCACCGGGCGCGCCGACCCGGACGACGCGTCCGTCGTCATCGCCTCCAGGCTGCCCCGCATGACCGCGGGGCTGCTCGTCGGGGCCGTGCTCGGCATGGCGGGGGCCGCCCTCCAGGCGGTCAGCCGCAACGTCCTGGCCTCGCCCGACACCCTCGCGGTGAACGCCGGTTCCTGTCTGGCCCTCGGCCTGGCCGCCGTCACCGGCGTCACGCTGCCGCTCCTCGCCTCCTCCGGTGTGGCGTTCGCCGGCGGTCTCGTGGCGGCGGCCCTCGTACTCGGGCTGTCGGGCCTGGGCACCGGCACCGTCCGGCTCGTCCTCGCCGGCAGTGCCCTCATGCTCGGACTGACCGCGATCACCGAGGCGCTGCTGCTGCTGTTCCCCCAGCAGACGGAGGGGCTCTACCGATGGAACCAGGGCAGCATCTCCCAGATCGGTTTCGCCGGCGTGCTGCAGATGGTTCCGCTCGGTGTCATCGGCCTCGTCGGGCTGCTGCTCGTCGCCCGCAGGATCGACGCGCTGGCGCTCGGCGAGGACGCCGCGCGCGGACTCGGCGTCCCCGTCCGGGCGACCCGTGTCACCGTGGTCGTGCTCGCGGCGCTGCTCTCGGCGGCGGCGGTGACGCTCGCCGGGCCGATCGGCTTCGTGGGGCTGTGCGCCCCCGCTCTCGTCCGGCCTCTGGCACGCAGGTTCCGCGGGTACTCCCGGGCGCGTGCCGGCATTCCCGTCGCCGGGCTGGCCGGTGCCGTGCTCGTCCTCGCTTCGGACGTGCTCCTGCGCGCCGTCGTGCCCGCCGATGTGGCGGTCGCCGTGCCGACGGGCGTGGCCACCAGCCTCGTCGGAGCCTTGTTCCTCGTCGTGATGGCCGCCCGGGTCAGGGACAACGCGGGCCCCGCGGCCACCGACCGGCTGCGCGTCCGCAGCCGGACCGCCTCCCTGACGGTGGCGGCCGTACTGGTGGCCGTGCTCGTCGGAGTGACGATCGCCGCCGTGCTGCTGGGCGACAGCAAGCTGTTGCTCGGCGACGTGATGAACTGGGCCCAGGGCAGGGCAGGTCGCACGGTCGGGTTCGTCCTGGACACCCGCGTGCCCCGGGTCCTCGCGGCGCTGTGCGCGGGTGCGGCGCTCGCCCTGGCCGGGACGCTCGTCCAGGCCGTGACCCGCAACCCCCTGGCCGAGCCCGCCATCCTGGGCGTATCCGGCGGTGCCGCGCTGGGTGCCGTTCTCCTCGTGACGACCGTGGCCCCGGCCGGGTCGTGGGGCGTGGCCGGCGCGGCGTTCGCGGGCGCGGCGGCCAGTTCCGTCGTCGTCTTCGGACTCGCCGCGCGGGGCGGCTTCCGGCAGAACCGGCTCGTCCTCGTCGGCTTCGGTTCCGCCACCGGGTCCGCCGCGCTGATCAGCCTGCTCATCGTGCTCACCGACCCCTTCAACGCCACGAAGGCGCTGACCTGGCTGTCGGGTTCCACCTACGGGCGGACCCCGGTCGACGTGGTTCCGCTCGCGGCCGTGCTGGCGGTGGGCGTCGTCGTCGCGGTCGTGCGGCGTACCGAACTCGACCTGCTGTCGCTGGACGAGGACACGCCGAGGCTGCTGGGGCTCGACCCGGCACGGGGGCGTCTGGGCTTCCTCGTCCTGAGCGTCCTGCTCACGGCCACCTCCGTGGCCGCCGCCGGCACGATCGGCTTCGTGGGGCTCGTCGCACCGCACGCGGCGCGGGCGCTGGTGGGCAGGCAGCACGTCCGGGTGGTTCCGGTGGCGGTACTCATCGGCGCGTCGCTCGTGTGCGTCGCCGACCTGCTGGGCCGTACCGTGATCGCCCCGGCGCAGCTCGGCGCCGGCCTGATGACGGCGGTGATCGGAACGCCCTACTTCCTGCAACTGCTCGTCCGCACCCGCCGGTAGGGACCGCGTCCGCACGGACGGACGCGTTCACGTGGCCTCCGGGCCGCCGTCGACGGTCAGCACCTGGCCGGTGAGCCGTTCCGTCGTCGGGTCGGCCAGCCGGTGAACCCACACGGTGATCTCCTCCGGCCGGCCCCGGCGGCCCAAGGGGATGCGGGCGGCCTCCGCTCTCTTGATCCGCTCGACCTCGGCAGGGGGAAGGCGGGCGGCGGTCAGGGCGTCACTCTCGATGGGCCCGGAGCCGGCGTTCCCCCGGACGCACCTGGCGGCCGCCGGCGTCATGGGCCAGCTCCGCAGTGCCCTCAGCAACCGCCACGCGCGTCGTGGACGGCCCCGCGCCCGCAGGCCACGACGCCGTACGCCGACGGCGCCTCGCTCGACCTCTGCACCGACGGGTTGATCGAGCGCCGCGGCGAGGACATCGACGAGGGGCTGCGGCGTCTCGCCGACCCTCTCGCCCGCCACTGCGAGGACGAGCCGGAGGGCCTGGTGGAATCCCTGCTCACCCTGAGCGCCGCCACCGACGACACCGCCGTGGTCCTCGCCCGCCTCTGACCGGGGCGACGGTGGTGCCGTCCCGGCTCACCGGTCCTCCCGGGAGATCTCCACCGGCCCCCTCCTACAGCCGTTCCACCAGGCCGGATCGCCACTCCGGCGACGGATCCGAGCCCAACTCGCTCCAGTACTCCCGGCCGGCGACGATCCGTCCGGAGTGCACGGTCCAGAACGACGCGACACGGTGCACGCCCGTCGTCCGGTGCGGCACCTCGACCTCCGACACCACCTCCCCGCCCGCGGCCACGATCCGCAGGACCCGGATCGACCACCCCTCCGGATACTCCGCGTTGACGCGAACGTAGTTCTCCCGGCCCACGATCCGTTCACCGCTGACCGGCCACTCGACGACGACGTCGGGGGCGAGCAACTCCCCCACGCCTGCCCAGTCCCGCGCCTGCATGCGCTCCCACAGCCCGTGTACGACCTTCGACGGCTCCATAAACCCATGCTCGCAGCCGCCACCGACACGCGCGGAGCCCGGCCTCCGACGTGCACGGGCGGCAGGGTCGCGGACCACGGTTTACGATCCTTCGTACAGCCTTTTCCTCCGGCCTTCAGGCCGCACTGCGACACCGGTGAGAGGCAGGAGGCAGTCACGTGGTCGAGTCCCAATCGGTGATCGCCCCGCCGGCCAGGGCCGCCGTGTTCCTCGTGTGCGCCGTCGCACCCGGTGGCGAGGCCACTGTCCGCGATCTGCTGCCGGACCTGGCGGGGCTGCGGAGATCGGTGGGGTTCCGTGTGCCGGATGCCGGGTTGAGCTGCATCACCGGAATCGGCTCCACCGCGTGGGACCGGCTGTTCGACGGTCCGCGTCCCCGTGATCTGCACCCTTTCGTGCCCCTGTCCGGCGGCCGCCACCGGGCACCGTCGACCCCGGGAGACCTGTTCTTCCATCTGCGGGCGCACCGCATGGACCTGTGCTTCGAGCTGGCGAGGCTGATCGGCGAGCGTCTCGCCGGAGCGGTCACCGTGGTCGACGAGGTGCACGGGTTCAAGTTCTTCGACGAGCGCGACCTCCTGGGCTTCGTCGACGGCAGTGAGAATCCCGAGGGCATGACGGCGACCGGCGCCGTGTTCGCCGGCGGCGAGGACCCGGGGTTCGCGGGCGGCAGCTATGTGATCGTGCAGAAGTACGTGCACGATCTCGCCGCCTGGAACGCGCTCCCCACCGAGGAGCAGGAGAACGCCATCGGCCGCACCAAACAGGCCAACGTCGAACTGCCCGACACGGCCCAGCCCGCGGACTCGCACGTCGCGCTGAACACCATCACCGACGAGAACGGCGACGAGCAGAAGATCTTCCGGGAGAACATGCCCTTCGGGAACGTGGGACGGGGGGAGTTCGGTACGTACTTCATCGGCTACGCGCGCACCCCCGCCGTGACGGAGCGGATGCTGCGGAACATGTTCCTCGGCGACCCTCCCGGGATCCACGACCGCATCCTCGACTTCTCGACGGCGGTCACGGGATGTCTGTTCCACGTGCCCACCGCCGACTTCCTCGACGACCCGCCTCCTCCGGCCACAGGCCGGGGCGCGGCCGCCGAAGGCTCCCTCGGCATCGGGGACCTCAAAGGAGCCCGATCACCATGACGACGCCCAACGGCATGAACAACCTGCACCGGGAACTCGCCCCGATCACGCCCGTCGCCTGGGCGGAGATCGAGGAGGAGGCACGCCGCACGTTCCGGCGGAACGTCGCCGGGCGGCGCGTCGTGGACGTCACCGGGCCCGACGGACCCGGACTCGCGGCGGTGGGCACCGGGCACCTGTCGGGGATCGACGCCCCCGCGCCCGGGGTCACGGCCCATCTGCGCGGGTCACAGCCCCTCGTCGAACTGCGGGTGGCGTTCCGCGTCTCCCGCGCGGCGGTCGACGACGTCGAGCGGGGTTCCCGGGACTCGGACTGGCAACCGGTCAAGGACGCCGCACGCACCATGGCGTTCACCGAGGACCGGGCGGTCTTCGAGGGGTACGCGGCAGCGGGCATCGACGGGCTGCGTGAGCGCAGCTCCAACCCCGCGCTCACGCTCCCGGCGGAACCACGCGAGTACCCGGACACGGTGAGCCGCGCCCTGACCGCCCTGCGCCTGGCCGGCGTCGGCGGCCCGTACTCACTACTGCTGGGCGCGGACGCCTACACGGCGGTCAGCGAGACCTCCGACCACGGCTATCCGATCGCCGCACACCTCGAGCGCATCCTCGACGGGCAGCTGCTCTGGGCGCCCGCCCTCGACGGCGCCTTCCTCCTCACCACGAGGGGCGGGGACTACGAACTGCGGCTCGGCGAGGATCTGGCGATCGGCTACACCTCCCACGACGCGGCCGAGGTCGAGCTGTACTTCCGTCAGACCCTGACGTTCCTCACGTACACGGACGAGGCGGTGGTGGCACTCGGCGCGTGAGCCGCCCCGAGGCAGGGTTCCTCGGATTCACGGAGCTCGCCGGATGCCGCGTCGGCCGGGCGGAGTTCGGCGCCGATCCGGTGGCCCTCCCGGGTCGCCCCGCTCAATCCGCGGACGCGGGGAGCATGCCGCGGATCAGCTCGGCCACCTCCCCCACGTGGTCGTTCAGGAAGAAGTGCCCGCCCTCGAACACGCGCGTGCGGAAGTCGCCCGAGGTGCACTCCCGCCAGTCCCGTAGGTCCTCGACGGGCACCTCGGCATCCCGGTCTCCCGTCAGGGCCACGACGGGGCAGGAGAGCGTCCGGCCGGGAGTCGGCTCGTACGAGGCGAGCGCCCGGTAGTCCCCGCGCAGCGCGGGCAGGATCACGTCGAGCAGTTCGGGGTCGTCGAGGAGCGCGGACTCCGTGCCGCCCAGTCTCCGGACCCGGGCGATCAGTTCGGCGTCCTCCCGCGGCCAGTCCCCGGGCCGCCTCCGGGCGGCGCCCGGCGCGCGACGGCACGACAGCACGAGCAGAAGCGGCTCGCGTCCGGGCACGCGCGCCAGCCTGACGGCCACCTCGTACGCGAGCGAGGCACCCATACTGTGCCCGAGCAGCGCCCGGGGGCGGTCGCCCCGCGGTCCCAGCTCCGCGACGACCAGGTCCGCGAGCCGATGGAGATCCTCGACGGGCGCCTCGTGCAGACGGTCGAGCCGCCCCGGGTACTGCACCGCCAGGACGTCCCCCGCCGGGGCGAGTTCCGCGGCGAGCCCGCGCCAGTATGCGGCGGAGCCGCCGGCGTGCGGGAAACAGATCAACTCGAACGCCGGTTCCCCGGCGGGCACGGCGCCGTGTTCCACCGTGTGGAAGCGCCGCAACCACAGGTTCCGCTCCTGACTCACCCCGACCAACTCCGCACCTCGAAGCTCCTCCACCGCACGTCCGTGGCGAACGCCCGGTGTGTCCGCACCTCACCGGACCTGCCCGAACGCACCGAACCGGGTTCGCACGTCCGCGGGTTCACCCCGCATCGTCGCATTCGCCCCCGTGAGTGTCGCTCCCCCGTCGACGTGAACGTGATCACCACGACGGTGCCCACGGCCATGACGGCGCCCACGACCGCTGCGTCGGGAGACCCCGCGGCGCTGCGACGCCATCGGGGTCTGCCGAGGTGCCGCGCGGGCCGCGCCGCCGGTACCGGAGCCCCGGTCGGGTGTCGGACGTGCTCGGCGCGGCCCGGTCAGGTGCCGGTGTCAGGCGCCGACGTACTCCGCGAGGTGCTCGCCGGTGAGGGTGGAACGGGCGGCGACGAGGTCGTTCGGAGTGCCCTCGAAGACGACCCGACCACCGTCGTGACCGGCGCCGGGGCCGAGGTCGATGATCCAGTCGGCGTGCGCCATGACCGCCTGGTGGTGCTCGATGACGATGACCGACTTGCCGGAGTCGACGAGGCGGTCGAGCAGCCCGAGCAACTGCTCGACGTCGGCGAGGTGGAGGCCGGTCGTCGGCTCGTCAAGGACGTAGACGCCGCCCTTGTCCGCCATGTGGGTGGCCAGCTTGAGCCGCTGCCGCTCGCCGCCGGACAGCGTGGTGAGCGGCTGGCCGAGACTGAGATAGCCCAGCCCGACATCGGCGAGCCGCTCGAGGACCTTGTGCGCGGCAGGCGTGCGTGCCTCGCCCGCGCCGAAGAACTCCTCGGCCTCGGTCACCGGCATCGCGAGCACCTCGCTGATGTCGCGGCCGCCGAGGTGGTACCCCAGTACGGAGGACTGGAAGCGCTTCCCCTCGCAGTCCTCGCAGGTGGTGGCGACCCCTGCCATCATCGCCAGGTCGGTGTAGATCACACCGGCGCCGTTGCAGGTGGGGCAGGCACCCTCGGAGTTGGCGCTGAACAGCGCCGGCTTCACGCCGTTGACCTTGGCGAACGCCTTGCGGATCGGGTCGAGCAGCCCGGTGTACGTCGCCGGGTTGCTGCGGCGGGAACCGCGGATCGGGCTCTGGTCGACCGACACCACGCCCTCGGCCCCCACCTGCCGGGGCAGCGATCCGTGAACGAGCGAGCTCTTGCCGGAACCGGCGACACCGGTGACCACGGTGAGCACCCCGAGCGGGACGTCGACGTCGACGCCCTGCAGGTTGTTGGCCCTCGCGCCGCGGATCCGCAGCGCGCCCGTGGGCGTGCGCACGGCCCCCTTGAGGGTGGCCCGGTCGTCGAGGTGGCGTCCGGTGACGGTGTCGCTGGCTCGCAGCCCCTCGACGGTGCCCTCGAAGCAGACGGTGCCGCCCGCCGTGCCGGCGCCCGGCCCGAGGTCCACGACATGGTCGGCGATCGCGATCGCCTCTGGCTTGTGCTCGACGACGAGGACCGTGTTGCCCTTGTCCCGCAGCCGCAGCAGCAGGTCGTTCATCCGCCGGATGTCGTGCGGGTGCAGGCCGATGGTCGGCTCGTCGAAGACGTAGGTGACGTCGGTGAGCGAGGAACCGAGGTGGCGGATCATCTTGACGCGCTGTGCCTCGCCGCCGGACAGCGTGCCCGCGGGACGGTTGAGCGAGAGGTACCCGAGGCCGATCTCGGTGAAGGAGTCGAGGGTGCCCTGGAGCGCGGTGAGCAGCGGCGCCACCGACGGTTCGTCGAGTCCGCGGACCCACTCCGCGAGGTCGCGGATCTCCATCGCGCAGGCGTCGGCGATGCTGATCTCGTTGATCTTCGACGACCTGGCCCCCTCCCCGAGCCGGGTGCCGTCGCACTCGGGGCAGGTGGTGAAGGTGACCGCCCGCTCCACGAACGCCCGGATGTGCGGCTGCATCGACTCCTTGTCCTTGGACAGGAACGACTTCTGGATCTTGGGGATCAGTCCTTCGTAGGTGAGGTTGATCCCGTTCACCTTGACCTTCGTCGGCTCGCGGTGGAGGAAGTCGTGCATCTCCTTCTTCGTGAACCTGCGGATCGGCTTGTGCGGGTCGAGGAATCCCGACTCGACGTAGATCCCGACGGTCCAGACGTTGTCGGACTTCCAGCCGGGGATGGTGAACGCGCCCTCGGCGATCGATTTGGAGTCGTCGTAGAGCTGCGTGAGGTCGATGTCGGAGACCGTGCCTCGGCCCTCGCAGCGGTTGCACATGCCGCCGGTGCGCTCGTAGGTGGCCTTCTCGGCCTTGGTCCTGGCGCCGCGCTCGACGGTGATCGCGCCGCTCGCCCGGACCGAGGCGACGTTGAAGGAGTAGGCGCTCGGCGGGCCGATGTGCGGTTGGCCGAGCCGGCTGAAGAGGATGCGCAGCATCGCGTTGGCGTCGGTGGCGGTGCCCACCGTGGAGCGGGGGTCGCCGCCCATCCGCTGCTGGTCGACGGTGATCGCGGTGGTCAGACCGTCGAGGACGTCGACCTCGGGGCGCGCCGCCGTCGGCATGAAGCCCTGGACGAAGGCGCTGTACGTCTCGTTGATCATCCGCTGCGACTCGGCGGCGATCGTGTCGAACACGAGGGAACTCTTGCCCGACCCGGAAACGCCCGTGAACACCGTCAGTCTGCGTTTCGGAATCTCGATGCTGACGTCCTTGAGGTTGTTCTCGCGCGCTCCGTGTACACGGATCAGGTCGTGGCTGTCGGCGGGGTGCGGCTCGGACGACTGCGGGTCGGTCCTCGTGGCCTTGCTCATCTTCTCTCCATCCGTCGGGCGCCCTCGCGGCCCTTCGCCGGCGTCGCCCGGCTCGGTCCGACCGCCCTCGAGCAGTATGTCCGGTGGTCCCTCGGCGGTGCGGATCGTGGAACCGCTGCCGGGTGCGGCCCGGCCCCGGCGACCGGCACGCGGACGGCCTCGCCGGCCGTCCGGGGGTGGGACGGTTCGGGGTGTGGGGCCGTGCGGAGCGCACGGGGGTCGTGCCACGGCCGCGCGATCACTCTCCACGTCCCCTGGGTGCGGACCGGACCGCCCGCGGGATCGCGGACGGCGCGGCCGCGCACGCCGTACGGCTGCCCCGCCGGCTCCCGGACGGCCTCGGCGCCGCCTCCGCGTCGTCGTGCGTGAGGCGGCTCGCGTGAAGGGTGGTGTCCATGGCCGTCACGCTAGCCGCAGCCCCGCCGCCGGTGCTTCTCCGATTCTGATCGGTCCGGCTCTGATCGGCCCGGCGGGGCCCGTCCCGGGGTATCCCCCTGGCCGCACCCGCCGGCCGTGAGTCCGAGCGCACGCGGCCGCCTCCGGATCCTCGGCGCGGCCCTGGAGCTGGCGGAGCAGGGCACCCGGATCGCCGACGCGGCCGGTGGTGTCACCGACGATGCCTGGGCCGACGCGTCCAAGCACTACGACGAGGACCAGATCGTCGCCCTGATGTCACTCATCGCCGTCATCAACGCCTACAACCGCATCAACGTGATCAACAGGCAGCCTGCGGGCGGCTACCAACCGGGTCGGTTCGGCTGACCGAGGACGCCGGCACCGCCGGAACCGAACGTCCGTCTCCGCGTCGCCGCAGCCTTCCGGCGGGGAGACGGACCCCGGCACCGGCCGGTTCCGTCCCAACCGGTGGAGGAACTCGTCCTACCATCACAGGACATGACGTCTCGTCAGTTCTGAACGGTCGGGCCACGGCTGCCGGACCACGGTGCTTGACCGCTCCCTCCGCCGGCGGCCCGCCGATGTCGGCTGCAGCTCGGTGCAACGGCCGCCGCGAACGGACTCCCGGCCCGGCTCGATCTTCCCCGCCTCGCCTCGCACCGGCTCCGGGACGGCTCCCCGGGCGATGACCGAGTGCGCCGCGCCCCCGTGGCCATGGGGGCGGGGCGGCTCCACCGGCGCGCCCGCGAGCACCGCGGCGCGGAGAGGGCGAGGCCGGTTCGCGGTGTGCCGCCGGCAGCGGGGCGCCGGCAACGACGAGTGACGTGTTCTCCCTCGCGTGATCGGTGTGAGCGCCCACTGACATCGCGGATCCCGGTGGTCGGACGTCCGCACGTCTCCAAGTTCGTCGTCGCCTTCGCACCGCGGTTCTGGCCCGGGGCGGACGTCCGGTGGGTCGAGGCCAACGGACGCCCGGCCGTCCTCGTGTCGTCCGACGGGCAGGCCTTCGCGCTCCTGTCCGTCGACGTGTCCGCGGAGGGCATCGAACGGATCATGTGGGTGATGAATCCGGACAAGCTGACGCCCTACACGGCGTCGCTGGGCCGCTGAACCCTCACCCTGCCGCCCCCTGCGGTGTCACATGTCCCACGGTGCAGGACCGGAGGTGGTGGGGCCAGGACCGGCAGTCGGCACAGCCGTGGGCATCCCAATGACTGAACAGCCGGTTTGTCCCAGGATGCGCCGCCACTCGGTCTGTGAGACAACTCCCACGACACGACTCGCAGCATGCGACATCCGAGACGGGGAACACGGTGTCATCTGACAACACTTTCGTCATCGTCGGGGGCGGACTGGCCGCGGGCAAGGCAGCCGAGGCCCTGCGGGAGCACGGCCACAGCGGCCCGCTCGTCATCGTCGCCGATGAGCGGGAGCGGCCCTACGTCCGGCCGCCGCTGTCCAAGGGCTATCTCCTGGGCAAGGAGGAGCGCGACTCGATCTTCGTCCACCCCGAGGGCTGGTACACCGAGAACGGCGTCGATCTGCGCCTGGGTACGAGCGCGACGGCAGTCGACGTGCGAGCGAAAGAGGTGGAGCTGGACGGCGGGCGCCGACTGCCCTACTCCAAACTGCTCCTCGCGACCGGTTCGTCCCCGCGCCGGCTGTCCGTTCCCGGAGCCGACCTCGACAACGTTCTGTACCTGCGGCGGGTGGAGGACAGCGAACGACTCAGGACGGCCTTCACCGAGGGCGCGAGGATCGTCGTGATCGGCGGCGGGTGGATCGGCCTCGAGACCGCCGCTGCCGCGCGGACGGCCGGAGCCGAAGTGACGGTGCTCGAGCACTCGGAGTTGCCGCTGCTGAAGGTGCTCGGGCGCGAGGCGGCCGAGGTGTTCGCCCGCCTCCACAAGGACCACGGGGTGGATCTCCGCCCCCGTGCCGAGGTCGAGAGCATCACCGGTACCGAGGGCCGCGCCGACGGGGTGCGGCTCGCCGACGGCAGTCACCTGGCCGCGGACACCGTGGTCGTGGGCATCGGCATCACGCCCAACGTCCGGCTCGCGCAGGAGGCGGGCCTCGAAGTGCGCGACGGCATCGTCACCGACGAGCGCCTGCGGACGTCGGTGCCCGACATCCACGCCGCGGGTGACGTCGCCAAGGCGTACCACCCGCGTCTCGGCCGTCATCTGCGCGTGGAGCACTGGGCCAACGCCCTGAACCAGCCGCTCACGGCAGCCCTGAGCATGCTCGGCCGGGACTCCGTCTACGAGCGGCTGCCGTACTTCTACACGGACCAGTACGACCTCGGGATGGAGTACATCGGGTACGTGGAGCCGGGCGGCTACGACCGTGTGGTTTTCCGCGGCGATGTCGCAGGGCGCGAGTTCATCGCCTTCTGGATGTCGGGGAACCGCGTCCTCGCGGGGATGAGCGTCAACATCTGGGACGTCATCGATCCGATCCGCTCCCTGATCGGTTCGGGGGCGGGGATCGACGACGCCCGGCTGTCCGATCCCGATGTGCCCCTCGAAAGCCTCGTGCCCTGACGCTCCGCAGCTTGGGCGAGGAGCGGTGGGCCCCGCGGGTGGCCCGTGCCCGCTGGGGGCCACCCGTCGCCGACAGCCCCGGCCCCGAAGCGACGCCTGCGTCCGTGCCGCGCCGTCGAGTTCGGAGGCCCTCGGGGACGCCCACTATGCGCCGGGCGCCCGCGGCTCTCGACGAGCCGTTCCGCCGGTCATTCCCGAGTCGTCCGGGCGATGGCGGCCGGCCGCGCGTCGTTCACGCTCCGTGGTGCCACCCCATATTCCGTCCACCGGGCCTCTCCCGACAGCCCAGTCGAGGCATTGCCGCACCACGGGACACCGGCGGCACACGGCCTTCGCCTCGGCCGTCTGGATCAGCGTGGGACCGCTGTCACCGCTGCCTACGGGGAAGAACAGATCAGGGTCCTCGCCCAGGCACATCGCGTCCAGTCGCCAACTCACGAAGACCTCCTCGCCGAGGAACGCGCATATGCTCGCGTCACTTCTCCGGGGCCGTACGAGAACGTCCCGGCCCGTCGTATGTGAGACCGAACCGCCGGCGTGTATGTGACATGGGCGTACCTGCGTTCCCACGAGGGGTCCCCCTACGGCGGACACCCGGTACCGCGGGCCGGCGGTGTCCCGAGTGCCGCGCCTGTCCGGTCGGAACCGCGGAGCGGACGGGAGGACACCGTACGGACCAGGCCGATCACGCGGTGCCGCTCTCGGAGCTGCTCGACGAGCGGCGGTGCCTGCTGGATGTCGCCCAGCGTCCGCTGGGCGACATCCAGTGAGGCCCGGAGCGCCGTGGACGAGGCCTTCCGGCGGTGGTACGCGCTGTCCCGTCCGGCGCGGTCGCGGATCACGGCGCCCCGTTCCTGGCTGGTGCGGGTGACCGACGCCGTCTGCCTGGACCGGCCGGCCCTGCCCGGCCGCGAGCCGGCCCCCGCCGGAGGGGAGCACGCGACCCCGGCCGAACAGTCGGCCACTCGGACGGAGCAGGAAGCGGGCGAGGTCGTGCCGGCCGGGCGGGCCGCGTTAGTGCCCGACGACGCCTTCGGCACGGCACCTCGCCCGACTCCGGCATCGCGGGACGGCCGGAGCCGGAGCGTGCCGAACCGGTTCGGCGTGCCACGGTGCGGCCTTCGCGCCCGCCGCCTGCGCCCCGCCACACCGCTCCGGCACGACCTCGTCGTCCACGCCGTCCGGCACGCCTGCCTCACCCAGGACGCGACGCTCCTGACGTCGCTGCCGGCACCGGACGCCACCGCCTCCTTCGACGGCGGCGGCAAGGTCCGTGCCCCGGACCGGCCGGTACTGGGCGGCCGACAGGTCGCCCGCAGTCTGCCGGCCCTGCTCGCCTGATGCCCGGGCAGCACGCCGCGGGCCCGGTCCGTCAACGGACGGACCGGGCCCGTGGTGCGCTACGGCCACGAGGTCGACGCGGTCAGCTGCCCCGGCGTCGCCGGACGCCGCGTCGTCCGGGTGCGGGCCGTTCTCAACCCCGACGAACTGCGCTCCTGGAACCAGCTGAGTGGGGCGCCGCCCGCACCGCCGGGCGGCTCAGCGTCGGGACGGCACACCGCCCCCTGTGGTGCCGGCTGTCCGGCACCGGGCGCCGGGTCGGTTACGGTGCTCACATGGGCGCCACAGCACGGACCCGAACCGGCGGTGCCGACGACGCGGGTGCCGACACGCTGTGGACCGCCACGCCACCGCTGTGGCTGCGCTCGCTGCCCGTGGCCCTGCTGGCCGCACTGGTCCTGGCCCAGGGAGTCACGCCCAACCAGGTGGAACTGGGCGCTTACTACGCAGCCGTGGCGCCGCTCGCGGCCCTGGCGTACGGAGCACCGGGTACCGCGATCACCGGCGCCGCCGTGCTCGGCATCATGCTGCTGCCCCGCGTCGGGGCCGGCAGCCTGATCGCCGACGAATTCGGGGCCGTCGCCGTGATCACCGCGCTGAGTGTGGTGATCGCCGGGGTGCGGCAGCACTTCCGCGGCCGCCTGGAAGTGGCCGGTTCGGTCGCCGAGGCCGCCCAGCTCGCCGTCCTCACCCCGGTTGCCGACCGTGTGGGCGAGCTGCGCTGCGCCGCCCTCTACCGGGCCGCACAGCGGGGTGCCCTGGTCGGCGGGGACCTCTACGACGTACGGTCGGGGCCCTACGGAGTACGGGCCCTGGTCGCCGACGTCCAGGGCCATGGGCTCGCCGCCGTCGGCACCGTCGCGGCCCTGCTGGGAGCCTTCCGCGAGGCCGTCCTCGACCAGCCGGACCTGCAGGGGGTGGCGGCGCGGCTGGAGCGGCGGCTGACACTCGATGCCGTGGCCGGGGCCGGCGGCGAACTGTTCGCCACCGCGCTCCTGATGGAGTTCCCGGGAGACGGTTCACACGTGCGCATCCTCAGTCAGGGCCATCCCCCGGCCCTGCTGCTGCGTGGCCGCACGGTGCTGGAAATGCGCTGCGAACCGGGCCCGCCGCTCGGCACCGGGCTGCCGGGGCTGCCGGCGGCCACCCCCACGACGGTGCCGCTCCGGCCCGGCGACGTGATTCTCGCGTACACCGACGGTGTCACGGAGGCGCGGGACTCCTCCGGCACCTTCTACCCGCTGGACGACCGGCTCACCGCCCTGCTCGCGGAGGGCTCGGATGCCTCACCGCGCGCCGTGGTCGACGCGGTGTGGGGAGACCTGCAGCGGCGCACGGGTGCGATGGACGACGACGTGGCGCTGCTGGCGCTCGCGGTCCCGGGTGCCGCCACCACCACGTCCGGTGGTCGAGCAGGGTCTCGACGCCCCGACCCGGGTCCGCCGCCGTGAGGGACACGGCGGGCGACCCGCTCCGTCAACGCGCCGGCGGGGCGGCCGACGCCGCGCCTGACGCGTCGGCGGTTGCGTACACCGCTGCGACGCCCTGCGCCAGGTAGGGGATCCGATGCGCCGAGACCCCGGCGATGTTGATGCGCCCCGAGGCCGTGCCGTAGATGGCGAACCGCCTGCGCAGTCGGCGCATGTCGTCCGGCACGAGCGGCAGCATCGAGAACATGCCCTTCTGCCGCGCGAGCGAGTTCGCCAGGGTGCCGCAGCCCAGCGCGTCGAGGTGGGCGACCAGGTCCGACCTGTTGGCGGTGATCCGGTCGCGCATGGCGTCGAGTTCGGCCCGCCACGCGGCCCGCAGCCCCGCGTCCTGGAGGATGGTGGTGACGATGGCGGCTCCGTGCTCCGGAGGCATCGAGTACAGGGTCCGTGCGGCGTTCTGCAGGGCCGTTTCCACATGCCGCAGCGCCGGGCCCGACGAGCCGAGGACGATCGCGCAGCCGGTGCGGTCGCTGTAGAGGCCGAAGTTCTTGGAGCAGCTGACGGCGATCAGCATCTCCGGAAGGCGGTCCGCCAGCATCCGGGTGGGCCGCAGGTCGGCCTCGAGCCCGTCGCCGAGTCCGTGGTAGGCGAGGTCGATGAAGGGGACCCAGCCGTTCGTCGCGGCGAGCCCGGCCATCGCCTCCCAGGTCTCGAGGGAGGGGTCGACACCTGTGGGGTTGTGGCAGCAGCCCTGGAGGAGGACCACGTCGTTGCGTCCCGCACCACGCAGGTCGTCGAGCATGCCCGTCGTGTCGGGAAGTCCTTCGCGGTCGATCCGGCCGTAGGTCCGGACCTTCAGCCCCGCTGCCTGGAGGATGGGCCGGTGGTTGACGTAGGCGGGCTCGCTGATCCACACCGTCGCACCCGGCCGGGTCTGGCGCACCAGGTCGGCCAGCAGGCGCAGTGCTCCGGTACCCGCCACCGTCTGGACGGCCGTGGCCCGTGCGATCAGGGCTTCGGCGCCGAGAACCGTGGACATCATGGCGCGGTTGAAGGCGGTGTTGCCCGAGAGTCCGCGGTACTCCTTGGAGGCGGAACGTTCCGCCAGGCGCATCTCGGCCTCTCTGACCGCCGACATGACGGGCGTCGATCCCGTGTGGTCCCGATACACACCGAGGACGAGGTTCAGGCGCTCCGGGCGCGTGTCGGCCTCGAACTCGGTAGCCAGATCCCACAGCGGGTCGGCGGGCGGGGAAGCAAGAAGTTCAAGCATCTGCGGAAACCTTGGCTCGGGGGCGTCGATTGGCGAGAACGACGCCGACGGTGATGAGGGGCACGCCGACCACGACGGGCAGGGTCGGCGCCTCGTCCAGGAGGGGGATGGCGAGCAGGACGACGGCGACCGGGCTGAGGCTGCCGACGACCGAGCTGCGCTGCGGTCCCAGCCGCCGGATCGCGAACGCGTACAGCAGGCCGGCGCACAGGCCGACGCCCAGCCCCTGAACGACGAGGAACAGCAGCAGGTCGCCGGCGGCCGCCCGGGCGAGATTGGCGGGCAGGACGCCGGTCAGGACCAGGGACGAGATGACGGCGAACGACGGAAGGCACAGCAGCCCTATGGATCCGACCGGATCGAGGTCCACTTCGCGCAGCCCCACCGTGTACAGGGCCCACAGGCCGCTGGCGACGAGCAAGGTGCCCGAACCCAGCAGGACATCCGTGTCCAGAACCACGGTGTGGCGGAGGACCAGCGCGATGACTCCGGCGACGATCAGCACCAGCCCGGCCGTCTGAGTTCCCCGCGGCGCACCACGCCCGCTCGCGACAAGGAGGGCGGAGACGAACAACGGGACCATCCCGGGGACGATCGCACCGACGAAGGCCGCCGACGTCAGCGATCCTCCGTGCATCGCCGCGAGGAAGAACGGCACCCCCGCACCACAGATGATCTTGGCGGCGGGACCCGGTCGCACAGCGGCCAGCCGGCGCCGACGCCGCCACAGGGCGGGCGCGAGGACGACGAGGGGCACACCGAACCTCAGCAGGGCCGCGTCGGCGGGCAGCAGGGTGGAGGCGCTGAGGGCGCGGGCGCTCAGCGCGAACGCGGCCCAGATCGCCACGGTCAGCAGCAGTGCCAGCATGCCCACCGCCTGTGGAGAGAGCCCTCCGCGCCGCGCGGCAGCTGACGTGGGTGCGGCGCTCCCGGCCTCCGAGGGCGTTGGCTCCACGGCCGTTCTCGTCGCGACCACCAAGGAACCTCCCACCCATGGACCTGACCTACGGGCAGCACCACGCCTCCCGCGACAACGAGGGCAACGTTAGATCACACAGCAGGGCAGACGATTGCCACTTGTGCCCTTCAGACATAGCTTTGAGGCAGAATCTGCCAAGGAGGCCCATGGACGCCGTCGATCTCAAGATCCTTCATGAGCTGCAGGCGGACGGTCGCCTGTCCAACCAGGACCTCGCGGACCGGGTACGGCTGTCGCCCTCGCCCTGCCTGCGCCGGGTCCGCCGCCTCGAGGAGTCGGGTCTGATCAGCGGCTACACCGCCATGGTGGACCAGGTCGCCTTCGGTCTCCCGATCACCGTCTTCGTGCGGGTCAGTCTGGAACGCCACACCGCCGAGGCGGTCAACGTGTTCGAGCGGCACGTAGGGCTCATCGAACACATCCAGGACTGCTACCTGATGGCGGGCAGCAGCGACTACCTGCTCAGAGTCGTCATCGAGAGCCTTGAGGCGTACGAGGTCCTGGTGCGCACGCAGATCCACGCCATCCCCGGAATCGCGTCGATCGAGTCCAGCTTCGCGTTCGGGAGCGTGAAGCAGTCCAGGGTGTACCCCCGCCCCGGCGCGCCGTCCCGCCCGGCGGCCGGTCCTCGTTGACCTGCCGCGCAGGAACCCGCGGGCCGAAGGGGCCGAGGAGGCGGATGGGAACCCCGGGTGCAGTCCGTGCGGCTGCAGGGGCGGCTTCCCCAGGCCGCGGGGCTCACCTCGTTCCTCCGCCGGGAATCGCCTGTTCCGCCCAGATGATCTTGCCGGTCTTCGTGTAGCGCGTGCCCCATCGTCGGGCGAGCTGAGCGACGATCAGCAGCCCCCGCCCTCCCTCGTCGGTGGTCCTGGCGTGGCGCAGGCGCGGCGAGGTGCTGCTGGCGTCGGAAACCTCGCAGATCAGGCCGCGGTCCCGGATCAGACGAAGACCGATCGGTCCGGTCCCGTGGCGGATGGCGTTGGTGACCAGTTCGCTGACGATCAGCTCGATGGTGAACACGAGGTCGTCCATTCCCCACTCGGACAGCTGCCGTCCGGCGAGACTGCGGGCATGCGCGACGGCGGCGGGGTCGGAGGGCAGGTCCCAGGTGGCGACCCGGTCGGAGCCCAGGGTGCGGGTCCGGGCGAGGAGCAGCGCGGCGTCGTCGGACGGCGGACCGGTCAGCAGGGCGTCGACCGCGCTGTCGCCGGTCTCCTCGAGCGTCGGACCGGGGACCGCGAGAGCGCTGCCCAACAGGGAGAGACCGACGTCGACGTCCCGGTCGGGGGCCTCGATGAGGCCGTCGGTGTAGAGCCCGATCAGGCTGCCCTCGGCCAGCTCGAGTTCGACGGATTCGAAGGGCAGCGACCCGAGGCCGAGCGGCGGTCCGGCGGGCAGGTCCAGGAAGTCGGTGGTGCCGTCGGGGCCGACGACCACGGGCGGGAGGTGACCGGCCCGGGCGAGCGCACACTGCCTGCTGACCGGGTCGTACACGGCGTACAGGCAGGTGGCCCCCATCAGCGCGGCGCCCACGCTGTCGCTCTCGGCCGTCGCCGACTCGTCACTGCCGGGCGCCTCCATGAGGCCGATGACCAGGTCGTCCAGGTGGGCCAGCAACTCGTCGGGGGGAAGGTCCAGGTTGGCGAGCGTGCGCACCGCCGTCCGCAGCCGCCCCATGGTCGCCGCGGAATTGATCCCGTGGCCGACCACGTCCCCGACGACCAGGGCGACCCGGGCCCCGGAGAGCGGAATCACGTCGAACCAGTCGCCCCCCACGCCACTGGGCGCATGTGCCGGGAAGTACCAGGAGGCCACCTCCAGAGCGGATCCTCCCGTCAGCTCCTGCGGAAGCAGATAGCGCTGCATCGAGCGGGCCGCGGTGCGCTCGCGGGTGTAGCGGCGCGCGTTGTCGACACACACCGCGGCACGGGAGACGAGCTCCTCGGCAAGACGTGCGTCGTCCTCTTCGAAGGGGCCCAGGCGCCGGGAGCGGACGAACGTCGCCGCGCCCAGGGTGATGCCGCGGGCCCGTACCGGCACCACCATGATCGAGCGGAACTTGTACTCGCGGATGACGGCGCCCAGCGACGGGTCCATGGCCACCCACGCGCTGGTGGAGGCGTCCAGGATCGGTTCCACCAGGGTCCGGCTTTCCAGCAGGCACCGGGCGACGGGGGACGCGGGGGTGCGCTGGACCGTCTCCCCCACGGCCAGTCTCGCCTCCGGAGCGCCCTCACGCACCGACTTCTGCGCCGCGCGGCGAATGACGGGGCTGGAGTCGACGGGCCCCGGAGCGGGTTCCTCACCCCTCATGACGGAGTCCAGCAGGTCGACGGCGACGAAGTCGGCGAGGGACGGCACGGCGTCGTCGGCCAGTTCCTGTGCCGTTCGGGTCACATCCAGCGTGCTGCCGATCCGGGCGCCGGCGTCGCTCAGCAGAGCCAGTCGCTCCTGGGCCCGCCAGCGCTCGGTGACGTTGATGATCATGTACCAGACGCCCACGTGGCGACCGTGGCGGTCCTTCATCCCGAAGAACGAGGCCGAGTACGCACGCTCCTGGTGGGGATCGGCGTAGCTGGGCCCGCGGAACTCGTAGTCCATCACCGGAGCCCCGGTCCGGAGGACCGTCCGCATCCTCTCCTCGAACGCCTCCGCCTCCAGCTCGGGCAGCACCTCCTTGACCTGCCGCCCGAGCCGTCGTTCGAGGGGGATCAGCCGCCCCAGTACGTCGTTCACCCAGACGTACCGCAGATCAGTGTCGAGAACCGCCACGCCGACCGGTGCGTGAGCGAGAAACGGCTCGAGCCTCAGCTGGCTCACCCCGCCCCCCGGCATCCGCCAGAAGGCACGCTCCGGCGGCCGGCCGACGAACCTGCCGAAGAGCAGCGCGGCGGCCGTGGCGACCAGCACGCCCGGCACCATCTCGTAGATGCCCGAATCGAGCGGCCCGAGCAGCGGACTGATGTCCTTCCAGAGGAGCACCGTGGCCGCGCCCGACACGATTCCCGCCATGGCCCCCGCCCATGTCATCCGCGGCCAGTACAGCGAGAGGAGGACGACCGGCCCGAAGGCCGCTCCGAAGCCGGCCCAGGCATAGGCGACGATGTTCAGCACCCCGCCGCCCTTGAGGGCGATCAGGCAGGCGACCAGGATCACCACCACCACGGCGCCGCGACCGACCCACACCAGCACCTTGTCCGAGGCCCGCCGGCTGAGCAGGGCCCGGTAGAAGTCCTCCGTGAGGGCGACGGACGACACGAGGAGCTGACTGTCCGCGGTCGACATGATCGCGGCCAGTACGGCGACCAGCATCACCCCCGCGATCCAGGGGTTGAGCAGGGTCTGGGTCAGGGCGATGTAGACGGTCTCCGGATTGTCCAGTGGCGTGTCGAGCTGCCCGATTCCCACGAGACCGACGAGCACGGCGCCGCCGAGCACGACGAGCACCCAGCCCGTTCCGATGCGCCGGGCCGCGGGGACGGCGAGGGCGCTGCGGATGCCCATGAAGCGTGCCAGGATGTGCGGCTGACCGAAGTAGCCGAGCCCCCAGGCGAGCAGCGAGATGATGGCGACGGCGCCGAGCGGCTCCCCGGCCGTCCACCGGCCGTCGGCATAACCGGCCTCTGCCCCCACTTCCAGCAGGGTCGGCGTCTTCTCGCTGAGGGCGTTCCCCAGCGCCCCGAAGCCCCCGAGCGCCCCGATACCGATCACGGGGAGCACCAGCAGGGCGAGGAACATCAGGGTGCCCTGCATCACGTGCGTGGTGCTCACGGCGAGGAAGCCGCCGAGGCACGAGTACACCACGATCACCAGGGCGGTCAGTGACACGGCGAGCTCGAAGTCGACGCCGAAGACCTTCTGGAACAGCAGCCCGCCGGCCACCAGTCCACTGGCGACGTAGACGGTGAAGAACACGACGGTGACCGCCGCCGAGACCATCCGGAGCATCCGGGTGCGGTCCTCGAACCTCTCCTCCAGGTAGGCCGACAGGCTCACGGCGTTACCGGCGCGCTCGGTGTAGGTGCGCAGCCTCGGCGCGACGAACAGCCAGTTGAGGTAGGTGCCGATCGCCAGGCCGACGGCGATCCAGCCGGCCCCGATCCCGGCCGCGTAGACGGCTCCGGGAAGCGCCAGGAACAGCCAGCCGGACATGTCGCTGGCGCCCGCGGACAGCGCGGCGACCGGCGCGCTGAGCCTGCGGCCGCCCAGGGCGAAGTCGGCGAAGGTGCGGGTGCGGGTGTACGCCCAGACACCTACTGCGATCACGGCGACCACATAGACGATGAACGTGGCCGTGATCGGCGGGCTCACATCGGACATGTCTTCCTCGCCTGCGAGGCTGACGAGCACGGGCGCAACACGTCGGCCGGTCTGCAGCGCCTTTCGCCCTGGCAAACAAATCTACAGATTCCGAGCCGACGAGGGCCGATCGGCGTGCTCCTCACGGGTGCCGCGGTGTCGGCCCCGGCCGGTCCCGCCGCGCAGCCGGCGCCCCGGAGCCGTCAGTCGGCCGGTGTCACCAGGAGGAGGGAGGTTCCCTCGCAGGGGAAGAGCGTGAGCCCGTTGTGGACGCTCGGCAGCAACGGTCCGGCGGAGAGCGAGGCGAAGTCGCAGGCCTTGGTGAGGGAGCCCGCCAGATGATGTGGGTCGGTGGAAGCCGTCACACGCCCGCGTGAGTTGACCAGTCTGGCCGGGGCGGACAGGCGTCGCAGCGAGGGAACGATCGCCGCTTCGAAGTGCCGGAGGTAGACGTCAGCGGCGGCGACTCCGGCGAAGCGGCCGTCGTGGGCGATGGGCAGGGAGAACGTCAGGCTGTACTCCTCGGAGCAGAGGTAGTCGACGTAGGGCCCGGCGACGATGCGCCGACCGGTGTCCCGGGGGTGTGCGTACCAGTCCCAGTGGGTGTAGTCGGCGTAGGAGGAGTGGGAGCCCTCCAGGTCGAGGACGAGCGGCGTGACACGTCCGGTCGCGTCCCCTTGCCACCACTCCAGCCAGGCGGCAGTGTCGGACAGGAGGTCGAGTGCCGCCACGAATCCGAGCCCGGACACGAGGTCGCCCCGCTGCAGGCGGCTGTGCAGGTGGGGGCGGAGTGACGCGAAATCCGACGAGTGCGGACGGCGGCCCTCGGCAGCCACCGCGGCCAGCCGAGTCGAGCAGGCCACCCTGATCTCGGCGACCGTGCGGAAGACCGTCTCGACGACTTCGCGAACCGCGTGCGAGGCGCGGGCCAGCGCGTCCCGGTCAACCTTCACCGGGGAAGCGGCGGGAAGACTGCTGCCCATGGGAGCCCTCCTCGGGGCGGAGCCTCCGCACGTTCACACCGTCTGGAGGCAGATCTGCACAAGGTGAGCCACAGAAGTCCTGGCGCACTCCTCCATCAACGACCCTGCCTGCTCGCTCGCTCCATTGTGCAGGGCGGAGATTACGTCATTGTGACGGCGAGCGGTAGCTTCCGCATAGGAGTCGTCGGCGAGGGCCAGGCTCATCAGCGCGCCGATCTCGGCCTGGACGGCCATCGCCGCCCGGGTCAGCCGCGCCGACTGGGCGGCCGCGGCCGCCTCGACGTGCAACCGGCCGTAGATCCTCGCCCGCTCCGCGGGCTCCTGTGCCCGCCGCAGCTCCGCCAAGGAACGCCGCATCGCGGCGAGGTCCTCGGGCTCGGTGCGCTGGGCCGCCAGACGTCCGGCCGCCCCCGAGATGGCCGCCCAATAGTCACCGAGATCGCGGAGCTCCTCGGTGCCCCAGTCCGCCAATTGCGCACGCAGCCGGTCGGCTGCGGGTGCGGCGGGCACGGTGACGAAGCTGCCACCTCCGCGACCACGACGCGTGGTCACCAGGCCTCGGTTCCTGAGGGTGACGAGCGCCTCCCGCAGCGTCACGGTCGAGACGCCGAGCAGGGAGGCCAGTTCCAGTTCCCCGGGCAACTGTTCACCGTCCTCCAGCAGGCCCAGCTCGATGGCGTTGCTCAGCCGACGCACCACGATGTCCACGCGCGCCACTGAATCGACGGGCACGAACACAGCCCTGCGCGCTCCGCTCCGTTCCTGCTGCACAGCCACACCCCTCACCGCTTGGCCGAGTCTTTACCCTAACCAGGTCTTGAGATTTGAACTATGACTTCATATGTTTCATTCAACGCTGGACCGCTCAGAAAGGTTCCCCATGGGAGGCAACGCCATCCGGCTTCAGGACGTACGCAAGTCCTTCGGGCAGACCGAGGCCGTGGCCGGGGTCGATCTGGAGATCCGGGACGGGGAGTTCTTCTCGATGCTCGGTCCGTCCGGCTCGGGCAAGACCACGGTGCTGCGCATGATCGCCGGCTTCGAACTGCCCACCGGTGGCGTCATCGAACTGGCCGGCCAGGACGTGACCCGCCTGGCGCCCTTCGAGCGAGACGTGCACACCGTCTTCCAGGACTACGCGCTCTTCCCGCACATGACGCTCGAGGAGAACGTCGCTTACGGCCTGAAGGTCCGCAAGGTGCCCAAGGCCGAGCGACTGGCGCGGGCCCTCCAGGCGCTCGCCGAGGTCCGCCTGGAGGGATACGGCAAGCGGCGGCCCGCCCAGCTCTCAGGCGGGCAACGCCAGCGTGTCGCACTCGCCCGCGCCCTCGTCGGCCGGCCCCGGGTGCTGTTGCTGGACGAGCCGCTCGGCGCCCTCGACCTCAAACTGCGCGAGCAGATGCAGGTCGAGCTCAAGGCCCTGCAGCGCGAGGTCGGCATCACCTTCGTGTTCGTCACCCACGACCAGGAGGAGGCCCTGACGATGAGCGATCGCATCGCTGTCTTCCACCAGGGCCGCATCGAACAGGTCGGCACCCCGGCCGAGATCTACGAACGCCCCGCGACCCCCTTCGTCGCCTCCTTCGTCGGCACGTCGAACCTGCTGGAGGGTGAGGCCGCCCTCCGCATCGTGGGAGCCCCCGGCACCTACAGCATCCGCCCCGAGAAGATCCGTGTGCTGAAGGAGTCTGCCGAAGCCGACACGCCGGGACACACCAGCGCCGTCGGCACCGTCGCCGAGGTGGTCTACCTCGGCGACGCCACCCGCTTCCTCGTCGACCTCGACACCGGCGGCCGCCTCACCGCCCTCCAGCAGAACCTGGAGACCTCCTCCGAGGATGTCGCCGCCTACCGCGGCAACCGGGTGCGCCTGCAGTGGCACCGGCGCCACGCCGTACAGGTTCCCGACCGTCCGTAACCCCCGCCGGCTCCCCGCACACAATCCCCGCACTCCCCGCTGTCTCACCTACGGAGATCGCCATGCGTCTCAACCGAACCGCCCAGGCCGCCGCGGCAGCCGCCGCACTGCTCCTCGCCGCCACCGCCTGTGGCTCCTCCGACGGCGGGAGCTCCTCCGCCGACGGGCTCAACCCGCCCGACCTGAAGGCCCCGGCAAAGCTCGGCGCGACCGAGGACGAGGTCAACCTCATCGCCTGGGCCGGCTATGTCGAGGACGGCTCCAACGACCCCGAGGTCGATTGGGTCAGCGACTTCGAGAAGCAGACCGGCTGTCAGGTCAACGCCAAGACCGCCGCCAGCTCCGACGAGATGGTCAAGCTGATGAAGACCGGTCAGTACGACGCCGTCTCCGCCTCCGGCGACGCCTCCCTGCGCCTCATCGCCTCCGGAGACGCAGCCCCCGTCAACACCGACCTGGTCCCCAACTACAAGGACGTCTTCAGCGGGCTGAAGGACCAGCCGTGGAACTCGGTGAAGGGCACGGCGTACGGCATCCCGCACGGCCGCGGCGCCAACCTGCTGATGTACAACACCGAGACGGTCACCCCGGCACCCACCTCCTGGTCCGCGGTGTTCGAAGACGCGTCGAAGTACAAGGGGCATGTGACGGCGTACGACTCCCCGATCTACATCGCCGACGCGGCGCTGTATCTGAAGGCGACCCAGCCCGCCCTCGGCATCAAGGACCCCTACGCGCTCGACCAGAAGCAGTTCGACGCGGCCGTGGACCTGTTGAAGCGGCAGAACGCCAACGTCGGCGAGTACTGGAGCGATTACCTCAAGGAGATCTCCGCCTTCAAGAGCGGCGACTCCGTCGTCGGTACGACCTGGCAGGTGATCGCCAACCTCGCCAGCGACGAGGGCGCCAAGGTCAAGGCCTTCGTGCCGAAGGAGGGTTCGACCGGCTGGTCCGACACCTGGATGGTCTCGGCGAAGGCCGAGCACCCCAACTGCGCCTACAAGTGGCTCGACTGGATCGTCTCACCGGAGACCAACGCTCAGGTCGCCGAGTACTTCGGAGAGGCGCCCGCCAACTCCAAGTCCTGTGCGCTGACCAGCAACAAGAACTGGTGCACCACCTTCCACGCCAGTGACGAGAGCTACTGGAAGAAGATCGCCTTCTGGAACACGCCCATCGAGCAGTGCCTGGATGGCCGCACCGACGTCAAGTGCGTGCCGTACGCCAAGTGGGTCCAGGCCTGGACCGAGATCAAGGGCTGACGATGGCGACCTCCGTTGCGCGGACCCCCGGACGCGGTACCGTCCGGGGGCTCGCCGGGGCGCTGCACGCCCGCCCCCGGCTCCGGCTCTCTCTCCTGTTGACGGCACCTCTGCTGTGGCTGGTCGTGCTGTATCTCGGCTCACTGAGCGTGCTGTTCGTCTCCGCATTCTGGACGACCGATTCCTTCACCTCCGAGGTGGTGAAGGTCTGGTCGACTGACAACTTCCACGCCCTGTTCACCACACCGGTGTTCCGGCAGGTGATCCTGCGGAGCATAGGCGTCGCCCTCGCCGTCACTGTCCTGTGCGCGGTGATCGCCTTCCCGCTCGCCTTCTTCACGGCGCGGGTCGCCAAGCCGAAGTGGCGCCCCCTGCTCGTGGTCGCCATCCTCACCCCGCTGTGGGCGAGTTACCTGGTCAAGGTGTACGCCTGGCGGCTGATCCTCTCCGAAGGCGGGCTCGCCGACTGGATGCTCAAGCCGTTCGGGCTGAGCGGGCCGGGCTTCGGGCTGACCGCCACCGTGCTGACGCTGACGTACCTCTGGCTGCCGTACATGATCCTGCCGATCCACACGGCACTGGAGCAGCTGCCCGCCAACCTGCTCGACGCGTCGGCGGACCTGGGCGCGCGGACCGGGCGCACCTTCCGTTCGGTCGCCCTGCCGGTGGTGCTGCCGTCGGTGGCCGCCGGGTCGGTGTTCACCTTCTCGCTCAGCCTCGGCGACTACATCACCGTTCAGACCGTCGGCGGCAAGACCCAGATGATCGGCAACCTCGTCTACTCCAACATCGAACTCAACCTGCCCATGGCCACCGCGCTCGGCACGGTCCCGGTCGTCATCATCGTCCTGTACCTGCTGGCGATGCGCCGTACCGGCGCCCTGAGCAGCCTGTAGAGGAGCCCTTCCGTGCAACTCTCCCGATCAGCGCGCATCGCCCTGCGCGTCGCCGCCGGGCTCGGCTTCGCGGTGATCTACGTTCCGCTCGTCCTCGTACTCGTGAACTCCCTCAACCCCGACCGCAGCGCGAGCTGGCCCCCGCCGGGACTGACGTGGCACTGGTGGTCGGTCGCCTGGGAGAACGAGGGCGCCCGCGAGGCGCTGTGGGTCTCGGTCAAGGCCGGCCTCGGCGCCACCGCGATCGCCCTGGTGCTGGGCACGTTGATCGCCTTCGCCGTCGCGCGCTACCGCTTCTTCGGCCGCGACACCATCTCCTTCGTGGTCGTCCTGCCGATCGCGCTGCCCGGCATCGTCACCGGCATCGCCCTCAACTCCGCCTTCAGCACGGTACTCGAACCGCTGGGCGTCGGGCTCGGACTGTTCACCGTGGTCGTCGGCCACGCCACCTTCTGCATCGTCGTCGTCTTCAACAACGTCGTCGCCCGGCTCCGGCGCACCTCCGGCTCATACGAGGAGGCGGCCATGGACCTGGGCGCCCACACCTTCCGCACCTTCCTCGAAATCACCTTCCCCATGATCCGGTCCGCCCTGCTGGCGGGCGGACTGCTCGCCTTCGCGCTCTCCTTCGACGAGATCGTGGTGACCACCTTCACCGCCGGACCCGGCGTCGAGACCCTGCCGATCTGGATCTTCAGCAACATGACGCGGCCACAGCAGGCCCCGGTGGTCAACGTGGTGGCCGCCGTCCTCGTCCTGCTCTCCGTCATCCCGATCTACGTCGCCCAGCGCCTGTCGTCGGACACGGCGACCACCAGCAGGGCCTGAAAGGAGTCTGGACCATGACAGAGCCTCGGACACTGAAGAACTACATCGACGGTGAGTTCCGGGACGCCGCCGACAGGCGGACCACCGAGGTGGTCAACCCCGCGACGGGCGAGGCGTACGCGACCGCGCCGCTGTCCGGGCAGGCGGACGTCGACGCCGCGATGGAGGCCGCCCGAGGCTGCTGTATCGCGTCAAGCAGCTTGAGGAAGGTCCTTGGGTTTCGTTCCGGTGCTTCGGTCGGAGCGTTCGAGGATCTCGAAGAGCTGTCGACAGATGGCTCGCTCGAGGCAGCGTTGCGCATCGCGTGAGGTCTTGCCTTCGGCGGCGCGGCGGGCGACGTACGTCTTCGTCGCCGGGTCCAACCGCATCCGGACCAGCGTGATGGTGTGCAGGGCCCGGTTCAGCTGTCGGTCGCCGCTGCGGTTGATCCGGTGCCGGTCGGTCAGCCCGGAGGACGCGGGGATCGGTGGGACACCGGCGAAGGAAGCAAAGGCCGCCTCGGAACGGAACCGGCCCGGATGCGACCAGCTCACCAGGACCTGAGCTGCCGTGATCGGTCCGACATCGAGCAGATCAAGGAGCTCGGGCGTCAACTGCCTTACCGGGGTGAGGATCTCGATCTCGAGATCCTTGGCCTCGACCTGCAGAGCCTGGATAGGTTGGGCCGTGGACCGCAGGGCCCGGACCGTCATCCGGTGCTCGACGCCATGCGCAGGACGATCCCTAAGTTGAGCGCAACGGGTTACCTGAGCCGGGCGCTTGAGCGCGGCGGTGGCGGCGAGGACCGCGCCGTGGCGGTGGCGGCCCGGATGGCGTCGGCGGCCACCGCGGACGGCCGGCCGGCCGCAGCACCTCAACAGACCTGTTCGCCGGCCTGGTCGAGGAAGTCGGCCAGACCGGCACCGAAGCTGCCGACGCCTTCCAGGGCCCAGCGGCGGCGACCGGGGACATGTTGTCGGGCGAAGTCCAGCAGGCGACGGTAGCCGCGAGCGTTCGCCGGGGAGTCCGCGAACCCGGGGCTCGACACCTTGTCGGATCACCACAACGGCCCTTCTCATCGCGAACCAAGCCGCCGACGTCTTGGTTGGCCCGTGAGGACGAGCAGACCTCTACAGCGTCGGCAAGATCCAGCAACGGTCATGACGCCGGACCACCGGCCGACTCATGGCAGGAATGGGACCAGCGAACACATGGCACTCATTGCTCTGACGACCCATCAGTAGAGTCAGCATTGGGTTTACTGAACCTGCCCACAGATGACCACACCTGGTACTGCCGGCAGCACGGCCGAGGCCGTCAGAGGGGTGATGCGCCACTTTCCGCTCGGCGGGAATGGGCGGACGTACCGCCCTCGACAGGGCGACCAGCCTTCTCTCATCATCCCAGGTCAGCGCACCCTACCCCGTGGCTTCAGTGCCACAGGCGGGAGTTCGGGGGCAGGCAGCCGACCGCCGTCATAACCCTCCACTACGCCGAAGCGGGAGCCGCTCACCCACTCTTCGCGAGCGTTTGCGATGTCCTCGTGCGACCGTCCGATGAAGTTCCACCACATGACGAGCTCCTCCTCGAACGGCTCGCCGCCGAGGAGCATCAGACCGGCGTCCGACTCCGCTCGGAGGGGCAGTTCACCGCGGCCGCATCCGAGGTAGAGCATCGAGCCGGGGAGCACGGGAACACCGTCGACACGGGCATCGCCGGACATGGAGAGGACGGCGTACTCGAAGTCCGGTTCGAGCGGGACGGCGGTCTCGGTGCCGCGGGCGAGGGCGAGGTCGGCTCCCACGATCGGTGAGTACGTGGCGCCCGGCGACACTGCGCCGTCGAGTTCGCCGAGGATGACCGTGGCGGTCAGGCCGGGGGCGGTGATCTGCGGGAGCCCGGCGTGGTGCTGGAAGTGGGGTTCCACGTGGCGGTGGGCGTCGGGCAGGGCCACCCACAACTGGGCTCCGTGGAGGATGCGGGCGTGGCTCTTCGGGCTCTCCTCGGAGTGGCTGATCGCCCGTCCCGAGGTCATCAGCCCGAGCTCCTTCGGCCGGATCGTCCGGAGGCTGCCGACGCTGTCCCGGTGCAGCACCTCTCCTTCGTGCAGCCAGCTCACGGTCTGCAGACCCATGTGCGGGTGGGGCGGGACCTGCATCCCGGGCTCGTCGGCGATGTCGTCGGGACCGTAGTGGTCGACGAAGCACCAGGCACCGACCATCCGGCGGCCGAGGTTGGGGAGCAGCCGGCGGACCTCGGTGGACTCGCCGAGCGGCACTCGGCGGGGGATGAGGAGTTCACGCACCGGATCGGCGACGACGAAGCCCCTGCCGCCGCACACGGAGAGCGCAGCCTGACGATCAAGATTGCTCATGGCGCCCAACCTAGCCCTGTGTGGTGCCGATGCGCCGCAGCACGCGAATATGGAATATTCAACTACTTTCTCGGGTTGACGGGGTGGCGGGGCAGCGGTCCTTCGAGAGATCCCCGAACGGCGGAGAGGAAGACGAAGTGAGCGACACCTACTACGAGTTCGGGACACCGGCGGAGCGGTGGGACCGCGCGGGGTTCTTCTTCGACGCCAAGGAGTACATGACGGCCGCGCGGATCCTCGACGGCCTCGTCGCCGAGGCGCCGGAACAGGTCGCCCCGCGGCTGCTGCTGGCCCGCGCCTACTACCACTCGGCCCGACTCGGCAGGGCCGAGACCGAGCTCCTGGCGGTGCTGGAGCGCGACCCGGTCGAGCACTACGCCCGCCTGATGCTGGGCCGCACGCTGGAGAGGCAGGGCAGGCGCACCGAGGCCGCGCCGCATCTGCGGATGGCGGCGGCGATGTCCGGTGACCTCCCCGAGGTGCGGTGAGGCGCGCGCCCCGCCCCGGTACGGACGGGTGGGCCGGTCAGCCGCCCTGGCCGTCCCCGCCGTCCCGGTACGCCTCCAGCAGACGCAACCACACCTCGCTGATCGTCGGGTACGAGGGCACCGCGTGCCACAGCCGGTCGATCGGCACCTCCCCGGCCACCGCGATCGTGGCCGAGTGGAGCAGCTCGCCGACGCCCGGCCCGACGAACGTGGCGCCGAGCAGGATCTCCCTGTCGAGGTCGACGACCATACGGGCGCGGCCGCGGTAGTTGTCCACGAACAGGCTCGCGCCGGCGACGGCGGCGAGGTCCTTGTCGACGGCGCGGACACGGTGCCCGGCAGCCCGGGCCTCGGCCAGCGACAGGCCGACCGCGGCCGCCTCCGGGTCGGTGAAGACGACCTGGGGAACGGCGTCGTGGTCGGCCGTCGCCGCGTGCGCACCCCAGCGGTCCGTCTCCAGCAGAGGGGTGTGCCGGGCGCGCGCAACGATCGCCGCCCCGGCGATCCGGGCCTGGTACTTGCCCTGGTGCGTGAGGAGGGCACGGTGGTTGACGTCGCCGACCCCGTACAGCCACTCGTGGCCGTCCACCCGGCAACTGTCGTCCACCGAGAGCCAGGAGCCGGGCTCCAGGCCCACCGTCTCCAGACCGATGTCCTCGGTGCGCGGGGCACGGCCGGTGGCGAACAGCACCTCGTCCGCCTCGATCATCTCCCCGTCGTCGAGGACGACGGTGACCGGACCGCCGGAGTCGGGCCGGTTGACCGCCGCCACCCGCACGCCGGTCCGTACGACCGCCCCGGCCTCGGTCAGCGACTCGGCGACGTGCTCGCCGACGAACGGCTCCATGCGCGGCAACAGCCCCCCGCCCCGCACCAGCAAGGTCACCTGCGAGCCGAGCCCCTGCCAGGCGGTGGCCATCTCCGTGCCGACGACTCCCCCGCCCACCACGACGAGCCGGTTCGGCGCCCCGTGCGCGCTGGTCGCCTCGCGGCTGGTCCATGCCCCGGCCCCGGTGAGGCCCGGCAGATCCGGCAGGACCGCGCGGCTGCCCGTGCACACGGCCACGGCGTGCCGCGCGGTCAGCACATGGTGCTCGCCCTCCGGTCCCCCGACGACGACCTTGCGGGGTCCGTGCAGCCGGCCGTGGCCGCGGTACAGCCGGGCGCCGATCCCGTCCAGCCAGGAGACCTGGCCGTCGTCCTTCCAGTGCGAGGTCATCTCGTCGCGGTGGGAGACGACGGCCTCCGTGTCGAGCGGACCCTGCACCGACCGGCGCACTCCGGGCACCCTGCGCGCGTCGGAGCGTGTGATCACGGGCCGCAGCAGCGCCTTGCTCGGCATGCACGCCCAGTACGAGCACTCGCCGCCGACCAGCTCACCCTCCACCACCGCCGTGCTCAGACCGGCGGCCCGTGTGCGGTCCGCCACGTTCTCGCCGGTCGGCCCGGCCCCCAGCACCACAACGTCGTACTCCACGGCTTCCGTCATACGGACAGTCTGGTGCCACGTGTGGAGCGTGGCCACATGGGCAGGCGGAATACGGCCGTACTCCGCGTCTGTTGTGGCGGACGTCCATCCGGGCCGCGAGGGCGCCGGAGGGACGGGGCCGACCGGACACCCCAGGAAGAGGTAGTAGGTAATGAGCACTGTCGAGCTCACCAAGGAAAACTTCGATCAGGTCGTCTCCGAGAACGACTTCGTCCTGATCGACTTCTGGGCTTCCTGGTGCGGTCCGTGTCGCCAGTTCGCCCCGGTGTACGAGAGCGCCTCCGAGCGCCACGAGGACCTCGTCTTCGCGAAGGTCGACACGGAGGCGCAGCCGGAGCTGGCGGCGGCGTTCGACATCCGTTCCATCCCGACGCTGATGATCGTCCGGGACAACGTCGCGGTCTTCGCGCAGCCGGGCGCGCTGCCCGAGCCCGTCCTGGAGGACGTGATCGGCCAGGCGCGCGGCCTGGACATGGACGAGGTGCGCAAGTCCATCGAGGACGCGCAGAAGAACGAGGCGACGCAGCAGTGACGCACGCAGGGCGGGCCCGGCCGCGAACTTCGCGGGCCGGGCGCGCCCGCGTTCTCGGGCACCCCTTCCCCGAGCCCCCCGGTGTCCCCGGTGGCCCGGGTGTCCCGACCGCGGCCCGCGGTGCCCGTCGCCCCGGAGCCCGTGCCTGCCGTGGCTGCGGCCCTCTCAGTCGGGCTGCCAGTCCCTGACCAGCGCCGTCAGCCCGTAGTCGAGCTCCGAGCCGTCCACGAGCAGCGCCTCCACCGTGCGGGTGTCGGGGTCGACGTCCGCGACGATGCCGTGGCCCGCGTAGCGCGGATAGCCCGACGCGCCCCGCTCCCCGGTCATCTCGACCACAGCCGTGCGGACCGCGCTGTCCTCGACCGCGGCGCCACCGCGGTCCTCGACGTGTTCCGGCACGAGCAGGATCTCGAAGCGCCGCGGAACAGTGCTCATGCCCTGACGCTAGTCAGGCCCGGCCCGTCACGCATGCCGGGCCCCGCCCTCCGGCCGGATTGCCCTCGGTGACACCGCTCCGGCCGCTGGTGGCACCACTCCGACCGCAGCCGGTCCCGCGCCTCAGGTCGACTCGCGCCGCACCACCCTCGTCGCCATCACGTCGTGGCGTTCGGGTGCCCCGTCGGGGTCCCGGACCGCGCGGTCCACGAGCCCGGCGAGGTACTGCCCGGTCACCACGTCGATGCGCACGGTACTCAGCCGCGGCCGCAGCAGCCGCCCGAGCAGCAGGTCGTCCGCTCCGATCACGGCGGTGTCCCCGGGGATGGAGAGGCCGGCGTCCTGCAGGGCGCGCATCAGGAGCATCGCGTACTCGTCGTTGTACGCGTAGACCGCGTCCAGCCCCAGCTCCCGCCAGCCCGCCGCGAGCGCCTCGGCGGCCTCCTCCTCGCAGGCGAGCGGCACGGGCCGGACGGTCGCCCCGTGCGGCTCCGCCGCACGGCGGACACCGGTGAGACGCGGCTCGGAGAAGAGTCCGGGGCCGGGTTCCTCGGGCATGATCACGCCGAGACGGCGGTGACCGCGCTCCAGCAGGTGTTCCGCCGCCCTCGCACCGATCTGCCGCTGGTCCATGAGGAGGGAGTGCGCACCGTCCACGGCGCGGGTACCCAGCGTGATCACGGCCCTGACGCCCGAGCGCTTGAGCAACTGCACGCTGCGGGGGGTCAGGACGGTCTCCCCGAGGGAGACGACGGCCGCGGGCCGCAGCTCCGCCCAGGCGCGGGCCGCGGAGTCGCCGTCGAGGCCCATGCTCCCGTACTGGACGACGGTGTAGTCGAGGCCGCGGAGCGCCCACTGGAGTTCGTCGAGGAAGCGGCTGTGGAGCGGGCCGGCGGGAACGTGCGCGGTGGGCAGCAGCACCATACGGCTGTGTCCGGCGCGCAGACTGCGCGCGGCCGCGTGGGGCACGTACCCCAGTTCCTCCGCGGCCCGGCGGACTCTTCGGCGGGTGGGTTCGCTGATGCGTACCGCCGAAGCGTTGTTCAGCACGTACGAGACGGTCGCACGGGACACCCCCGCCAGCCGGGCGACGTCGGCACTGGTCGGAACGGAGCGCTCTCGTGGCTCTCTGGATGTGTGGCTCATCGCGCCCGGAATCCTTCCAGACCGATTCCGCGGTCGGCCCGGGGGTTGGCCTGAAGTGATCGCCGCATGGGCGAACCGGTGACGGAACCGACCGGGGCCGGTCGGGACGGGCCCGGGGCCGGTCGCTACGCGGGCCCGGGCTCAGGGTGCCTGATCGGCCGGCGAGCCCGCCGGGAAGGCCGCCTGGAACGCCCCGAGCGTCCTCGCCTCCCGCGTCCGGTCCAGCACCGCGAAGACGATCTCTTCGAAGTGCCCGGAGAAGCGCCCGTCCCCGGTGAGCAGCGCCCTGAACGCCCCCGCGACCTGCGCCGGGTCGTTGCGGAAGACCCCGCAGCCCCAGGCGCCCAGGACGAGCCTTCGGTAGCCCGTCGCCGCGGCGGTCTCCAGGACCCGCTCGGCCCGGGAGGCCAGGGCCGCCGGTATCCGGTCGGCCAGCTCCGGCGTGCGGCCGGTGATCACGCCGGCGTTGGGCGCCGGCGAGGTGAGGAAGCCGACCGTGAACGGGGTGTCGAGGAGCCCGCCTCGCTCGTCCCGGAACACCGGCACTCCGGGCGAGTGGATCACCCGGTCGGAGTAGAACGGGTCCCGGACCTCACGGTGGTGGGCGTAGAACCCGGGCACGGCCAGCAGCGTCGTGTAGAGCGCGGAGTCGCGGCAGAGCGCTTCCTCCTGCGCCTGGGCGCCGTTGAGGTAGCCGCCCCCGGGATTGCGGGCCGAGGCGAAGTTGAGGACCGCGACCGGACCGGCGCTCCGGCCGGACAACCGCCGCGCGGCCGCCAGGCTGCTCTCCCCGGTGACCACGCATAGGCTGAAACGGTCCGTGTCGGGGACCACCGGCACGGGCTCGGGCCCGAACATCCGTGTCCCCTCGACCGCGGCGGACAGATCCCCTCCGATCGTCACCGTGTGGCCGCCCGGTGCCCGGTAGCGGCCCGCTTCGACGATCTCCTGGGTCTGCCGTGCGACCCCCCGCAAGCGTGCACTCATGCCCCGAATCCTCAGTGATCAAGGAGGCGCCCGGCAAACCCGTTTTCGCCCCGCTCGCCTCGCCGGAAGCAGATCCGCCCCGCTCGAGGGGCAGTCTTGTGCGAACCGCAGCGGTGGCATTAGGTGGACGGAACGCCTTCGACGGGAGGAGTCGACCATGGCAGCACCGGGCCACGGGGGCAGCACCCAGCCCCTCTCCGAGGACGACGCCGAAGAACTGCTCCGATGTATCTGCTTCAAGACGGGCCCGCCCCGCACCGTCGGCGTGGAGCTGGAATGGCTCGTGCACGACCGGTACCTACCGCAACTGCCCGTCGACGAGGCCCGTCTCGACCGGGCCTTCGCCGGACTCCGGGGCCTGGCCCTCGGTTCGGCGCTCACCTTCGAACCGGGCGGGCAGCTGGAGCTCAGCTCGCCGCCCGCCGCGTCGCTGATGGAGTGCATCGACTCCACGGCGGCTGATCTGACCACCGTCCGGACCGCACTGGCCCGGTCCGGGCTGACTCTGACCGGATACGGTCACGACCCCTGGAACCCGCCCCGCCGACTGCTGCGCGAGCCGCGGTACGACGCCATGGAGGCGTGCTTCGACCGCACCGGCCCCGCCGGCCGGTCCATGATGTGCTCCTCCGCGTCCGTCCAGGTGTGCCTGGACGCCGGGCACGAGGAGCCCGGCCCGCTCGGCCTCGGCCGCCGCTGGCAGCTGGCGCACCTACTGGGGGCGGTGCTCGTCGCGGCCTTCGCCAACTCCCCGGCCGGGGCGGGCGGGCCCACCGGATGGCGCTCGACCCGGCAGTCGCTGTGGGCCGGCCTGGACCCGGCACGGGCCCTGGCACCGCCCACGGGCGCACCGCCGCGCGACGCCTGGGCCGCGCACGTGCTGGACACGCCGGTGATGTGCATCCGGGCCGCGGAGGGTCCCTGGCCGGTGCCGGACGGGCTGACGTTCCGACAGTGGATCCGGTCCGGGAAGCCCCGGCCGCCCACCCGCGCCGACCTCGAGTACCACATGACCACGCTCTTCCCTCCGGTGCGGCCGCGCGGGCATCTCGAACTGCGCATGATCGACGCACAGCCGGGGGAGGCGGGGTGGATGGTTCCGCTCGCCGTCACCATGGCGCTGTTCGACGACCCGGAGGCCGCGGAGACCGCCTACCGCACCGTCAAGCCGCTCGCCGAGACCGCCGGCACCCGCCCCGCGCCCCGCAACCCCCTGTGGGAGAGCGCCGCGCGGAACGGGCTCACCGACCCCGAACTGCACGGTGCGGCCGTCAGCTGCTTCGCCGTCGCCCTGGAGGCCCTGCCCCGGCTGGGCGCCTCCCAGGCCGTACAGGACGCGGTCGCCGCGTTCCACGACCGCCATGTCCTGCCCGGCCGCTGCCCGGCCGACGACTTCTCGCTCCTCAGCAAGGAGACCAGCTCATGACCGAGACCCCGGTGGCCGCGGACGACGTGCTCAGGAAGCGCGCCCTGGAGGCGCTCACCACGGCCCGGGCCCGCACCAGGCTGCTGACGGAGTGCGTCGAGGACGACGAGCTCACCGCCCAGCACTCGCCTCTGATGTCCCCGCTCGTCTGGGACCTGGCGCACATCGGCAACCAGGAGGAGCAGTGGCTCCTGCGGGCCGTCGCCGGACGGGACGCGATCCGGCCCGAGATCGACTCGGTGTACGACGCCTTCGAGCACCCGCGAGCCGAGCGCCCGACCCTGCCGCTGCTGTCCCCCGCCGAGTCCCGGACGTACGCCTCCGACATCCGCGGCCGGGTGCTGGACGTACTGGAGGCTCACCCGCTGCACGGCAGCCCGCTCGTGGACGCCGCCTTCGCCTTCGGGATGATCGCGCAGCACGAGCAGCAGCACGACGAGACCATGCTCATCACCCACCAGCTGCGGCGCGGCCCGGCGGCGCTCGACGCGCCGGAGCCGCCGGGCGGCGGCACGGCCGGGCTGCCGGCCGAAGTGCTGGTGCCGGCGGGTCCGTTCACGATGGGCACCTCCACCGAGCCGTGGGCCCTGGACAACGAGCGGCCCGCGCACCACCGCCGTGTGGACGCGTTCCACATCGACACCACCCCCGTCACGAACGGGGCGTTCCAGGCGTTCGTCGCGGACGGCGGCTACACCGACGAGCGCTGGTGGGCGCCCGAGGGCTGGGACCAGATCCGCAGGCACGACATCGGCGCGCCGCTGTTCTGGCGGCGCGAGGGCGGCCAGTGGCTGCGCCGCCGGTTCGGGGTGAGCGAGCCGGTGCCCGAGGACGAGCCGGTGCTGCACGTCAGCTGGTACGAGGCGGACGCCTACGCGCGCTGGGCGGGACGGCGGCTGCCGACGGAGGCGGAGTGGGAGAAGGCCGCCCGGCACGACCCCGCGTCCGGCCGCTCTCGGCGCTACCCGTGGGGCGACGAGGACCCGACGCCCGAGCGGGCGAACCTGGGCCAGCGGCATCTGCGGCCCGCGCCCGCCGGGGCGTACCCGGAGGGCGCCTCACCGCTCGGGGTGCGGCAGCTGATCGGCGACGTGTGGGAGTGGACGTCGAGCGACTTCCTGCCGTACCCGGGTTTCGCGGCCTTCCCCTACCGCGAGTACTCGGAGGTGTTCTTCGGCCCCGGGTACAAGGTGCTGCGGGGCGGTTCGTTCGCCGTGGACGCCGTGGCCTGCCGGGGCACCTTCCGCAACTGGGACCTGCCGGTGCGCCGGCAGATCTTCTCCGGCTTCCGTACCGCGCGGGACGCGTGATGTGCCGTCATATCGCCTTCCTGGGACGGCCGACGGCACTGGGTGAACTGCTGGTGCGCCCGCCGCACGCGCTGCTGCGGCAGTCGTGGGCGCCTCGCCGGCAGCGGTACGGGACGGTGAACGCGGACGGTTTCGGCGTGGGCTGGTACGCCGAGGGCGATCCGGTGCCGGCACGCTACCGGCGTTCCGGCCCCGTCTGGGCCGACCTGTCCTTCGCCGATCTGGCCCGGGCCGTGCGCAGCGAGGCTCTGCTGGCCGCCGTACGCGACGCCACCGCGGCCGGCGCGGACGGCGAGGCCGCGGCCGCCCCGTTCGCCGCCGGGCCCTGGCTGTTCAGCCACAACGGAGCCGTGAGGGGCTGGCCCGGCAGCGTTGCCGCACTCGCCGCCGCGCTGCCCGCGACGGAACTGCTGTCGCTGGAGGCGCGCTGCGACTCCGCGCTGGTATGGGCACTGGTACTGCACCGGCTGCGGGACGGTGACGAGCCGGGGCAGGCCCTGGCCGACACCGTGCTCGACGTGGCCCGGGCCGCGCCGGACTCCCGGCTCAACCTGCTGCTGACCGACGGTGTGACGATCGCCGCGACCGCCTGGGGCGACACGGTCTGGTACCTGGCCGAACCCGGCCGGGGCACGGTCGTGGCGTCGGAGCCGTACGACGACGATCCCCGCTGGTGCGAGGTGCCCGACCGAGCTCTGCTCACGGCGACCCGTACCGACGTACTACTGACCCCGCTCAAGGAGCCGTCCGCGTGAGCCCGTTCCAGCTGACCCGCACCCTGCCCGAGGACGCCACGAGTGCCGCGCTGCGCACCGATGTGCAGCACGGCCTGACCCGCGCCCCCAAGGAGCTGCCGCCGAAGTGGTTCTACGACGCCCGCGGCAGCGAGCTGTTCGAGGAGATCACCCGGCTTCCCGAGTACTACCCGACGCGGGCCGAGCGGGAGATCCTCGCCGGCCGGGCCCGGGATATCGCCGCCGCGACCGGCGCCCGCACCCTGGTGGAGCTCGGCTCCGGCTCGTCGGAGAAGACCCGTTTCCTGCTGGACGCCCTGCCTGGACTGCACAGCTACGTCCCGGTGGACGTGAGCGAGAGCGCACTGACCGGGGCCGGAGAGTCGCTGCCCGCGGATCGCCCCGGGCTCCATGTGCACGCGCTGGTGGCGGACTTCACCCGGGTACTGGCCCTGCCGGACACCCCGGGCCCGCGGCTGGTCGCCTTCCTCGGCGGCACGATCGGCAATCTGCTGCCCGGCGAGCGCGCGGACTTCCTGCGGTCCGTGCGCGCGCTCCTGTCGCCCGGGGACGCGCTGCTGCTCGGCACGGACCTCGTGAAGGACGAGGGGGTGCTGGTGGCCGCGTACGACGACGCGGCGGGAGTCACGGCGGAGTTCAACAAGAACGTCCTCGCCGTGGTCAACCGGGAGCTGGGCGCGGACTTCCCGCTCGACGGCTTCGACCACGTGGCCGTCTGGAACGCGCGGGAGGAGTGGATCGAGATGCGCCTGCGCGCACGCGAGGCGACGAAGGTGCGGATCCGCGAACTGGACCTCGTCGTTTCGTTCGAGGCGGGCGAGGAGATCCGTACGGAGGTGTCGGCGAAGTTCCGTCAGGAGGGCGTGCGTTCGGAGCTCGCGGCCGCCGGGATGAAACTCACCGAGTGGTGGACGGACCCCGAGGGGAGGTTCGCGCTGTCCCTGTCGACCGCGGTCTGAGCGGTGCCCCTGCGGGGCCCGGGGAGTGCCCGGTGCGGGGCGGTGGCGGCCTCGGACGCCACCGCCCCGCCGAGGGCGTGATGAGCGGCCCCGGCCAGTGCCCGCCGGTCGGGGTGGGCGGCGGCGGGGATCGGCGGCAGGACCGTGATCTCCGCGGTCAGCCCGGCGGTGGCCGCCACCCGCCAGAGCGAGGCGCCCAGCGCGTCGTCGCCGACGAACGCGGCCGCGCCGACCGGCCGGTAGGCGATCCGCACGGGCTGTACGGCCGCGCCGGCATCGAGGGCCGCCTGGAACGCGGCGTGCCGGAAGCGGCCCCGCTCCCGGCCGCACCAGGTCGAGCCCTCGGGGAACACGATCACCCGCGAACCGCTCCGGAGCGCGCCGGCCACCGCCCCGACGACGCCGGGGAGTTCCCGCAGCCGGTCGCGGTCGACGAACAGGGTTCCGCCGATCCGGGCGAGCGGGCCGAGCACGGGCCACTGCCGCACCTCCCGCTTGGCCAGCATCCGCCCGGGCAGGACCGAGGCGACGAGCGGGACGTCCAGCCAGGAGATGTGGTTGGGGACGACGAGGGTGCCCGGCCCGGAACGCCCGGTCCCCCGCTGTCCCGGGAAGGCGCCCGTCACCCGGACCCGCACGCCGAAGGCCCGCATGACCGCGCGGCACCACAGCCCGACGAGACGGGCGCGGCCGGCCGGTCCCAGGAGGGTCGCCGCCGGGGCGAGCACGACGCCCGCGAGCACCGCCGCCGTACCGGTGATCAGGCGGAGAACCGCGGTCGTCCGGCGCACGGCCGGCCACCGCGGGGACGCGCAGTCGGCGGGTGTGCAGGGAGCGGTGGGCAGCCAGACGCTCATCTCACCGGCGCCAGGGAGAGGAAGTGGCGCAGGTAGCGGGGGTCGGTACGGCGCAGCGACAGCAGGACGTAGAGGTCGGCGACGCCGAAGTCGGGGTCGTGGGCGGGCGCACCGCAGATCCAGGCGCCGAGGCGGAGGTAGCCGCGCAGCAGCGGTGGGAGTTCGCTGCGGCCCTCGGGGCGGGCGATGCCGTCGGCGCTCCAGAGCCTGTGCGGAGTGACCCAGTAGTCCTCCGGCGCGAGGTGCTTGGCCTTGACGGCGTCCCAGGTCGCGGCGGCGAGGGCACCGCCGTCGGCGAGCGGCACCGAGCAGCAGCCGGAGAGCCAGGTGTGGCCGGTGCGGGTCATGTAGCGGGCGAGCCCGGCCCAGACGAGGGCGATGACGGCACCGTTGCGGTGGGCGGGGTGGACGCAGGAGCGGCCCACCTCGACCAGGTCGTCGCGGATGAGGGCGAGCCGGGACAGGTCGAACTCGGTCTCGGAGTAGAGCCGTCCGGCGACCCGGGCGCGCTCGGGCGTCAGCACGCGGTAGGTGCCGACGACCTCGCCGGTGTCCTCGTGGCGCACCAGGATGTGGTCGCAGTACGCGTCGAAGGCGTCGATGTCCAGTCCGGGTTCGGGGCCTTCGAGGCGGGCGCCCATCTCCCCGGCGAACACCTGGTGGCGCAGCCGCTGCGCGGCCCGTACGTCCTCCCGGTCCCTGGCGAGCGACACCACGTAGCGGGGCTCGGCGGCGGCGAGGGGCGCGGGGACGACGGCTGGCGATGCGGGCATGGCGGTCTCCTCTGCCGGAACGGTGGGGCCGGACCGCGGCTGCGGCGGTCCGCCCCTAACTAATTCCGTGACCGGCTGGATTCGACATGACGGCGGTGCGGAGCGGGGATGTGCGCCGTCTGAACGCCCGCCCTCCCCGTACGGGGAGGGCGGGCGGTGAGGACGCACACCGCGGCGGGGATGGCCGCTTCGCGTCACGGCTTGGCCAGATGGACCGCGGCGACCGCCCCGGCGACGGACTCCGGCGCGGATGCCACCTTGCCGTCCGGGGCGTTGATCTTCAGCACCGGAAGCGAAGCCACGGCGACGTCCCCGGCACCGGCCTTCATCGCAGGTACCGAAGCCACGATGACGTCCTTGGCACCGGCCTTCAGCGCAGGTACCGAAGCCACAGCGACGTCCCCGGCACCGGCCTTCAGCGCGGGTACCGAAGCCACAGCGACGTCCCCGGCAACGGCCTTCGGCGCAGGCCGGGAGGCGGCGACGACGTCCGAGGCAACGGCGCCCGTGGGTGCTGCCACCTTCGCCTGTGCGCTGGCGACGGCCGCGCCTCCGAGGGTGAGCGCTCCCGCGGCAGCGGTGGCCAGTGCGGACTTGACGATGACGTTCATAGCGATCTTCCTTTCTCGTGGTGCGGCGGGTCCGCCGGGTCCGTGTCCCCCGGCTTTCCGACCGGTGATCTCCACCCTAGGAAGCGCGGCCTGCCGCCGTGGTCCACTGGGTGGCCCGTGCGACGGAGGAATCGCGTACTCCGACCGGGGGACACAGGCCGTCCCCCGGTGGACACGCCGCTCACGGTGGTGCGCCCGCGTCGCGGCCTCGCCACCGAAGGGGGCGGGGCCGCGGACGGCGAGGGCCGCCGCAGCGAGGACCCGGGCGGTCCGGGAGGCGACCCCCGGGTCCCGCCGGTGGCTCCCTCCCTACGCGAACCAGACCCGGACGGCACCATGCGCACGGCCGCGGCCGGCTCGGCCGACGCGGGTTCCGCCCCGCCGGCTCAGCTGCCGGCGAGGGCGGTGGTGATGCGCTCGGAAGCGGCCCGGCCCGCGGTGGCGGGGTCGGCGCCGCCCAGCACGGCGGTCATGTACGGCTTGATCGGGTTGTCCTCCTCGACCTCGGCCCAGTGCGGCGAGTTCGGCGTGGCCCGGCCCTGTGCGGCACCGGCGGCCATCGCGGCGGTGCCCTCCTGGCCCTCGATGACGGAGGCGAGGCCGGTCTTGTTGGGCACGTAGCTCATGGTCCTCGCCAGATCGGTCTGCCAGCGTTCCCCAGCCAGCGCCTTGACCACCTCGATCGCGGCGGCGCGCTCCCCGGCCTTCTCGGGGATGATCAGGTCCGAGCCTCCGGTGAACACGGCACCCGGTTTCCCGGCGGACTTCCCGGGGACGGGGAAGAAACCGAGCCTGCCCTCGAGCGCCGGGTTCTCCTTCACGACGAGGGTGGCGGCGGACGGGGTCGCGATGATCTGGGCGACGTCGCCCTCGGCGAAGACCCCGGTCTGCGGCGGGGTCATCTCGTCGGCGTTCTCGGGCCCGTCCCCGAGGGCCTGGAGCTTCTTGTAGAACGTCATCCCGCGGACGGCGGCGGGCTCGTGCAAGGTGCCCTGCCAGACGCCGCCCCGGTCGACGGCGAGGTCGCCGCCCTCGTCCCAGACGAATCCGGCGAGGGTGTACCAGTCCTGTCCGGAGAGGTATATGCCCTGCCTTCCCCCCGTGTTGAGCCTCTCGGTGTCCTCGAGCCACTCGGCGCGGGTCTTGGGAGGGCGGCTGATCCCGGCCTCCTCGAAGAGGTCCTTGTTGTAGACGACCACGCGGTTGGCCGCGTACCAGGGGATGCCGTACTGCGTACCGTGGACCCGGCCGGGCTCGGCGAGCCCCGGCAGCCAGTCCTCGCCGCCGAGGTCGCGGACGGACTCCAGGGTGAGATCGAGGAGCCCCTCACTCTCGGCGTACTGGGCGACCTGGGTGTTGCCGACCTCGATGACGTCGGGGGCGTCGTCGCTCTCCAGCGCCGCGAGGACCTTCTTCCCGATGCCCGTCCACTCGTGGAAGGTGACGTCCAGCCGGACGCCGGGGTGGGTCTGCTCGAACTCGGCGACGAAACGCTCGAGGAAGTCGTCGGAGACGCTTTCCTTCATCAGCCAGACGGTGACCGTACGGTCGCCTGAACCGCCGCCCGGGAGAAGCCCGCAGCCCGTCAGGGCGGTTGCGGACACGACGGCGATGGCACCGGCCAGTAAACGGTTCATCACGTAGGTCACCTTCTGCGTGAGGGCACGGGGAAGTGAACACGACGTGGGGGGGAACGTTCGGGATTCGAGGCGGTCGCGCGTGGTGGGAATTTTGGTCTGGACCAAGTTCCGGGGTCAAGCCCCGATGTCTCGCGGAGCCGCACGGGCTGGGGCACGGTGGAGTGGAGCCAGCGACACGGCTGAGAGGAGAACGGCCCTCATGTCCCACCACACCTACCGGGTCACCGAGATCGTCGGCACTTCGCACGAAGGCGTCGACCAGGCCATCCGGAACGGCATCGCCCGAGCCGGGCAGACACTGCGCGGCCTCGACTGGTTCGAGGTCACGCAGGTGCGCGGCAACATCGAGAACGGCGCGATCGAGCACTTTCAGGTCGGCCTGAAGGTCGGATTCCGGATCGAGGACGCGGAGGGCGCGGGCTGACACCGTCACCCGAACGGCCGCACGGGCCCCGTGGATCCGTCGGCCCGCACCGACCGGGACCGGTTGTGCGGCGTGCCGTCCGGGCCGGGCGAGGACGCGATGCGCGCCGGTTCCGGTGCCGGGGTCGTCAGGCGGACGACCGGCCGTGCATGCGAGGACCGTGCGCGGCCGCCCTCCGTCAGGTACGCCTCGGGTACGTCCCGCGTGCGCATCCCCGTCGGGTACGGGCCCCCGTCAGGTACGGCCCTGCGTCTGCTGGGCCGCCCGCATCGCCGTGGAGGTCGTGGCCCAGCGGGCTCGGACGACGCGGAAGCCCGCGCGTTGCGCCGCGTCGCAGACGAGTTCGTCGTCGTCGACGAGCATTCGGATCTCCCGGGTTCGCCCGAGGCGCCGCAGGACCTCCAGCTTGGTCGTACGCGCCGGGCGGCGGTCGTGGTTGCCCCGCATCCAGATGCGGCCGAGGGGCAGGCCGTGGCGCTCCAGCCACTCCACGGTGTCCGTGCGGCAGCGCTCGGGACGGCCGGTGAGGTACACCACCTCGCACTCCCCCGCGGCCTCCGCGACCAGCCGCAGCCCCTCCGCGAGCGGTGCGTCGTCGGGCGCCGCGGCGAAGAATCCGGCCCAGTCGCGCGGACTGCGCTCCAGGAAGTGCTGCCGGTGGCCGGTTTCGGCGAGGGTGCCGTCCAGGTCGAAGACCGCGAGCGGCCGGCCATCCCGGGTCGTCTGCGTCTGCTGCGTCACGGGCCCCAAGGGTACGGCCACCCGCCCGCCGTCAGGACGGTCTGGGCGCCCGCCCGTCCTCGCGCTGCTCCAGTTCCTCCTCTTCGACGAGGACGAGCATGGGATTGTCGGGCACGCACATCATCGTGACGACGAACCGGACCGGTACGTCCGCCCGATGGTTGCCGTCCTGGTAGTGGATCACGTCACCGCCCGGCTCCCAGAACGCCACCTCCGTCCGGGGGTGCCCGCACGGAGAACCGATCGTCGTGCCACGGGTTGGCCGCGCCACACACAGCGGCCTCGGCCGATCCGGCCCGGATGTCGTCTCGTCGCGCGGATCGGGCAACCGCGGTCCGGCGCGACGCGCCGAAGCGGCCGGACGTACGGCATCGGCCTCCTCCGACCGCGTACCTGCCACCCTTCGTCGCCCGGTCGCCGGCACCGCCCTCTCCCCGTCCCAGCACCGACCGACGGGCGGCCGCCGGTCACCGGCGCGCTCCGGCCCCTCTGGCCGTACTGCGGCCGTCACGGGGTGGGGCGTACCGTGGTCACGGGCGACTCGAAGACCGGGCGTGCACTGCGCGAAGGCGGTGCCGACGAGCGCCGTACGCGGCGAGGGCCCGCCCCGGGCTCCTGGCGCCCTGCACCGGGCGCCCACTCGACCCGGGACGGGTCGGCCGGCCCACAACAGGCAGGCCGCTCCGAGCCGTTGCCGCAGTGACACCTCGGGAACACGAGCGGCCGACGAAAGGTGCGCCATGAAGTTCACAGTCCTGGGGGCAAGCGGCCTGATCGGCTCCCGATCGGTCGAACGGCTGACGGCGGCCGGGTACGACGTCGTACCCGCCACGCGCTCCACCGGGGTCGACGTGGTCAGCGGCAAGGGTCTGAGAGAGGCCTTCTCCGGCTCCGACGTGGTGATCGACCTGACGAACTCCCCCGTGTTCGACGCTTCCTCCATCGACTTCTTCGAAACCTCCGCGAACGCCGTCGGGGCCGCGGCCGAGGAGGCCGGGGTGCGCCATCTGGTGATTCTGTCGATCGTCGGCGTGGACCGGGTGCCCCAACCCGACTACTACCGGGCCAAGACCGCCCAGGAGAACGTCGTCGCGAGCGGGCGCACGCCGTACTCCATCGTGCGGGCGACGCAGTTCTTCGAGTTCGTCGAACCGATCATGTCCTGGACGACCGACGGCGACGTCGTCCGGCTGCCACGAACCCCCGTGCAGCCGATCGCCGCCTCCGATGTGTCCGCGGCGGTCGTGGGCGCCGTGTCCGGCACCCCGTTGCAGGGCATCCGCAACATCGGCGGCCCCGAGGTGTTCCCCCTGGACGAGTTGGGACGGATCACTCTGGCCGCGCGGGCCGACGGCCGCACTGTGGTCACCGACGACCAGGCGGGCTCGTTCGCGCTGGTGCCGGGAGACGTGCTCGTCGCGCCGGAGGACTCCGACCTGGGCCCGACGTACTACGGGGACTGGCTCCGGCGCCGATAGCGCCCGCTTCCGGCGCGCTCCCGGCTCCGAGGGCCTGTTTCCCGCCGGCGCGGGCCGGGGCCTGTCGCGGACGACTCCGGCCCCGTGGGCCGCCCGGAGGGAATCCTCGCCTCGCCGGTCTCCGGGGGTACGCCCAGGACACACTCCTGCTACTTGACGAGGAACGCCTCGCGCGCCGGCCGGTGACCACCCGTCACCGGCCGGCGCCACGGCAGCGTCACGCCGGGCCCGGGCCCGGCGGCCGGTGTCAGGCGGCCGTGTCGTAGGTGTAGTACGGCCGGTGGTCGAGCATGTCCGCCGGTGTCACGTCGTTCCACGGACGCATGGTGTCCCGGAGGTCCACGACGTTCGGAGTGCCGGCGGCGGGCAGGTAGGGGGAGTCGGGGTGGCGCCGCTGCCACTCGGACCAGAGCCTGTCGATGAAGGCGTGGTGGAGCCAGAACACCGGGTCGTTCGGGGAGACACCGGTCGCCATCTGGCCACCGACCCAGACGTGGACGCGGTTGTGCAGATTGACGCCGCGCCAGCCCTCCAGGTGGTTGCGGAAGCCGCCCGAGGAACTGTTCCACGGCGGGGCGTCGTAGGTGGGCATGGCCAGGACGGAGTCGACCTCGGCCTTCGTCGGAAGCTGACGGCCGCCCGAGCCCAGGGCGCGACGGAGGAAGGTGCGGCCGTCAACACGGACGTTGACGGTCCAGCCGCCGGACGCGGCCGCGAAGGGGCCGTCCATGACCTGTCCGTCGCGGGCGCGGCCGGTGCCGCCGAGGAAGTCGGCGGCCCACAGCGAGGAGGCGATGGTGCGGTCGGCCGTCCAGTCCCAGTACGGGAGCGCCACGGACGGGTCGACGGACTGCAGGGCCTGCTCGAACTGGATGAGGAACCTGCGGTGCCACGGGAGGAACGACGGCGAGCGGTGACCCACGCGGTCCCCGTTGTCGGTATCGCTCATGATGAAGGCGTTGTGCGTGGTGACGAAGGAGTCGTACTGCCCGTTCCGCTTGAGGGCGAGGAGTGCGTTGACGAAACGCCGCTTCTCGTCGGCGGTGAGCTGGGCCTGGTTCTTGCGTACGGTCATGGCGGTGGCGCTCCGGTTCAGCCGAGGGCGAGCGGGACGAGGGCGGCGCCCTGGAGTTCGGTGACGGCCGCGCGGGCCAGGGCCTTCGGGGTGGCCTGCGGCTCGTAGTGGTTGATGACGCTGATCCAGGTGCCGTCCGCGTTCCGCATGACGTGGAGCTCCTCGCCGTCTATACGGACGGTGTAGCCGGCGCCGTGACCGCCGTGGTGCCCGCCGCCGTGACCGCCGTCGTGCGTGGGACCGCCTTGTATGCGGCGGCCCTTGTAGACCTCGTCGAACGCGCCCGGCGCGGCGGTGGCGCCCTGGGCGCCGTGCGCCGGTGGTTCTGCCTGCTGTACCGCGGCGTGCGCGGCTCCGGCCGCGACGAGGCCGGCGGTGGCGCCCGCGGCGACGCCCAGCGCCTTGCGGCGGGTGAATCCGGACATGCGTTACCCCCAAGTGGATGTGGTGGAACGGCGGTTCCGGTGGTCGGGCCGGAAGCGCCGGGACCATGCCTACAGGCCGCCCGGCGCCGGGCAGTAGTCCAGACGGACAGGTTGGCCGCCATACGGACAAGTCGGCACACACAGTGCAGAGTTGAACAGTGTTGATCTTGTTGTTTGCGCCGTTCGCGCACCGCCCCGACGCAAGAAAGACGGCCGAATGTGACAGTCCTGTGAAAAATCTTCACGACGTGACCATCCGGCGTGCCCGGCGCCACAGGCAAAATCTGTCCGGAAAATATGCCAAGAGCACTGGTCTGAATACCCCCATGCAAAGCGTCTCGGAGTGGCCTGCTCCCGGGGGGGGTTGTACCGCTGCCGGCCACCCGGGAGGATCCTCGACCGGACCAGGCGGGCACATCAACGGGAGGGCGAACGATGGGTGACACCCCGGCCGTACGGATCGAGCGCGACGGCCCCGTCCTCACCGTCGTCCTGAGCCGCCCCGAGGTGCGCAACGCCGTGGACGGCCCGACGGCAGCGCTGCTGGCCGACGCCTTCCGGCGGTTCGAGGCGGACGAGGACGCCGCGGTCGCCGTGCTGTGGGGCGAGGGTGGCACGTTCTGCGCCGGCGCCGACCTCAAGGCCGTCGGCGGCGAGCGCGGCAACACGGTCACCGCTGACGGCGACGGCCCGATGGGCCCGACCCGGATGCGGCTCGGCAAGCCCGTGATCGCCGCGGTCTCCGGCCACGCCGTGGCCGGCGGTCTGGAGCTCGCTCTCTGGTGCGATCTGCGCGTGGCCGAACAGGACGCGGTCTTCGGGGTGTTCTGCCGCCGCTGGGGCGTCCCGCTGATCGACGGCGGCACGGTGCGGCTCCCGCGGCTCATCGGGGAGAGCCGCGCCATGGACCTGATCCTCACCGGTCGCCCCGTGCCGGCGGCCGAGGCCTACGACATGGGTCTCGCCAACCGGCTCGTCCCGCACGGGGAGTCCCGGCGCGCCGCCGAGCGACTCGCCCGCGAGATCGCCGCGTTCCCCCAGCTGTGCCTGCGCCACGACCGGCTGTCCGCGCTCGAACAGCACGGCCTGCCCGAAGCCGAGGCGCTCGCCGGCGAGTACCGGCACGGTCTCGTTCCCCTGACCGCCGGCGAGACCCGATCGGGCGCGAACCGCTTCGCCGAGGGCGCGGGCCGCCACGGGTCCTTCACGGACTGATGCGTGCCCCGCGCGCCGGATGCACCGTCGGGCCGAGCGGCACCGGCGGCGATCCGCCGCCCCACGGCGTCCGCCGCCCGCGCGCCCCGGCCGTGCCGCCCCGCGGACGGCGGGGCAGCCGGCCAGGTCCGCACCGCCGGTGCAGGCGGCGGCCCGGTCCCTACCGCTTCACCTTGCGCGCGGCGCGCAGCCACTCGCGGTTCATCGCGGTGATCGACGGGAGCGGGATGCCCTTCGGGCAGGCCGTCGCGCACTCGCCGGTGAGGGTGCAGCCGCCGAAGCCCTCGTCGTCCATGGCCGCGACCATGTCGAGGACCCGGGTCTCGCGTTCCGGCGCGCCCTGCGGGAGCACGTTGAGGTGGTTGATCTTCGCCGAGGTGAAGAGCATCGCCGAGCCGTTGGGGCAGGCTGCCACGCACGCGCCGCAGCCGATGCATTCGGCGTGCTCGAAGGCGGAGTCGGCGTCGGCCTTGGGGACCGGCGTGGCGTGCGCCTCCGGCGCGGAGCCCGTCGGGACGGAGACGTAGCCGCCGGCCTGGATGATCCGGTCGAAGGCCGATCGGTCCACGACCAGGTCCTTCACCACCGGGAAGGCGGAGGCGCGCCAGGGCTCGACGTCGATCGTGTCGCCGTCCTCGAACGAGCGCATGTGGAGCTGACAGGTGGTGGTGCGCTCCGGGCCGTGCGCGTCGCCGTTGATGACGAGCGAGCATGCCCCGCAGATGCCCTCCCGGCAGTCGTGGTCGAAGGCGACCGGCTCCTCCCCGCGCAGGACGAGTTCCTCGTTGAGCGTGTCGAGCATCTCCAGGAACGACATGTCCCGGGAGATGCCGTCGACCTCGTAGGTGACCATGGCGCCGGGTGCGTCGGCGTTCTTCTGGCGCCAGACGCGCAGTCTGAGCTTCATGCGTAGCTCCGCTGGGTGGGGTGGACGTACTCGAAGACAAGGTCTTCCTTGTGCAGCACGGGCGGGGCGCCGGTGCCGGTGAACTCCCAGGCGGCGGCGTAGGAGAACTCCTCGTCCCTGCGCTCCGCCTCTCCGTCCGCGGTCTGGGACTCCTCCCGGAAGTGGCCGCCGCAGGACTCCGACCGGTGCAGTGCGTCGAGGCACATCAGCTCGGCCAGTTCCAGGTAGTCGACGACGCGGTTCGCCTTCTCCAGCGACTGGTTGAACTCCTCTCCGGTACCGGGCACCTTGATCCGGCGCCAGAACTCCTCGCGTATCCGCGGGATCCGGTCGAGGGCCTTGCGCAGCCCGGCGTCGGTACGGGCCATGCCGCAGAACTCCCACATCAGCTCGCCGATCTCGCGGTGGAACGAGTCCGGCGTACGGTCTCCGTCGACGGAGAGCAGCAGGTTCAGCCGGTCCTCGGTCTCGGCGAGCACCCGGGCGACCACCGGGTGTGCCGCGTCGACGGCCTCCGTGTGCGGATGGCGGGCCAGGTAGTCGTTGATGGTGGACGGCAGGACGAAGTAGCCGTCGGCGAGGCCCTGCATCAGCGCGGAGGCACCGAGCCGGTTGGCGCCGTGGTCGGAGAAGTTGGCCTCCCCGATCGCGAACAGGCCCGGCACGGAGGTCTGGAGGTCGTAGTCGACCCACAGACCGCCCATGGTGTAGTGCACCGCGGGGTAGATCCGCATCGGCACCTCGTACGGGTTCTCCGCGGTGATCCGCTCGTACATGTCGAAGAGGTTGCCGTACTTCTCCTCGACCTCGGCCCTGCCCATGCGGCGGATGGCGTCGGCGAAGTCGAGGTACACGCCCTGACCGCCGGGTCCGACGCCGCGGCCCTCGTCGCAGACGTTCTTCGCCGCGCGCGAGGCGATGTCGCGCGGAACGAGGTTGCCGAAGGACGGATAGATGCGCTCGAGGTAGTAGTCGCGCTCGCCCTCGGGGATCTGGTTGGCGGGGCGCGTGTCGCCCTTGGCCTTCGGCACCCAGATCCGGCCGTCGTTGCGCAGCGACTCGCTCATCAGCGTCAGCTTGGACTGGTGGTCGCCGGTGCGCGGGATGCAGGTGGGGTGGATCTGGGTGAAGCAGGGGTTGGCGAAGTACGCGCCGCGCCGGTGGGCCCGCCACACGGCGGTGGCGTTGGAGTTCATCGCGTTCGTCGACAGGTAGAAGACGTTGCCGTAGCCGCCGGTGGCCAGGACGACGGCGTCGGCGAAGTACGTGTCGATCCGGCCCGTGATCAGGTCGCGGGCCACGATGCCGCGGGCCCGACCGTCGACGACGACCAGGTCCAGCATCTCGGTGCGCGGGTGCATCTCGACGTTGCCCTCCGCGATCTGCCGGGACAGCGCCTGGTAGGCGCCGAGCAGCAGTTGCTGGCCCGTCTGGCCGCGGGCGTAGAACGTCCGGGAGACCTGGACGCCGCCGAAGGAGCGGGTGTCGAGGAGACCGCCGTACTCCCGGGCGAAGGGCACGCCCTGGGCGACGCACTGGTCGATGATCTCGACGGAGATCTGCGCGAGGCGGTGGACGTTGGACTCCCGCGCCCGGAAGTCCCCGCCCTTGACGGTGTCGTAGAAGAGGCGGTGGACGGAGTCGCCGTCGTTGCGGTAGTTCTTGGCCGCGTTGATGCCGCCCTGGGCGGCGATGGAGTGGGCGCGGCGCGGCGAGTCCTGGTAGCAGAACTGGACGACGTGGTAGCCCTGTTCGGCGAGGGTCGCGCCGGCCGAGCCGCCGGCGAGTCCCGTGCCGACCACGATCACGGTGTGCTTGCGGCGGTTGGCCGGGTTGACCAGCTTGGCACCGAAGCGGCGTCGGTCCCAGCGGTCGCCGATGGGGCCGTCGGGCGCCTTGGTGTCGGCGATCGGGGCGCCGGTCTCGTAGTTCGGGTAACTCATGTCAGCTCACGACTCCGGTCATGACGGCGACGGGTACCGAGACGAAGCCCACCGTCAGCACCAGCGCGAGGCCGTCGGCCGCGGCCTTGAGCGCGCGGTCGCGGCGTGCGCTGCCCGCCCCGAGGGTCTGGGCGGCGCTCCAGAACCCGTGGCGGACGTGCAGGCCGAGAGCGAGCATCGCGGTGAGGTAGACCGCGTTGCCGTAAGGGGTGGAGAAGGTCGCTACGACGTTCTCGTAGGGCCTGCCCGGCTGGGCGTTCTCGTTGACGGTGAGCGTGGTCAGGTCCAGCAGGTGCCAGACGATGAACAGCCCGAGGATGATGCCGCCCCAGCGCATGGTGCGGGTGGCGTAGCTCGCGCGCCGGCGCTTGTGGACGTACCTGCTCGGACGGGCCCGGATGTCCCGCCTGCTGAGCTGGTACGCCGACACGCCGTGCAGGACGACGGCTGCGAGGAGCACGAGGCGGGCGATCCACAGCGCCCACTCGTAGTGGAGGAACGGCTCACCGAGCGTGCGCAGCCAGTGGGCGTAGCCGTTGAACTCGTCGGAGCCGAAGAAGATCTTGAGATTGCCCAGCATGTGGACGACCAGGTAGCCGAGCATGATCAGGCCGGTAACGGCCATCACGGTCTTCTTGCCGACGGTCGATCCCCAGATCGTGCGCGTCATGGACGGCCGTCGGTCCGTCCGGGTTGCCAGAGCCATGGACACAGACGCTAGGCGCGGAGGCCTGAGAGGTCCAAGACATGGTCCAGCTGATATCGATAGACAGGGGCTATCGTGGGGGGATGCAGTTCCAGCAGCTCCAGTACTTCGTGGCCGTCGCGGAGACGCGGCACTTCACCCGGGCCGCGGAGCGTGTGCACGTCTCCCAGCCCTCGCTCTCGCAGCAGATCCGGGCGCTCGAGAGGGAGCTGGGGGCGGAGCTGTTCAACCGGGCGCGCGGCAACATCACCCTCACCGACGCGGGCGAGGCGCTGCTGCCGCCGGCCCGGCGGATCCTCGCCGACGCGGACACCGCCCGGCACGAGGTGCAGGAGCTGGCGCAGCTGCGCCGGGGGCGGGTGCGCCTGGGGGCGACGCCGAGCGTGTGCACGGGTCTGCTCCCGGACGTGCTCCGGGCCTTCCACGATCTGCACCCGGGGATCGAGCTGCTGATCGAGGAGGGCGGCTCGCACGACCTGGTACGGGAGCTCGCGCGCGGCGCGCTCGATCTGGCGCTGGTAGTACTGCCGCTGCCGACTCCCTCACCGGCGCTGACGACGGTGGAGCTGCTTCAGGAGGATCTGGTGGTGGTCTCCTCGGCGGCGTCCCCGGCACCGCGCCGGCCGGTGCGGATCGCGGACCTCCAGGGCGAGCCGCTCGTGATGTTCCGGCACGGCTACGACCTGCGAGAGCTCACGGTGGCGGCGTGCCGCGCGGAGGGCTTCGAGCCGGCGTTCACGGTGGAGGGCGGGGAGATGGACGCGGTGCTCGGCTTCGTACGGGCCGGGCTGGGCCTGGCGGTCGTCCCCCGCATGGTCGCGGCACGCGCGGGCCGCGACCTCCGGGTCACCGCCCTCGCCCGCCCCGGCCTGCGCCGCACGATCGCGCTGGCCCACCGCAGCGACGTCGCGCCACCGCGTGCCGCCCGTGAACTCCAGCACCTGCTCCTGCGGACGCGGGCGGCCGCTCCGCAGGAGCCGGGCTCCGACGCGTAAGGCGCCGGGGTCCCGGTTCCGGTTTCCCACCCCCTGCCCCTGCCCCTGCCCCTGCCCCTGCCCCTGCCCCTGCTCAGTCGACCATCGCGGTGGCTTCGATCTCGACCAGGTGCTCCGGGACGTCCAGGGCCGCGACGCCCAGCAGGGTGGCCGGCGGCACCGGGGTCACCCCCAGCTTCGCGGCCGCACGCGCGATGCCCTCCATGAGCAGCGGCATCTTCTCGGGCGTCCAGTCGACGACGTACACCGTCAACTTCGCCACGTCGTCGAACGAGGCCCCGACCCCGGCCAGCGCGGTGCCGACGTTGAGGTAGCACTGCTCGACCTGGCCGGCGAGATCGCCTTCCCCGACCGTGACCCCGTCGGCGTCCCAGGCGACCTGTCCGGCGACGAAGACCAGTTTCGACCCGGACGCGACCGACACCTGACGGTAGGCATCGATCTCCGGCAGTCCGCCGGGGTTCACCAAACTGACGGCCATGCTGCCGCCTCCTTGTCCTGGCTCACGAGGACGCCCCGGCCCGGGTCCACCGGACAGGGCGCCTTCGGTCTCTTGTGGTTACTCGGTAACCGTAGGAGACTGGCCCCTGACATGGAAGAACGCACTTTTCAGTGACTGGGGAACCTGATGGTGACCAAGCAGTTCACGGGCTCGCCCGACGAAGCGGACCTCCGGCGCGCGGACTCCCTGGCACGGGAGATATTCGCGGACGTCGCCAACAAATGGGCGCTCCTGATCATCGAGGCCCTGGGTGAGCGCACTCTGCGCTTCAGCGAGCTGCTCGTCGAGGTGGAGGGCATCAGCCACAAGATGCTCACCCAGAACCTGCGCATGCTGGAGCGCAACGGCCTGGCCCACCGCAAGGTGCACCCCACCGTGCCGCCGCGGGTCGAGTACAGCCTCACCGAGCCGGGGCTGGCCCTGCGACGGACCGTTGACACGATGTGCGACTGGACCCACCGGTACCTCGGGCACATCGAGGCCTCCCGCAGCCGCTTCGACGCCTGACGGTTCCACCCGCTCCCGCCGCCCGGTTCCGAACGTCCGGTTCCCGGCTCGAACGGAAACCGCGCGAAGGGGGCGACCGAGCGCCGGTGGCGCGGACAAGGATCGCCCCCGGCCCCTGACCGGTCACTACGGCAGCCGCCACGGGCCCAGGCGGTGTTCGGGCCGGGCCACCGGTATCCCGTGCCCCGAGCGTCGGCGGCGCCGGGGCCCCGGGGGCCCTCGCGCGCCCCCGGTCAGGGCTCCTCGGCGGTCCGGCGCGGCACCGGCTAGACCGCGTCCGCGAGCGACAGCGTGTGCAGACGGTCCGGCGGGCCCGGCCGGGCGTAGTACCAGCCCTGCGCCGTGTCGCAGCCCAGCTCGCGCAGTTGCTCGGCCTGGACGCCGGTCTCCACGCCTTCCACCGTCACCGCCAGCTCCAGGCTGTGGGCCAGCGAGACGATGCCCTCGACGATCTTCCGGTCCACCGGATCCGCCGGGTGCTGCTGCATGCCCCGGGTGAAGGAGCGGTCCAGCTTCAGCACCCTCACCGGGAGCCGCCTAAGACTGGCCAGGTTCGAGTAGCCCGTGCCGAAGTCGTCGAGCGCGATGTCGACGCCCATCTCCGCGAGTTGCCGAAGCGGCTTGAGCAGGTCCTCGTCCGCTCCGATCAGCGCGGACTCGGTGACCTCCAGGCACAGCGCGCCGGGCGGCAGGCCCGAGCGTTCCAGTACGTCCACGGTGTCGGCGACCAGGCCCGGGTGGTGCAGCTGGGTCGGGGACAGATTGACGTTGATCCGCAACGGCGGTACCGAACAGCCCGGTTCGGCCTGCTCGTGCCAGAAGCGCGCCTGCCGCACGGCCTCCTGCAGGACCCACCGGCCGAGCGGCACGATCAGCCCGGTGTGCTCGGCGAGTGGGATGAAGTGGTCCGGCCCGAGGACCCCGTGCTGCGGGTGCAGCCAGCGCACCAGTGCCTCCGCGCCGTGCACCCGGCCGTCGCCGAGGTGCACCAGCGGCTGGTACTCGATGAAGAACTCGCCCCGCTCCAGGGCCGCAGGGAGCGCCGTGGTGAGCCCGTGCCGGGTGATCGCGCGGGCGTCCGCCTCCGGGTCGGCGAGCTCGAAGCGGTTCCCACCCGCGGACTTGGCCCGGTACATGGTGATGTCCGCGCTGCGCAGCACCTCCGCCGAGGTACGCTCCCCGGCCGGCCCCTCGACGATCCCGATACTGCCCCGGACGCTGATCTCCCGGCCTTCGAGGGTGATGGGCGCGGCCAGTGCGGCGAGGATCCGGGCGGCGAGCTCGCTCACCTCGCACTGGGTCTCCCGGCCGGTCGTCAGCGCGACGAACTCGTCACCGCCGAGCCTGGCCACCATCTCCCCGGGGGCCGTGGCGCAGCTCTGCAGCCGGTCGGCGACCTCGACGAGCAGCCGGTCGCCGGCCGAGTGGCCGAGGCTGTCGTTGATCGCCTTGAAGCCGTCGAGGTCGAGGTAGCAGAGCCCGAAGCGGACCCCGTCGCCGGCCGCCAGCGCCTTCTCCAGGCGCTCGAAGAACAGGGTCCGGTTGGGCAGCCCGGTGAGCGCGTCGTGCGTCGCCTCGTAGCGCAACCGGAGGTTCAGCAGCCGCCGTTCGGTGGTGTCCTCCATCAGCGCCAGCTGGTACTGGGGCAGGCCGTCGGCGTCCCGCAGCAGCGAGACGGTGAGGTTCGTCCAGAGCACCGTGCCGTCGTTGCGGTAGAAGGGCTTCTCGACGCGGTAGTGCTCGCGTTCGCCGCGTACCAGCTCTTCGTACATGTTCCAGGTCTGCGGGCGGTCCTCCGGGTGTGCCCATTCGTTGACCTTGCGTCCGCGGACATGGTGCTCCAGCCCGCCGAACATCCGGGTGAGCGTGTCGTTGACCTCCAGGACGTTGCCGTCCAGGTCGGCGATGCCGATGCCGATCGCCGCGTCCTGGAACACGGCGCGGAAGCGCGTCTCGGTGGCGTGCAGGGCCTCCATGGCCACGCTGCGCGCCGCCAGCGCCGACCGGGCGATGGCCTCCTGCTCGCTGAGGGTGCGCTCCCTCAGCGCGAGGGCGTACCCGGCGGCGAGGGCGTGCTGCAGTCTGGCGCAGCGGGCCCGGCTGTCGTCCGCGGGCTCCTGGTCGTTCCCGCAGTACAGGACCAGGTAGGCGTCGACGACGCCGAGCGTACGGCTGAGGGCGTCCGGGTCCGTGCAGTGGGCGTCGACGAGGGCGGCGCCGACCCGCTGGGCGGCTCCCGGGTCGAACGGGCGCGTGTGCAGTGCGTCGCTCAACTGCCGTGCCAGCGGCAGCAGATGCCCCTCGAACTCGGGACGGGTCAGCGACGTGGCGGTGACCGGGAAGATCGCCCGGCTCCAGATGGTCGCGAACCGTCTGAGCCTGTCCTCCAGGTCGTCCGGGCCCGCCGTCGGGCCCGCTGCCTGCGACGGCGTCATCACGCCTTGCGCCCCACCCCTGCGTAGCCGGAGAACGCGTATGGGTCCTCCTGCGCGTCCGGTGTCTCGGGCCGCCAGTCCGGCATCGACACCAGTCCGGGCTCGACCGTCTCGAACCCGTCGAAGAACCGTGCGATCTCCTCCCGCGAACGCATCACGAGCGGGTTGCGGATGTCCTTGTAGACCCCGACGGCGCCGCCCGCCTGTTCCTTGGGCAGCGGGATGCCCTCGTACGAGGCGTGGGTGATGACGACGAGGCTGCCGGGGGCGAGCTCGTCCCGCAGTGCGGCGACGGACCGCCGCGGGTCGTCGGAGTCCTCCAGGAAGTGGAGGACGGCGACGAGCAGCAGGGCCACGGGCCGTTCGAGGTCCAGCAGCCGGGTGGTCTCGGAGTGCGCGAGGATGTCGGCCGGCCTGCGCAGATCGGCCTGGACGATCCCGGCTCGCTCGTTCCCCTCCAGCACCGCCTGGCTGTGGGCGACGGCGACCGGGTCGTGGTCGACGTACACCACCCGCGCCTCGGGGTCGGCCTTCTGCGCAACCTCGTGGGTGTTGCCGAACGTCGGTATGCCGGAGCCGATGTCCAGGAACTGGTTGACGCCCTCGCTCACGGCGTAACGTACGGCACGGCGCATGAAGGCCCGGTTCGCCTGCATGATCTTGGGGAGGCCCGGGAGGAACTGCATGGCCTTCCGGGCGGCTTCACGATCGACCTCGAAGTTGTGCGAGCCGCCCAGGTAGTAGTCGTAAATGCGGGACACGCTCGGCACCGAGATGTCGATGCCCGGCGGGGCCCAGGCGGGACGCTCCATTGATGTCTCCAACAAGTCGCCACGGGGATTAACGGCCATTCGCACGGCCGGTGTTCGAGCCGAGGCTACTGATCGCCCGCCAAGAGAGCGAGCAGAAACGGAAATTAACGGTCCGTTCTTGGTCACACGCCACCGGCACGTGCTGGCAGGAACCACCGCAAACAGCCGACCCGCCGTACGCGGGGGCGTGACGGCGGGCCGGTGGCCGGAGCGCTGCGTGGGGACCTACTTGGGCGCTCCGACCGGCTTGCCCTGGGGCGACATGGCGTACCAGGTGCCGCCCACCCCCTGGCCGTTGGTGTCACCGGGCTTCTTGTCGCCCGCGAAGGTGTAGATCGGCCAGCAGTCGATGGTCTGCTGCTTGATTCCGTCGGGACGGTCGAAGGTGACGAAGCCCTTCTTCAGAATGCCTTCGGTGTCGTTCTTGTCGACGGGTGCGACGACCGGCCACTTCTCCAGACAGGCCCCCGTGCAGGCGGTCTTCATCGGCCAGGCCGAGTCCTTCATGAAGCGGTAGACGGTCATTCCGTTCTTGTCGACGACGATCTCGCCGAGCTTCGGGTCCTTGCGGACGGAAAGGCCGGCGAGGTCCGAGGACCCGCCGCCGGCCACCTCTCCGCCGCCACCACCGAGCGCTGCCTTCTTCCCGTCGGGCGCCGACGCGAACCAGGTGCCGCCGACCCCTTGTCCGTTGGCGTCCCCGGGCTTGGTGTCCTTCGCGTAGCGGTACATCGGCCAGCCGCCGACGGTGAGCTGCTTGGTACCGTCGGCACGGGTGACCGAGCCGATCAGCGAGGCGTCGGTCCCGGGAGCCGGAGTGACATCGCCCGCGGCCACCACCGGCCACGCCTTCGCGCAGTCGCCGTTGCAGTTGGACGTCACCGGGTCGACGGAGTCCTTGTCGAAGCGGTAGAGGGTCAGGCCGTCGCTGTCGGTGAGTACCTCGCCGAGCTTCTTGCTCTCCCACACGGCGAGTTGGCCCGCCGTCTTCGGCTTCGCGTCCGCGGCACCGGCGTCCGCACCGCCACCGTACCCGGGTCCGTAGCCACTGTTGGCGGCGGGCTGCCCGGCGGGGTTGACCGCTCCGACGGCCTGACCGTTCGGCTGCGCCTCCGTCTCCTGACCGCACGCCGTCGTCAGCGCGAGTACGGCCGCCGCGGTCACCGCGAGCGAGGCGTTCCGCCAGGTCTTCATGTCAACTCCTGTAGCCCGGTGTCCGTTGTGGCGCCCTTGGTGCGCCGTTCATGGCCCTAGGTACGCGCGGCGAGGCGGGGTGTGTTCAACGGCCGGCGGAAAAAATCCTCGCGGGGCCGCAAACACGATCCCGGGACATCCCCACCATCAGGCGAATCGCTCCTCCTCCGGGCGTGTCCGGCCCTCGCGTGGATCATGCTCACCGGCGTGTACGGATCGCTCGTCGCGCGGCTGCTGTCGGCCGCCGCACTCGCCTGGCTGCTGACGGCCCCGCTGCCCGCCGCGGCCGACTCCTGCTCGTACGCCTCGATCGGCCCCGGCGGGCCGAACGGGCCGGGCTCCTCCGTCGCGGTCGCCGGCGGCGCCCACTGCACGGCGGGCCCGGTCCCCGTTCCCGAACCGCCGCCTACACCGCCGCCACCACCACCACCACCGCCACCACCACCACCGCCGCCGCCACCACCGCCGCCACCACCACCACCGCCGCCTACACCGCCACCGCCGCCACCACCCGCACCGCCCCGGATCGAGCCCGCTCCCCCACCACCGCCGTCCCCGCCCCCGAAGGCCCGCCCCGCACCGCCGCGGCCGACGCCGGTCGCCCTCCCCCACTACCGCAGGCCCCAGCGCGAGGAGCCGCGAGGCGGACCCTCGCTGGTCTCCCTCACGCTCCTGATCACCGCACCCGCCGTGCTCGCTGCGGCGTTCCTTCGCCCCCGATCCCGCTAGCTCCCGGAGGTTCACTTGTCGGAGTGGGTCGTACTGTCCCTCGCCATGGCCGCGGCGTGTGCGGTCGTCCTCGCCATCACCGTCATCAACCAGCGGCGGGTCGGTGACGACGACGACCCGTCGGAGACCCCGGACGTCATCGAGTACATGACGATGATGATCGGCGTGGTCTACGCGATCGTCCTCGGCCTCGCCATCGCGGGTGTCTGGGAGGCGCGCGGCGCCGCCGAGGACTCGGTACGCCAGGAGGCCCAGGCACTGCACGAGGTGAGTGCGCGCGCCGAGGTCTACCCGACCGAGGCGCGCGCCCGGATCCGCGACAGCGTCGACGCCTATGTCTCGCACGTCGTGAACACGGAGTGGCGCCACATGGTCGAGAAGGGCGAGCTGACGGAGGAAGGCACACGGCGGCTCGATCAGGTGCGCAGGGACGTGACGGGCTACGTACCCAGGAACGACCACGAGGGCCAGGCGTACCAGCCCCTGGTCGACCAAGTGGCGGCGGTGGACGACGCCCGTGGGGCCCGGGGACAGGGCGCCGAGGCGACGATGCCCGGGGTGGTGTGGTTCGGCCTGGTCGCGGGAGCCGTGGTCACCGTCGGCCTGATCTTCACCCTGCAGATCCGCCGGACGTTCCGGGAACTGCTGCTGGCCGGACTCTTCAGTGCACTGATCGCGTTCCTGCTCTTCCTGATCTGGGATTTCGACGCGCCGTTCGGACGGGGCCTCTCAGCTGCCCCCGGGCCGTTCACGGAACTCTTCCCGCACGTCCTCGGCTGAGCACGACATCTCCGGGTGGCGCAAGCCGGGAAGACCGCCGGTGCGCCACCCGGGGGACAAGCGTGCCCCATTCGCCCGTCTGAGATCGCGGGGGTGAATGCGCACTTCTAGCGTTTCGGTCATCGAGGTGCATTCCCTGCCCTTGTGGAAAACCCTTCCGCAACTGCTCCTCGGGGACCCGGAGGATTGCCATGCGCGCGATACCCGTCGCGTCCGCCGCTCTCGCGGGAGCGGCCGCCCTCGCCCTGACCCTTCCCGCCGCGGCGGCCGACACCGCCGGCGGCGCCGGCGCCAGCATCCGCAAGCAGCCGTTCTCGTTCGCCGTCACCCCCTCGACCGTCGCCCCGGGCGGTACCGTCACTCTGGGCGTGTCCGGCTGCAACACCACGGCCACGGCCTCGTCGGGCGTGTTCGACACCGTGACCATCCCGCCGCGCCAGACCGCCACGGCGCGGGTCGACCTGGACGCACGGCGCGGTGCCGTGTACTCGGTCCAGTTCACGTGCAACAACCAGACCGGCACCACGGACCTCACCATCTCCGGCGGCAGTGGCGCGGCGGCCACGCCGACCATCCGCTCCACCAGCACGGCCGCCCCCCAGCCCCGGGGCGTCAAGGGCGGTCAGGGCGGCAGCATCGGCGCTATGAACGCGGTGGAGATCGCGGCAGGCGTCGTGCTCGTCCTGGCAGCGTCCGGTGGTGTCGTCTACGTCGTGCGCCGCCGCTCGGGCAGCCGACTGCACTGACTTCTCACCGCCGGCTCCCGTCCCGTTCGGGTCGGCCCGCAAGGCCCGTCGCCCCGAGTCCTGAACCAGGATGACTCGGGGCGGCGGGCATTGCGGGCCGACCGGGGGGCTTGGCCGCTTCAGGCCTCTCCGCCGCTCATGCTGCGGCGACGCCGGAGGAGGTACACGGCGCCACCGACGGCCGCAGTGGCGACGAGACCGCCACCCACGGCCATCTCGGTGCTGGAAGGGCCCTGCGAGCCACCGAGACCACCCCGGGCACCGCGGCCCGAGAGCACGATGAAGGTGCGTGTCGCGATCCGGTTGCTGTCGTGGCACCGGACGGCCAGGTTGTACTGGCCCGGGGTCGCACGGTCGAAGATGCGGGCCGTGGCGACGGCGACGCCCGCCCCGCCCCGGAAGTTGTCGGAGTGATCGCGGTCGTTGCGGCGGTTGTCGTTGCGACCGTTGTCGTTACGGCGGTTGTCGTTCCGGCCGTTGTTGTTGCCACCCTGATCGTTACGGC
>NZ_JASHLT010000003.1:0-158970 GCF_030056615.1 Streptomyces sp. HNM0645 | reverse complement strand
TTCCGGCCGTTGTTGTTGCCACCCTGATCGTTACGGCCGTTGTCGTTCCGGCCGTTGTTGTTGCCACCCTGATCGTTACGGCCGTTGTCATTGCGGCCGTTGTTGTTACCGCCCTGGTCCTGGCCGTTCCCGTTGTTGTTCCCGTTGCCGTTCTGGTCCTGACCGAAGCCGTTCGCGTTCGCGTTCCCGTTCCCGTTGACGTTCGCGTTCCCGTTCGCGTCGACCTCGTCCCCCGCCCGCTTGCCACTCGGGCCGTAGTACCCTCCGCGGTCGGCGCTGAGGTTGGCGGCGGGAAAGGCGTTGGACGACACCGTGCCACCGCGGTGGCAGCCGTCGACCAGGATGGTCAGGGTCGAGCCCTGGTGGACCTCGGACGGGGAGAGACGGACGTTGGCCGGACCGTTGCCGCCTCCGGTGGCGGTGGCGGCGACCACGGGAGAAGTGGCGCCCATGGCCGCACACGCGGTGATCGCCACCGCGACAGCGCGTGAAGCACGCATGGTTGAACCTCCATCGGAGGTGCGCCCCGGAACGGTGCTCCGGAGATTTCGACGAGAACGCCCTCCATGACGAAACCCTCACCGGCTTGCACATCCGTCGCATTTCGGGACTCGTCCACCCCGGTGATCGACACGCCGGGGCGAGCAGCCCGGATCTGACGGAGCCGCAGGTCACGGACCGTCAGAGAATTTGCCCGACTGTCTACTCGTATGGGTCACCCCGACCGGCCGTACCACCCGTTCGCCCCTCTCAGGTCGCGGCCTCTCCCTCATGTGCTTAGCGTGCGGGCAGACGATGAGATGGGAGAACCATGCGCCGGCAGGAGTTCACGGGGTCGGATTCGAGGAGACGCTCCCCTTGGGGCGTACTGGCCCTTGTCATGCTCACAGGACTCGCACTGGTGCGGAACGGCGTCGACGTCGGCATGGGGCCGCCCCAGCCCGCCGTGGCGGCTTCGCTGGACGACGTACGCGCCAACCAGGACTCCATTCCACTGCCAGGCACCGTCGAGCCGCTGCCGTACGCCCCGGCCTCGCGGATCGCCATCCGATCCGTCGGCGTCGACGCGCCCATCATCGACGTGGGGCTCGACACCAACGGCTGGATCGAAGCCCCGCCGGCACAGGACACCAACCTCGCCGGCTGGTACCAGAACGGCATCGCTCCCGGCCAGCAGGGCACCGCCGTGGTCGTCGGCCATGTCGACAACGCCGGCGGGCCCGCCGTGTTCTACGGGCTCGGTTCGATGCAGAAGGGCCAGCACGTCGAGGTGACCCGCTACGACGGCCGGGTCGCGGTCTTCGAGGTGTACGGCGTCGAGGTGTTCTCCAAGAACAACTTCCCGGGCGCCCGGGTCTACGGGGACACCGGCACCCCTGAACTGCGGGTGATCACCTGCGGCGGCGGCTACTCGCGAAGCACCGGATACGACGGGAACGTCGTCGTCTTCGCCCGTATGGTCACCACGCGCTGAGGCCGCTCCCCCGCCGGACGGCCGCCCGTGGGCGGTCCGTCCGGCGGGGGAGCACGGTCCGGGCGGCAGCGGCGACGCGGCCCCGGCGACGGCAGGGCGGCGCGACCGCGCGTCCTCCGTTCAGTGCCTGCGCACCAGGGGGAACGGCAGCGTCTCGCGGATGGTCAGCCCCGTCAGGAACATCACCAGCCGGTCCACACCGATGCCGAGCCCTCCGGTCGGGGGCATCGCGTACTCCAGGGCGTCGAGGAAGTCCTCGTCGAGCTCCATGGCCTCGGGGTCGCCGCCGGCCGCGAGCAGCGACTGGGCGGTGAGGCGCCGCCGCTGCTCGACCGGGTCGGTCAGCTCCGAGTACGCCGTGCCGAGTTCGGTGCCGAAGGCGACCAGGTCCCACCGTTCCGCGAGACGTGGGTCACGACGATGCTGACGGGTCAGCGGGGACACGTCGGTCGGGAAGTCCTTGTAGAAGGTGGGCAGCTGGGTCTTCTCCTCGACCAGCCGCTCGTACATCTCCAGGACGACGTCGCCGCGCGTGTCCTCGGGGCCCTGCGGCACTCCCGCGAGGTCACAGAGCCGTCGCAGCCGCTCCTCGTCGGTGTCGGCGTCCACCTGTTCGCCGAGCGCCTCGGACACTGCTCCGTACAGGGTCTTGACGGGCCAGTCGCCGGAGATGTCGTGGACGACGAGCTTGCCGTCGGGGCCCCTCTTGTGGGCGACCGGAGCGCCGAACGCGGCGGTGGCGGCGCCCTGGATGAGCTCGCGGGTCAGGTCGAGCATCACGTCGTAGTCGGCGAACGCCTCGTACGCCTCCAGCATCGTGAACTCGGGGTTGTGCTTGTACGAGACGCCCTCGTTGCGGAAGGTGCGGCCCATCTCGAAGACCTTCTCCATGCCGCCCACACACAGCCTCTTGAGGAACAGCTCGGGGGCGATCCGCAGGTACAGGTCCATGTCGTAGGCGTTGATGTGGGTGGTGAACGGGCGGGCGTTGGCGCCGCCGTGGATCTGCTGGAGCATCGGGGTCTCGACCTCGAGGTAGCCGCGGTCGAGCAACCCCTGCCGCAGAGCCTGCACCGCCGTGGAGCGGGCCCGGACGACGCTGCGGGCGTCGGGGCTGGTGAAAAGGTCGAGATAGCGGCGGCGTACCCGTGCCTCCGGATCGGCCAGTCCCCGGCGTTTGTCGGGCAGCGGACGCAGGCACTTGGCGGTGAGCTGCCAGGTGTCGGCGAAGACGGTGAGCTCGCCGCCGTCGCTGGCACCGACCTCGCCGGTGGCCGTGACGTGGTCGCCGAGGTCGACGTCGGCGGAGAAGGCGGCGAGCACACCGGGACCTGAACCGTCGCGGGTCAGGGCGATCTGGAGGTCGCCGGACCAGTCGCGCAGCACGGCGAAGAGAACTCCGCCGAAGTCGCGTACGGCCATGACCCGCCCGGCGACCGTGGCCCGTTCCCTGGTACGGGCCCCGGGCGGCACGTCAGGATGGGCTGCGCGTACGGCGGCGAGCGGGTCGGTCCGTGCGGCGACCCCCACGGGGTACGGGTCGACGCCCCGCTCGCGCAGCCGTTCGAGCTTGCGGTGGCGGATGCGTACCTGTTCGGGCAGCCGGCGCTCCCCCATGGGCCGTACGGTGTCGGGTCCGGCGAGTTCCAGCGCGTCGAGCGGCGGGAGGTCCCTGGTGCCGGCGACCGGCCCGGCGACGACGCCGCGCGGCCGCCCGTTGCCCCAGCGCTTGCGCAGCCGGGGCACGGAGACGAAGCCCTCGGCGATCGCCGAGGCGAGGCCGATACGGGCGAGGGCCCCGGCATCCCCGTAGCAGAGGAAGCGCGGGTACCAGGCCGGCTGGTACTTGACGTTGGAACGGTACAGCGCCTCCAGCTGCCACCACCTGGAGAAGAACAGCAGCAGCCTGCGCCAGAGCCGGAGGACGGGTCCCGCGCCGATCCTGGCGCCTTCCTCGAAGACGGAGCGGAAGACGGCGAAGTTGAGGGAGATCCGGCGCACACCGAGCTGCGGGGCCTCCGCGCACAGCTCGGCGACCATGAACTCCATGATCCCGTTGGGTGCGTGGTCGCGGTCCCGTCGCATCACGTCGAGGGAGATCCCGTCGCGTCCCCAGGGGACGAAGGAGAGCAGGGCGATGAGGTCCCCGTCGGCGTCGAGTGCCTCGACGAGCAGGCAGTCGCCGTCCTCGGGGTCGCCAAGCCGGTCGAGGGCCATGGAGAAGCCGCGCTCGGTCTCGGTGTCGCGCCAGGCGTCGGCGCGGTCGATGATCTGCTTCATCTCGTCGGCGCCGAGGGCGGAGTGCCGGCGGATGCGGGTGGTGGCCCCGAGTCTGCGGACCCGGCCGACGGCCTGCCGGGTGACGCGCATGTCCCGGCCGTTCAGGTCGAAGCGGTCGACGTGCAGGATCGCCTCGTCCCCGAGCTGGATGGCGCCGAGCCCCGAGCGGGCGTAGGCACGCGCGCCGTCCTCGGACGCCCCCATCACGGCCGGCGCCCAGGCGTAGCGGCGGGCGACGTCGAGCCAGGCCTCGACGGCGGGGGTCCATGCCTCCGTGTCGCCGACGGGGTCCCCGCTGGCGAGGGCCACGCCGGCCTCGACGCGGTAGGTGACGGCGGCTTTGCCGTTGGGCGCGAAGACGACGGCCTTGTCCCGGCGGGTGGCGAAGTAGCCGAGCGAGTCCTGGGAGCCGTAGGCGCCCAGCAGGGCGCGGATACGGGGTTCCTCGTCGCCGTGCAGCGCGGCCTCCATCCGCTGGGAGCGGAACAGGGTGCGGGCGGAGTTGAGCAGCGCGAGCGCGCCGAAGAGGCCGAGGAGGAAGAACAGGGCGCGGGGCGGAGTGCCGTCGAACTGGGCGTTGGAGACGAGCCCGCCGAGCACCCGGTTGGCGGCCCACGGCAGCCGCTGCGCCTGCGGGAGGTCGTTGGGGAAGAGCTCCACGAGCCCCCAGCCGACGAGCACGGCCAGCACGAGCCCGAGGACGAGCACGAGAAGGGCGTGCCGCAGGGCCCCGCGGCGGGTCAGGGCGTAGAACTCGCCGCGCGCGGCGAACAGCACGCCGAGGGCGATCAGGCACAGGACCAGATTGGGGATCCACGACCAGCCCCGCAGCAGGGCCAGGGTGAGGACGTCGGTGAGGACGAGCAGGGCGAGATAGGCGACGACGAGCCACCAGGCGGCCTTCTTGCGGGCGCCGATGGCCGCCGCCAGCAGGAGCAGGAAGACGGCGTAGGCCAGGTTGGCGCTGACGGGTACGGCCACCAGGTCGAGGAACGCGGAGACCGGGCTCAGCAGCCTGCGCAGCGGGGCGATCAGCGCGATCACCGCGCAGTACACGCCGAGCAGGGCGAAGAACATCGCGAAGGCGCCCGGCACCCTGGCCGTCAGGCCGCTCCGGGCGGCGGTCGCACGCTCCGCCACGCTGATGCTCATGTTCCGCACTCTAGGGAGACGGCCGCCGGGCCGCCTGTCGGGCGGGCGGGGAGTCCCCCCGCGGGGACGCGCCCTGCAGGATCCGCGGGGCACCGTCCAGCCTCGTTGCCGTGAGTGGGCAGCCCCGGGTTTTCGAGCGCGGTACGGACGGTCCGAAGGTGATCGTCGCGGGTGTGGACGGTTCGGAGTCGTCGCTGCGGGCGGCGCCGTACGCCGGCGGTCTGGCGCGGCGGCAGAACGCGCTCCTCGCGCTCGTGTACGTGCAGCCGCTGATGAGGCGGGCGCCGCCCTCGGCGCGCGGACACCACCGGGGAGATGGCGGAGGGGCTGGTCGCGGAGATCCGCGAGGCGGCCGAGCGGGTGCGGGGCATCTGGGACGTGCGCTGGGAGTTCCACACCTTCCGCGGCGATCCGTACAACGGGCTGGTGGCGGCCGCCGACGAGCTCAAGGCGGACGCCGTGGTGGTGGGCGCGTCGGAGTCGGCGGGACACCGGATCGTCGGCTCGGTGGCCGTACGGCTGGTGAAGGCCGGGCGCTGGCCCGTGACGGTGGTTCCGTAGCCTCCCGGAACCCTCGCCTCGGCGCGACCGCATGTCGTCTTCCACCACTGCCCCGCCTCGGCCATCATGAGCCGCCATCGGCCGACTGCAGTCCGCGAAGAGGTGTCTCATGGCAGGGCTCCGCGTGGGGCAGGGCGTATTGCGCCGCAAGCCCATCGCACAGATCCGGGAGGGCGCTCCGAGCGAGCAGCTGACCAGAACGCTCGGCCTCTGGCAGCTCACCGCGATCGGCGTCGGCGGCATCATCGGCGCCGGCATCTTCGCCCTGGCGGGAGCGGTGGCCCACGACAGGGCCGGACCCGCGGTGGTGGTGTCGTTCCTGATCGCCGGTGTGGCGAGTGCCGCCGCGGCCTTTTCGTACGCGGAGTTCGCCGGCCTGATCCCGAAGGCGGGTTCGGCTTACACGTACGGGTACGCGGTGCTCGGCGAGTTGGCGGGCTGGTTCATCGGCTGGGACCTGCTGCTGGAGTACACGGCGATCGTCGCGGTGGTCGCCATCGGGATCTCCGGCTACTTCGGGTTCCTCCTGGCCCAGCTGGGGCTCGATCTGCCCGCGTGGATGCTGGGCGCGCCGGGCACGGGTCCCGGGCACAAGGTCGACCTCTTCGCGATGGTCCTGTGTCTGTTCATCGCCTATCTGCTGACGCTGGGCATCAAGAACGCGGCCCGTTTCGAGACGGTCGTGGTGGTGCTGAAGGTACTGGTCGTGCTGCTGGTGATCGCGGTCGGCTTCTTCCACATCGACACGGCGAACTACGACCCCTTCTTCCCGTTCGGGGTCGGCGGGGCCGTCACGGGGGCGGCGACCGTCTTCTTCGCGGTGTTCGGCTACGACGCCATGTCCACGGCCGCCGAGGAGTCCAAGGACGCACAGCGGCACATGCCCAGGGCGATCATCTACTCGCTGGCGATCTCGATGGTGCTCTATGTGCTGGCCTGTCTGGTGCTGACGGGTATGCAGAACTACAAGGAGATCGATCCGGAGAGCGGCTTCTCGACGGCCTTCAAGGCGGTGGGATTGGAGAGCCTGGCCAACGTCATCGCGATCGGCGCCATCATCGGGATCCTCACCGTGATGTTCACGTTCATGCTGGGCGTGACGCGCGTGTGGTTCTCGATGAGCCGCGACGGACTGCTGCCGCGCTGGTTCGCGAAGACGCACCCCACGCGGCACGTGCCCCTGCGGGTGACGTGGATCGTCGGTGCCGGCTCCGCGCTGATCGCCGGCTTCCTGCCGATCGGCGAGGCCGCCCAGCTGACGAACATCGGCATCCTGCTGGCCTTCGTGGTGGTGTGCGTCGCGGTGATCGTGCTGCGCTACCGGCAGCCTGAGCTGCCGCGGACGTTCCGCTGCCCGGGCATGCCGTTCGTTCCGGCGATCGGCGTGGTGTTCTCCCTCTGGCTGATCACGTTCCTGGACCGGCAGACCTGGGTCCGGTTCGTGGTGTGGCTCGTGGTCGGGCTGATCATCTACTTCGCCTACTCGTACCGGCACTCGAACCTCGCGAGGGAGGAATCCGCCGGGCCGGCGGAACCGGACGGGTGACCGTGGACTGTCGCGCGGCCTGACGTACTCGCGACGGCCCCGCCCCGTCCGGCGCCGTCCCACCGGATGCGCGGCCGTCGCGAGTGCGTCCGGCCGACCGTTCGGCGCACCACTCGCCGCACTGTGCGACCGCTCGTCGCACACCCGTGCTCGGCGCCTGTCCCTCCGCTCGCCGATGCGCTCGTATACGCCACGAAGCACACGTAGCACCGAACCCCCGGAAGATCCTGCGGAAAGGGAGCCGACGATGACGACGGCGACGGCGACGGCCGACGAGCGGGCCCTGGCGAAGCTGCAGCGCGAACACGGTCCCGCCCTGCTGAGCTTTCTCGTCGGCCTGACGTACGGCGACCGGCAGCGTGCGGAGGACCTGCTGCAGGAGACCCTGCTCAGGGCCTGGCAGCACCCCGAGGCGTTCGACGCGCCCTACGAGTCGATGCGGCCGTGGCTCTTCACCGTCGGACGGCGCCTCGCGATCGACGCGCGCCGCTCGCGGCTCGCGCGGCCGGCGGAGATCGGGGACGGCGTTCTGGCCGCGACGCCGGACCCCTCCGACGTGACGGACCGGGCGGTCGCCGCGCTCGACGTGCGGGCCGCGGTCAGGTCGCTGAGTCCCGAGCACCGTGCCGTGCTGGTGCAGATCTACTTCCGGGGCCGCAGCGTGGCCGAGGCCGCCCGGGCGCTCGGCATCCCGCAGGGCACGGTCAAGTCCCGTTCGCACCACGCGTTGCGCGCCATGGCCCGCGGTCTGCCGGGCTACAACAGGCGGTCGCTCTCCTCGGCGGCGTGAGCCGGCCGCCCTCCGTGCGCCCAAGGGACGGCGCCGCCGGCGGCCGCCCGTCCCCGGGGAGCGCGGAACGACCGCCCGCCCGTTCGTCGCGGGCCGCTCCGGGTGCGGCACGCGCCGGTGCGAGCACCACCGGACAAGGGCCGGTCACTTCCGACCCCGGATTCCCACGGGGCACCTGCTCTCCCTGGTGCCACGGTCACAGGCGACCGGATTCGAAACCACCCGCTCGAGTTGAGTAAAGAGGAACCGTGACACGTGTCTTCAGGTGGAGGCTCGTCGTCGAGACCCGTGCCCGAACACGTCCCGGGAGAAGGTGGAGAGAGTGCGGCCCGAGAGTACGAACGGCACCAGCGGAGGCGGTCTGGCAGTCCCCATGGCATGGCTGTGCGCCGAGTACCTCGCCGACGAGGTGCTGCGCACCGGCGGTCTGGTGGAGCCGGGTTCGCTGGAGTACAGAGCCGGCCGGGCGACGCTGGCGCTGACGGTCCACCTGTGCGGCGCCGAGGACGGCCCGGCCGGAGTCCCCACCGCGTCACGGCTGGACGAATGGCTGTCCGTCACGGCCTACGGCCAACCGTGGCAGGAGTGGGTGCGCGACCGCATGGCCGAACGGGAGTCGTTCGACCGGGGCGTCCCCGGCACGGACCCCGATCTCGCCCTGGCCCGCGACACCTGGGGATGGCTGGAGCGGACCGAGCTCCTCGCCGCCGATCTGGGCGACACCGACCCGTGGCACCCGGCCCTTCCGGTGGACCCGGCAGCCGGCGAGAACGCCCAGGTCTGGACGCCGGCCTGGCGTATCGGTCTCCCGCTGGGCCATCTGGCCGTCCATCTGTACTGAGCTCGTCGAGGTACTGAGCTCGTCCTTGAGGTACCGACGCCGTCCTTGAGCGCGTCCGCCGTCGGCCTCCGCCCTCACCTCTGCCGCTCCCCCGGTGCGGCCGGGCCCGCACCGCACCGCACCGCACCGCACCGGCTCAGGCTGCGCCCGCGTTCTTGTGCACGCCCGCGCGGTACTTGGGGACACGCACGGTGATCTTCGTTCCCGCCCCGACCCCCGTCTCGATGACCAGTCCGTGGGCGTCCCCGTACACCTGACGCAGCCGCTGGTCGACGTTGGAGAGACCGATGCCGGAGGGACGGTCGGCCTCCCGTGCGAGGATCCGGCGCAGTTCGGCCGGGTCCATTCCGATGCCGTCGTCCTCGATCGTCACCACCGCCTCCGAGCCCGCGTCCTGGGCGGAGAGGGAGATCCGGCAGGTCCGACCGGTGTCCTCGAGACCGTGCTTCACCGCGTTCTCGACGAGTGGCTGGAGGCAGAGGAACGGCAGTGCTACCGGGAGGACTTCGGGCGCGATCTGGAGTGTCACCTTCAGCCGGTCGCCGAAGCGGGCCCCGGCGAGGGCGAGGTACTGCTCGATGCAGCGCAACTCGTCGGCGAGATGGGTGAAGTCGCCGTGCCGGCGGAAGGAGTAGCGGGTGAAGTCGGCGAACTCGAGCAGGAGTTCCCGCGCCCGTTCCGGGTCGGTGCGGACGAAGGAGGCGATGGCAGCGAGCGAGTTGAAGATGAAGTGCGGGGAGATCTGGGCGCGCAGGGCACGGATCTCGGCCTCGATGAGCCGGGTGCGGGAGCGGTCGAGCTCGGCCAGTTCCAACTGGACGGAGACCCAGCGGGCGACCTCGGTGGCGGCCCGTACGAGGACCGCCGACTCCCCCGTGCCGTAGGCGACGAGCGTGCCGAGCACGCCCTCCTCCCCGGTCAGCGGGGCGATCACGGCCCAGCGGAGCGGGCATTCCACGTCGTCGCAGCGGGTACGGACGCTCTGGCTGCGACCGGATTCGAGGACGTCGCCGACGCGGTGCATCACGCGCTCCCGGTGATGGTCCGCGCCGATTCCGTCCCAGGCGAGGACGGTCTCCCGGTCGGTGAGGCACAGCGCCTGCGTGCCGAGCAGTGAGCGCAGCCGGCGGGCGGCCCTGCGCGCGGTGTCCTCGGTGAGCCCGGCACGCAGCGGCGGCGCGGCGAGGGAGGCGGTGTGCAGGGTGTGGAAGGTGGCCCGCTCGACCGGCGTACCGAGGTCGGGCCCGTTGCCGGCCCCGCGGCGGGCCGTGACCCGGCCGAGGGCGAAACCGGCGGCGAGCAGTACGGCCGCGGCCGCGCCGAGTGCCGCCAGCGCCGTCCCGGTCATCGCTGTGCTCCTTCGTGCTGCGGTCGGCCGACGAGGTCCTCCGGCAGATGGAGGCGGGTGAGGATGGCGGCGGCGCCGGGAGGTACGTGGCGGGGCGTCGCCAGCGACACCAGGATCATGGTGAGGAAGCCGAGCGGCACGGACCAGACGGCCGGCCAGGCCATGAGTGTGTGCGGCCACCCCTCGGGGGCGAGTCCGGCCCGGGTGGCCATCACGGCGGTCAGTGCGGCTCCGCCGCCGGTGACCAGTCCGGCCGCGGCGCCCGGCGGGGTCAGTCCGCGCCACCAGATGCCGAGGACGAGCAGCGGGCAGAAGGACGACGCGGAGACGGCGAAGGCCAGCCCGACGGCGTCGGCGACCGGCACGTTGGTGGCGACGACGCTGACGGCGAGCGGCACCGCCATGGCGAGGACGGTCGCGAGCCGGAAGTGGCGTACGCCGCGCGAGGGCAGGACGTCCTGGCTGAGGACCCCGGCGACGGACATGGTGAGCCCGGACGCGGTGGACAGGAAGGCGGCGAACGCGCCGGCCGCGAGGAGGGCGCCGAGCAGATCGCCCGCGAGTCCGCCGACCATCCGTTCCGGCAGGACGAGCACGGCGGCGTCGGCGTCGCCGGTCAGGGCGAGTTCCGGGGCATAGATCCGGCCGAGGGCCCCGTACACGGGAGGCAGCAGGTAGAAGGCACCGATCAGGCCCAGGACCACGAGGGTGGTGCGGCGCGCCGCGCGGCCGTTGGGGCTCGTGTAGAAGCGGACGGCGACGTGCGGCAGGCCCATGGTGCCGAGGAAGGTGGCGAGTATCAGGCCGTACGTGGCGTACAGCTGGTAGCCGTCGCGCCCGCCCGCGAGGGGCTGGGACCAGCCGGCGGGGTCGGCGCCGGTGGACGCCCGTTCGGGTATGTCCGCCCCCGGGGGGAAGGTGAGCGTGGTGCCCGACTCCACATGGTGGGTGCCCTCGTCGAGGATGGTCCGGCCCCCCTCGTGGCGGGTGCCGTCGATCGTGCCGGTCACCCCGACGGACAGCGGTGCTTCCAGTTCGATCCGTACGGTGGCGTCGAGCCGGACCTCGGTGTGCTCGCGCAGGACGGCGGGCGCGTCGAAGCGTGCCCGGGGCGCGTCGTCCCCGGCCCAGGCGGCGACGAGGAACAGGGCGGGCACCAGCAGCGCCGTGAGCTTCAGCCAGTACTGGAACGCCTGTACGAAGGTGATGGAGCGCATGCCGCCCGCGGCGACGGCGCCCGTGACGACGACGGCGACGAGGAGCCCGCCGAACCAGTCGGGGGCGCCGGTGAGGATCTCCAGGGTCAGTCCCGCGCCCTGGAGCTGCGGCAGCAGATAGAGCCAGGCGATACCGACGACGAACAGGCTGGCGAGGCGCCGCACCGCAGGCGACTCGAGCCGCGCCTCGGCGAAGTCGGAGAGCGTGTACGCGCCCGAGCGCCGCAGCGGAGCGGCGACGAGGACGAGTAGCACGAGGTAGCCCGCCGTGTAGCCGACCGGGTACCAGAGCATGTCGGGGCCCTGGAGGAGCACCAGTCCGGCGATGCCGAGGAAGGAGGCGGCGGACAGGTACTCGCCGCTGATGGCGGCGGCGTTCAGCCCGGGGTTGACGGTGCGTGAGGCGACGTAGAAGTCGGAGGTCGTCCGGGAGATGCGCAGGCCGAGGGCGCCGATGAGGACGGTCGCCAGCACCACCAAGGTCACGGCCGTCACCGCGTAGGTCTGGTTCACCGGTCGTCCCCCACTGGCGGTCTCAGCGGCCTTCGACGAGCCCGGTGAAGTCCTCTTCGTTGCGCTCGGCGCGGCGGACGTACCAGCGGGCGGTCAGCCACATCAGCGGGTAGACGCCGACCCCGAGCACCACCCACACGAAGGGCTCGGGCGAGGAGAAGGAGCCGAGGACGGCGGCGGGGAAGGCGAAGAGCAGTGGGAGCGTGCCGACGAGGACGGCGAGCGTGCCCAGCGCGTACAGGGCGGCACGCAGCTGGCTGCGCATCAGGGAGCGGACGTAGACCGTGCCGATCGTGGTCTGCTCGCTGATCTCCGAGCGGGCGGGGGCGTGTCCGGGGCGGCGGCGGGTGCCGCGGGGCACGCCCGTGACGACTTCACGGCGGGGTGGCTGTGCTGCAGACATCGGCGTCCGCTCCCGGCGTTCTCTCGGCGGCTCGTACGGGACGGCCGCTCACTGCGACGGGCGGCCTGCCCGCAGGGGTCGTTGGAGTCTACGCAGGTGGGGCGAGGGAGGGATAGGCGCCGGAGGGTCTCGGCGCGATCTCAGCGGGGCGCCGGTCCGGGGTACGGCTCGGCCGGCGGGGCAGGCTCTCCCGTCGCTCACGACTGCGGGAGTGCCGCACCACCGGCCTCCCCGGCGCGAGGCGGCCGGCAGCGGCTCTCCGGGCCCGGCTCGCCGCCACGCGGCGGACTCGCACTTCCCGAGCGCGACCGGAGTCCGCGGTGGAACCGGGTCATGTCCACTATGCGACGTCGGTGCGCGTCCTGGGGAGACTCGCATCGTCGGCGCAGCGGTTCCCCACCGGCGGCACGCGGCACGTCCTCGGCGGCCGCCGCCGCGGGGCCACAGAGGTCAGCCCCGGGCGTGGCGCATCAGCAGATCCCGCAGCTGACGGGCGTGGCGGCGGCTCACGGCGAGCTCCGCCGCGCCCACGCGGACGGTCGTGGCACCCGCGTCCAGTCGGAGTTCGTCGATCCGTCCGAGGGCCACGAGGTGGCTGCGGTGTATCCGGACGAAGCCGCGGGACGCCCACCGCTCCTCCAGCGTGGAGAGGGGGATCCGGACGAGATGGCTGCCGTCGGCCGTGTGCAGACGCGCGTAGTCGCCCTGGGCCTCGACGTAAGCGATCTCGTCGATGGGGACGAACCTGGTCACGCCACCGAGTTCGACGGGGATCTGCTCGGGCGCGGTGCCCGGTGCGGTCGACCCGGTGACCAGGGGACCGGTGGCGGCGGAACCCGCCCGGTCCGGGCCCGGCCCGCCCACCGCGCCCGCGTCCGCTCCGGTCACCGGCGGGGACTGCCGCGCACCGCGCGCCGCGGCGGTCAGATCGCTGACCCGGCGGACGGCTTCGGCGAGCCGTTCCCTGCGCACCGGCTTGAGGACGTAGTCGACGGCCTTGAGGTCGAACGCCTGCACGGCGAAGCCCTCATGGGCCGTGACGAACACGATCAGCGGCGGCCTGGCGAACTCCGAGAGCAGCCGGGCGACGTCGAGCCCGGTGAGCCCCGCCATGTGGATGTCGAGGAAGACGACGTCGATGCCGTCGTCGCCGTCCGGTCCCGCGTCCAGCGCCCGGCTGATGCGGCGCAGCGCCTCCGTGGCGTCGGTGGCACCGTCCGCGCTGCGCACCCGTGGGTCGGAGCGCAGCAGGTACAGCAGTTCCCCCAGCGCCGGCTTCTCGTCGTCGACGGCAAGTACGCGCAGCATGCTGCGGATTTTAGGCAAGGGTCGCCCGTGCGACCACGGGCGTGTCGGTCACCTCGTCCACCGGGCGTGCCCGCCGGCCCCTCCCGACCCGGCGGCTCCGTCGCTCCCGCCGGCCCCGGTGCCGAAGGCGTCGTCCGCGCACGACGCCCGCAACTCCTGGGCGTCGGCCATGCCGAGGTACGTGGCACGGCACCGGCGGCAGTGGGTGAGGTGCCCCGCCACCCGGGCCTCCTCGTGGGGGACGAGCACACCGAGGACATACGCGCCGAGCAGCGGCTCCACATGAGGACTGCCGGAAGGCCGCCCGGTCATACGGACGCCCGAATCTCCACCGTTCACCCACCCATTCTGCCGGTCCTCTCCACAACTCCGCGCCACAGTCGCAGCACTGCTCGACCCGGTCGCACTTTCCCCTTCCGCCGCTGAGCACGGCACTGCTCCGCTGCGTATTCCAGGTCGACACCCACGGTGCATACGCCTCGTATGGACCGTTCGTAGCCGACGAGCCGAAGGATTGGTCCATGAATCTGCGGGAGCAGCACCGGGATGTGGCCGCCTACGCGCTCGGTGTCCTCGACCCCGCGGACGCCTTCCGCTTCGAGGAGCATCTGGCGGACTGCGGCCTCTGCGCCCTGTGGCTCTCCGACTTCGCCCCGGTCGCGTCGGCGCTGGGCGATCTCGCCGGTCCCGGCCGGGCCGACGAACCGCCGGCGCAGCGGCTGCTGGAGCGCTTGCTCCACGAGGTCGCGGTCCGGCGCCGGCGCGCTTCGCGCCGCAGGCTGCGGCTCGTGGCCGCGGCGGCCGCGTTGGTCGTGGCGCTGCCCGCGGCTGCGGTGAGCCTGTCGCGCGGGCCGGACGGCCCGGTCACGGGAGGCCCCGACGAGCGGATCACGGCCACGGACGGCGCCACCGGTGTCTACGGCGCGGTGGACCTGCGCTCCAAGGGCTGGGGCACGGCCGTGGCCCTGCGCATGGCGAAGCTGCCCGGTCCGCGGACCTGCCGGCTGGTCGCGGTCGCCAAGGACGGCAGGGAGTACGCCGTCACCAGTTGGTCGGTGCCCCCTGCCGGTTACGGGACGGACGCCCCGGGGGCGGAGGAGGAGATGGACATGGAGGCGGGGACGGCGCTGCAGCGCGAGGAGATCGGCCGCTTCGAGGTCCGCACGGACAGCGGCGAGCACCTGGTGTCCCTGGACCGCTGACGTCGGCCCGGGGGCCCGCCCCCGGCGCCCGTGCGCCGTCATCTGAGCAGCCGTGACAGCCTCCGGTCCGCCAGCGGCTTGCCGCCCGTCTGGCAGGTGGGGCAGTACTGCAGCGACGAGTCGTGGAACGACACCTCGCGGATGGTGTCGCCGCACACGGGGCAGGACTCGCCGGTGCGGCCGTGCACCCTCAGACCGCTCTTCTTTTCGGCCTTCAGCCGGCCGGCGGCCAGGCCCCTCGAACGCTCGACGGCGTCCGTGAGCGTCGTGCGCACCGCCTCGTAGAGACCGGTGATCTCGTCCTCTCCGAGTCTCGAGGTGAGCTTGTACGGCGACATCCTCGCGGCGTGCAGGATCTCGTCGCTGTACGCGTTGCCGATTCCGGCGACGAGGCTCTGGTCGCGCAGCGCGCCCTTGATCTGCCGGCGCTCCCCCGCGAGGAGCGCGGCGAACGCCTCGCGGTCGAAGTCGTCCGCGAGCGGGTCCGGTCCGAGGCGGGCGACGCCGGGCACCTCGGCCGGGTCGTGCACGAGGTGCACGGCAAGCCGTTTGGTCGTGCCCGCCTCGGTCAGGTCGAAGCCGTCCCCGCCGGTGAGCGCGGCGCGCAGGGCCAGCGGACCCTTGCCCGGGCGAGGCATGCCCGACGGGAGGACGTCCTTCCACTGAAGCCAGCCGGCGCGGGCGAGGTGGAAGACGAGGTGCAGTTCGCCGGCGGTCCCGATGTCCAGGAACTTGCCGTGCCGGCGCACGGAGGCGACCTCGCTGCCTTCGAGGGCGGTGAGCGGCGGGTCGTACGTCTTCAGCACACTGATCGCCACGGGCATCATCCGGGCGATCTCCTTGCCGAGCAGGTTCTCGTCGAGGAAGCCCCTGAGCGCTTCGACTTCGGGCAGTTCCGGCATGCCTCCAGCCTGCCGTACCGGGTCCGCTCGCGCAGGCCGCCCCGGGCACCGGTCCGGTGCCCGGGGCGGGTTTCGAGAGTCCCGTCCGGCCGGGAACGCCCGGCACGCGCCCCAACGGGCTCGCTCAAGCCCTCAAGGGCTGTCCCCGCCTTCCCCGGCGGGCGCGCGACGACAGCCACGGCGCCCCGCCGCGTTGTCGAATCATCCGAATACGCCCGGCATGAGGACGACTCCCCGCCTTGCGGCGCACCGCATCCGACGCCGCGCGCCGGTCCCCCGGGGATGGCGGGGCAGCCCTCAACGGACCAGCTCCAGCAGCGCGGCCATCTCCTCCTCGACCGCGCGGGCCAGCCGGTCCACGTCGGGCAGGGCCTTCCCGTCCGCGACCAGGCCGAAGTACACCCGGCCGCCGTACGTGGACATAGCCACGGCGAGGGACTGGCCGCGGGCGAGCGGGGCCATCGGGTAGATCTCGCGCAGCGGGCAGCCGCCGAGCGACAGTGCGGAGCGGGGCAGCGGCACGCTGGTCGCGAGGAGGTCGAACAGCATCCGGGCGGCGTTGCCGGCGATCGGCGCTCCGAACCGGTGGGCGAGCGGCGGTAGTTGGTCGGCGAGCACGGCGACGGCTCCGGCGCCGCGCAGCGGCCCCGCCGCCTTGTTGCGGTCCATGCCGTCGCGGACCGCGTAGAGCCGGGCCCAGGGGTCGGGCTCGGTGACGGGGAGGTCGAGCAGATACGCGGACAGCTTGTTGCCGGAGCCGGGCGGGCCGCCGGGACGGCGCCTGGACACCGGGACGAGGGCACTGGGGTCGGTGGGCGGCAGGGCGTCACCCCGCTCGGCCATCCAGCGGCGCAGCGCCCCGGCGACGGCGGCGAGGAGCACGTCGTTCGCGGTGCCGCCGGCGACCCTGCGGACCTCGTGGACCTCGTCGAGGTCGAGTACGGAGGTGGCGAGCCTGCGGGTGCCGCTGGAGCTGGCGCTGAGCGCCGCGGCGCCGCGGGGGTCGAGCCGGCCGGCCCGGGCGAGCGACGCGCCCAGGAGGGAGGCGCCGACTCCGAAGGCCCGGCCCAGCTCCTCGATGCGGCCGCGGGCCATCCCGGCGACCTGCCAGGGACCGGGCAGCCAGGACCGGGGCGGCACGGCGGCCGGGCCCCGGCCGGACCTGCGGCCGTGCCGGCGGGCGCGCGCCGCGAGCGGCCCGGCGATCTCGTCGAAGATGCCCGCCCCGATGGCGACGGCCCGCATGCCGTCGGCGAGGGCGTGGTGCAGTTTGACCAGGACGGCGAACGGATCCCCGGGGCCTCCGGTGAGCAGGTACATCTCCCAGGGCGGCAGCCCCCGTTCGAGCGGGCGCTCCATCAGCTCTCCGGCGAGCGTGGCCGCGGACGCCGCGAAGTCGCCCGCCGGCAGCCGGATCTGACGCAAGTGCCGCCGTACGTCGAAGTCCTTGTCGGCCGTCCAGGCGGCGCCGCCCACGGGCAGCAGGACGTCGGTGACGCGCATGCGCAGGCGGGGGATCGCGGAGGCACGGGCGGCGAGCAGCGCGAGGATCTCCTCGCTGCCGGCCGCGGTCGTGGCGGCGTCCACGGACGCGGGCGGGGTGAAGTGGGCGAGCGCGCCGAGGTGCATCGGGTGGTCGGCGGACTCGAGGTGCCAGAAGGCCAGATCCAGGGGTGCCAGCAGCTCGGTGCTCAAGGGTGTCCTCATGTCCTAGGAGGCCGGAACACAGGAATCAGCAGTCAATCGCCTGCGGTCGGTTACGGTCAAGCGCAATCACGTTACATAGGGTTACCGTCGGGTAGTCTTCAGGTTGCGAGCCGGACCGGGACGGCGAACTCGCACCACACGCATTTGCCGGTGCCGCGCGACTCCACACCCCAGACGTCCGCCAGCCGGTCCACCAGCATCAGCCCCCGGCCCGAGACGCCGGCGTCCCCCGCCTCCCGGCGCCGGGGCAGGGCGCTGGAGGAGTCCTCGACCTCGGCCCGCAGCCGCCGTTCGGACCCCGTCAGCACGCGCACGGTCACGATCGCCCCGCCGTCGGTGTGCATCAGGGCATTGGTGATCAGTTCGTCCGCCGCCAGCTCGATCTCGTCCGAGCGGTCCGCCGCACCCCAGGCCCGTACGGCGGCCCGGATCATGTGCCGGGCCGAGCTGAGCGCCTCGGGGTCGTTCTGGGCGACGTGCTGCTGGAGCCGCCCACCGGTGTGCGGGGCGTACGCGCCGCGGCGCTGGAGCAGCAGCAGCGCGACGTCGTCGTCGCCGCCCCGTTCGTCGACCTCCTCGCAGAGCTGGTCCGCGAGCATCTGGAGGTTCTTGGAGCCGCCCCGGATCGCGGTCGTGAGCTGCCGCATCCCGTCGTCGAGGTCGGCACCCGGCTGTTCGACGAGCCCGTCGGTGTAGAGCAACAGGGTCTGCCCGGGGTCGAGTTCCACGGTGGCGACGGGGTACTCGAGCCGGCCGAACTCGGCGGACAGGCCCAGGGGCAGCCCGCCCTCCACCGGGATCCGGTGGCCCTCCCCGTCGGAGTCGAGGAGCAGCGGGTCGACATGGCCGGCGCGCACCATCTGCACGACGCCCGTGCTGAGGTCGGCCTCCGCGTAGATGCAGGTGGCGAAGCGGTCGGTGTCGAGCTCGTGGAGGAAGACCGAGGCGCGGGCCATCACGGTCGCGGGAGTGTGCCCCTCGGCCGCGTACGCGCGCAGCACGATGCGCAGTTGGCCCATGACCGCCGCGGCGTGGGTGTCATGCCCCTGGACGTCGCCGATGATCGCGCCGACCCGGCCGCCGGGCAGGGGGATGACGTCGTACCAGTCGCCGCCGATGTCGCGGCCGAGGCGTGCCGAGCGGTAGCGCACCGCGATCCGGGCCCCGGGCACGGAGGGGATGCGGCGGGGCAGCATCGCCTGCTGGAGCCCTTCGGCCAGGTCGTGCTCCTGCTCGAAGAGCATGGCCCGCTGCAGGCTCTGCGCGATGCTGCTGCTCAGTGCCACCAGCAGATTGCGCTCCTCGGTGGTGAAGCCGGTCTTCTCCCGGTACAGCAGGCCGAGCGCACCGATCGGCCTGCCCTGGGCGATCAGCGGCATGTAGGCCGCGGAGGTGATGCCGAGTCCGCTGATGTGCGGCCAGAGTCGCGGGTACGAGCCGGCGAAGTCCTCCTTGGACTCGATGAACCGGGGCACCAGCGTGCGGATGACCTCGCTCATCGGGTACTGCTCGTCGACCCGGGTGAAGCGGGTACCCGGGACGAAGGAGCCCTCCGGACCCTCCGCGACGAGATGGATGCGTCCGGACTCCAGCAGCCCCATAACCAGGCTGGTGGCGCCGAGGTGCTCCAGCCCGTGCGAGTCCTTGAGCACGTCGATGACGTCCTTGACGGTCCTGGCGTCGGCGAGGGCGGCCGTGGTGCTCTCCACCACACTGGTCTGACGTCGGCGTTCCGCGTCGAGTTCGAGCCGGGCGGAGGATTCGGCGAGCTCCTGGGTGGCATCGCGGACGATGCCGATGATGCGATGGGGGCGGCCCTCGGCATCACGGAGCACCGATCCCTGGGTGTGCGTCCAGCGCAGGGTGCCGCTGCGGCAGCGGATGCGGAAGTACGCACCGTAGTGGGAGCTGCCGTTCTTCAGCGCCTGCGAGACCAGCTCGTCCAGCCGGGCCGCCTCGCCTCGCGGGAAGCGCCGGGCCAGGGTCTCCGGGCGGCCGTCGTACTGGTCGGCGGGCGTGTCGAACACGTCGAGAGCGGGCTGATCCAGGTGCATCAGCCCGCTGTCGAGGTCCCAGTCGAAGCTGCCCATGCGGTTCAGGGCCAGGCTCAGATCCGGGTTGGCGGGCCAGTCGTCGGGAAGCGACAGGGCCCCCGCTGCCCGATCAACCATGGTGACACTCTGCCATTGTTTGTCCGATTTATCGAGCGAGCGGGGCGCTGCGGCCTCAGCCCTGGACACTCCCGCCGGCGGCGGGCAGGCCGGCGCCGGTGCCGGCACCGGCGGGAAGCGGCGCGTCCGGGAGGATGACGCCGGGTCCGCCCTGGGGCTCGCCCACACCACCGACGGCACCCGAGCCCTGGTCCACGCCACCGACGGCGCCCGAACCCTGGCCGGCGCCGCCGCCGGAGTCCGGCGAGATCAGGATGTCGCTGTCACTCAGACCGGCACCGCCCTGGTCGAACCCGCCCTGGCCTCCGGCGTCCTGCCCGCCGGTGCCCTGGCCCGCCCCGTCGGGCAGCGGCGCGTCCGGAAGGATCGGCGGCGGGCCGTCGGGGCCACGGGTCGGCGAGCTCGGTACACCGGGACGGACCGCGCTCGGAGACGCCGGCTGCGGACCGGAGGCGTCGGGACTCGGTGGCGGCGGTTCGCTCGGCGACCCGAGCCCGGCCGGCTGGGGCCCCTGGGGTGCGTCGGCGACATGGAGCCCCGGGTCGTACGCGGGCGGCACCTGCGGATTCTGGTCCGCCTCGCCGTCGGAGCCGCTCCTGCGCTCCATCCAGGTGTTGGCGGCGATATCGACGATCACCAGAGCGTCGATCACGTGTGCGGCCCGAGTGATCACGACCACGCGGTCACGGTCGTACCCCTGCCAGGGCTTGCCCTGCTCGTTCACCGCCCCGGCGGTCACCACGGGCGAGGCGAGAGGGCTCCCGGACCCACAGCGGACCCGTGGTGAGCCGTGCTCGTCGACCAGCACGGCGGTCCCGGCCTGGAGGACGCCCTGCCGGCGCTGGGCGACACCGTCGCGGTAGCCGTGGTTGGTGACCCGGGCGTCGGCCCGCAGCACCACGGGCGTGAGGCCCCGCAGGAACCCCGGCAGGTCCTCCTGGCCGACGCCGACGCCCTCGGCGAACGCCTGCGCCTTGCCCTGGTCGGCGACCAGGAACCGGATCTGCTGCTCCACGTCACAGCTCGCGACGGACCGGGTGCCGCCGTACAGTCCGGGCGTGGAGCCCAGCACGGTGCGGATGGACCGCACATCGGGGTCCTGCCGCGCGGAGCTGGACACGCGTGGCGCCGGCAGCTGGCGGGGCACCGCCGTCACGGTGGCCGTGGAGGGCGTGAACGGATCGGGGCCGGGCTCCGCGGCCGGCTGCAGACGGACCTCCTGAGAGGGGGTCGAGCCCGACTGCCCCTGATCCGTGAGACTGCTGCAGCCAGTGACCAGCAGTGCGGCCGACAAGCCGGCCGACATCGCGGCCAGCCCGGCGTGCCGGCGATACATCGGTGAGCGCACGAACATACCCCGCCATCTCCCGCCTGTTGTGAGGGTGTACCCGGAGTGATCACTCCCTGTCTTGCACCACACCCTCCGGAGCCGCGACTTGAACACGTTCAAGAATCACCCTAGGCTCGAGCGCGGGACTGAACGCGTTCAAGACAGGGGGTGGCGCGATGACCGCGCTGGTCAACGCGATCGTGATGCTCGGGATGCTGGTGATCGTTCCGCTGGGACTGCGACTGCTGCCGGGCCCGGACCCGGGCGCCGTCCGGCGGCTCTGGCCCTTGCTCGCCCTGCCCGGCGCCGTCAGCCTGTGGTTGCCCCGGGGCGCCCTCGCCACGGCCCTGGCCTCGGTCTACGCCCTCGCCACCACCGCCCTCGCCCTGCACGCCCCGGCCCGGCTGCGGCGCACCCGCTCGCTCGCGCCGGCGGAGATCGCCGTCCTCACGGCCCTGGCCGCGCCGGCCGTGGCAGGAGTGGCCCTGGTGGCCGAACGCTCCGGCCACGAGCTGCTGGGGTTCGACCTGGAGATCCTGGCCCTGACCGTGCCGCACTTCCACTTCGCGGGCTTCGCCGCGGCGCTGGTCGCGGGCCTGGTCTGCCGTTCCGCCGAGGGTTCCGCCGGCCGGTTCGCGGCGGTCAGCGTGCCTGCGGGGACCCTGCTGGTACTCGCCGGCTACTTCACGGGCGACCGGGTCGAACTGGCCGGGGCGGTGGTGCTGACCGCCGGGATGTGGGCCGTTGCACTGCTGACCTGGCGCGATGTGCGCACAGGCAGGGCCGAACGGCTGATTCGCACACTTCTCGGGGTATCGGCGGCCGTTCTGGTGGCGACGATGCTCCTCGCCCTGAGCTGGGCACTCGGCGAGGCCACCGGCCTGCCACACCCCGGCCTCACCTGGATGGCCGCGACCCACGGCCTCGGCAACGCCCTGGGCTTCGCCCTCTGCTCGCTGCTGGCCCGGCTGCGGCTGGAGGAGACCACCGCACAGAAGGCCGACGGCCGGCGGACCACCGCACGAGCCGGATCGACAGGACCGGAAAGGACCGCCGCGTGACCCTCGCCGACGGACTCAACTACGCCGAGACCGGCGCCACCCGCCGCACCCCCCTGCCCGAGGGCTACCACCACCTCCACGTCCGCGTACACGTGGGCCAGGGCCCCGCGGCCCTGGAGACCGCGGGCGCCGCCATCACCGGCTGGGCGATGCACCGCGCGTCCGGAGCGCGGGTGACCGCCTCCAGCGCCCGCGCCGAACCGGGCACCTCGGTCGAGATCTCGCTCGGCGTGGGACCGCTGCGCTTCCGTGCCCCCTGCCGGGTGATCTGGACCGCGTACGGACCGGACCGCATCGGATTCGCCTACGGCACGCTGACCGGCCACCCCGAGTGCGGCGAGGAGAGCTTCCTCGCGGAGGCGGCGGAGGACGGCTCCGTGTGGTTCAGCGTGACGGCGTTCAGCAGACCCGCCCGCTGGTACACCCGGCTCGCCGGGCCGCTCGTACCGGTGGCGCAGCGGATGTACGCGCGACGGCTCGGCGCCGGCCTGCGGCGGCTTGTCGCCGAGGCGGATACTGGAGGTACGGGAGGTCCGCGATGGAGTGGTTCTCGGCACCCGACTACTGGTTGAGCAGACTCGTCTTCCAGCGGGCGCTGGCCGCGCTGTACCTGGCGGCCTTCGTCGGGGCGGCCCTCCAGTTCCGCGCCCTCATCGGTGAGCGCGGCATGCTCCCGGTACCCGAGTACCTGCGGTACGCCCCGATGCGGCGGGCGCCGAGCATCTTCCAACTGCACTACTCGGACCGGTTCTTCGCCTGCTGCGCCTGGACGGGTGCGGTACTCTCGGCCGCGCTGCTCGGGGGCGCGGCCGACCACCTGCCGCTGTGGACGGCGATGCTGTGGTGGGCGGTGCTGTGGGCGCTGTACCTGTCGATCGTCAACGTCGGGCAGACCTGGTACGCCTTCGGCTGGGAGTCGCTGCTGCTGGAGACCGGGTTCCTCGCGGTCTTCCTCGGGAACGAGCGGGCCGCGCCCCCGGTACTGGTGCTGTGGCTGCTGCGCTGGCTGCTCTTCCGGGTGGAGTTCGGCGCCGGGCTGATCAAGGTCCGCGGAGACGAGTGCTGGCGCCGGCTGACGTGCCTGTACTACCACCATGAGACCCAGCCGATGCCCGGCCCGCTCAGCTGGTTCTTCCACCGTCTGCCGGGGCCGCTGCACCGGGTCGAGGCCGCCGCCAACCATGTGACCCAACTGCTGGTGCCGGTATTGCTGTTCACCCCGCAGCCCGTCGCCTCCGCGGCGGCAGGGCTGGTCGTCGTCACCCAGCTGTGGCTCGTCCTGTCCGGCAACTTCGCCTGGCTCAACTGGCTGACGATCGCCCTCGCGCTCTCCGCCGTCGACCTCTCCGCGTTCACCGGGCCGCACCCCCTGCCCGCCCCGCCGCTGTGGTACGAGGTCCTGGTGATCGCGGCGACCGGCCTCGTCCTCGCTCTGAGCTACCGCCCCGTGCGCAACCTGATCTCCCGGCGGCAGGCGATGAACCGGTCCTTCGACCCGCTCCACCTGGTGAACACCTACGGCGCGTTCGGAACCGTCGGGAGGGTCCGGTACGAGGTCGTGATCGAGGGCACGGACGAGCCGGCGCTCCGCGCGGGCACCGTGTGGAGGGAGTACGAGTTCAAGGGGAAGCCGGGCGACCCCCGCCGGCTGCCCCGGCAGTACGCCCCCTACCATCTGCGCCTCGACTGGCTGATGTGGTTCGCCGCCCTCTCCCCCGCCTACGCCCGGTCCTGGTTCGGCGGCTTCGTGGAGCGGCTGTTGGAGAACGACCGGGACACGCTGAAGCTGCTGCGCGGCAATCCCTTCCCGGACGCACCGCCGTCGTACGTCAGGGCCCGGCTGTACCACTACACGTTCACGGACTGGCGGCGGCTGCGCTCCACGGGCGCGTGGTGGGAGCGGCGCTATCTGCGCGAGTACCTGCCGCCGACCCGGCTGAGCAGGACGGACGTCCCGGCGGGACGTGTCTGACCCGTCCGCCGGGCCCCATCCGGCCCGCCCTGCGGAACGGCGACGGGGTGATCCGTCCCGTCGCGCCGCCCGGGTCCGGCGTCCCGTGTGCCGCCGGGGGCGGGATGCAGGGACCCCCGGTCCGGAACGGACCGGGGGTGGTGACAGCCATGGGGCGCGAGATCAGTCGATGCCCTGCAGGATGTGCGGCTCGGCGAGGTCGTCCTCGTAGCCGGCCAGTCTGATCGGCGCGGAACGGGCCCAGACCTCGAGGCTTCCGAGTTCGTCCGGCCGCCCCGGTCGTTCGCCGGGTTCCGCCGAGGGCTTGGTCTTCTTCGTTTCAGTCGTCACCGCGCACTCCTTAGTGTCGCGTCACAGGGACAAGGGCGGTCCGGTCGCGGTGGCGCCGTTCTTCGGGCGGGATCGCGGCCGAGGTTGCGGACCTGTCCCGGGGCGGTCTCGGGAGGTTTCGTGACCCCTTGCCGACCGTCCGTTGGATCCAGAGTAACCAAATGAGCGCGGCTGCGCTCGATGGATTACGTCACATTGGGCGTTTCTTTACGGGAAACCGCCCCAAGGTGACGGCCCATTGGGTACAGGAAACCCCCGGGGAGTCTTGCTCGCCCGGGGGAATCCGCCGTTCGGGTTACCTCGCGACTCACCAGTTCGCGCGGTCGTAGTCCTTCAGGAAGCAGCCGAAGAGGTCCTCGCCGGCCTCGCCGCGCACGATCGGGTCGTACACCCGGGCCGCGCCGTCGACCAGGTCCAGCGGAGCGTGGAAGCCCTCGGCGGCGAGGCGCACCTTGTCCGGGTGCGGACGCTCGTCGGTGATCCAGCCGGTGTCGACGGCGGTCATCAGAATGCCGTCGGCCTCGAACATCTCCTGGGCGCTGGTGCGCGTCAGCATGTTCAGGGCGGCCTTGGCCATGTTGGTGTGCGGGTGGCCGGCACCCTTGTAGCCGCGGCTGAAGACACCCTCCATGGCGGAGACGTTCACGACGTACTTGCGCCGGGCCGAGGACGCGGCCATCGCCGCGCGGAGCCGGCTGATCAGGATGAAGGGCGCCGTCGAGTTGCACAGCTGCACTTCGAGGAGCTCGACCGGGTCGACCTCGGAGACGGTCTGGATCCAGCTGTTGGTGTCGTGCAGATCGGGCACGAGCCCGCCGGCGTCGATCGCGGTGCCGGCCTCGATCCGCGCGAGGGACGCCGACCCGGAGACGAGGGCGAGGCCGGTGACGTCCTGGGCGCTCAGCCCTTCCGAGCGGGGCCCGGGCAGTGCCGCGACCCGGTCCACCCCACCGCTGCCGAAGGTGCCGATCACCTCGGCGGCGGGCAGTTCGCCCGCGGGCAGCGGGGCCCCCTCGGCCGCGACGAGCTCGCTGTACGCCTGCGGGGAACGGCGCACGGTCTGCGCCGCGTTGTTGATCAGGATGTCCAGCGGCCCCTCGGCCGCGACCGAGTCGGCGAGCGCCACGACCTGCGCCGGGTCACGGAGGTCGATACCGACGACCTTGAGTCGGTGGATCCACTCGTCGCTGTCCGGCATCGCCTTGAAGCGGCGGACCGCGTCGTTGGGGAAGCGGGTGGTGATGGTGGTGTGGGCGCCGTCGCGGAGCAACCGCAGCGCGATGTACATGCCGATCTTGGCCCGGCCACCGGTGAGGAGCGCCCGCCGGCCGGTCAGATCGGTGCGGGCGTCGCGGCGGGCCCGGTTCTCGGCCGCACACTTCTGGCACAACTGGTGGTAGAAGGCGTCGACCTCGACGTAGCGGGTCTTGCAGATGTAGCAGGACCTGGGGCGCTGGAGTATGCCCGCGATCTCGCCCGTCACCGACGAGGACGGCAGCAGCCCCTGGGTCTCGTCGTCGATGCGGTCCGCGGAGCCGGTCGCGGTGGCCTCGGTGACGGCCTTGTCGTGGGCGGTCTTGGCGGCGCGGCGCTCCTGGCGGCGGCGCTGCTTCACGGTGCGGTAGATCCCCGCGGTGGCCCGGCGGACCGCGACCGCGTCGGGGTGGTCGACCTCCAGGCGGTCGAGCTCCTCGAGAACGCCCAGGCAGACGGCCAGTCGCTCGGGGTCGATGCCGGGGCCGAAGCCCAGGCTGTCGTCTGTCACCGTCATCGCCGCTGCCGTTCCCTGTGTTCTTCGCATGCCGCTTGGGGGTTTCCAAAAGCGGAACTTTACTTCAGAGGCGGGCGTGCGGGCCAAACGTTGCAGGGCGAGACCGGCAGGTGACGTTCCGCATCCGGTCGCGCACGGTACGGAACGGCGACGGGTGCCACAGCACCCGCCACCCCGTGCCCAAGGCGATCACCCCGGGCTTCGAGAAGGTGTACGGCTCCCGTTCCCGTTCCGGACCGACGCCGAGCGTGGCTCCCGGCGGCACGTCGACGGTGTCGTCGAGCACCGCTCCGCGCACGACCGCCACGTACGCTGCCGACTCCCACGGGTCTCACGGCCGCCCGTCCCGGTGGGTGACCGACGCCCCCGTGCGCTACGGCCGTTGCCGACCGGGCGGACGGTCGAAGACGCAGTCGCCGCACAGTCCGCCGCCCGGGCAGCGGTAGTAGAGGCAGCAGCTGGTGCGGCGCAGCGCCGGCCCCCGCACGGTGCCGGAGAGGTCCGGGTGGTCCAGCAGTCCCGCGGTGAGTGCGGTGGCGCGCTCGGCCACGTCGGGGCGGTCTCGTTCCCGCGCCCAGCGCCGGATCTCGCGCAGAGCGCCGGCGAGCGCGGAGCCGGCGTTGCCCCACAGCAGCCGGTGCGAGATGCGGACGTCGCTCCGCAGCGCATCGGCGAGCGGGACGAGGTGGCCGTACTGGACCGCCTCCCGGATGGCGTCGACGGTGCCGGGGAGCGTCCCGGCCCGCGTCCAGCAGAGGTCGTCGGGCGAGCCGAGTTCCGGGTCCCAGTACAGCGCTCCGGCGGCCGGGTCGGGGAACTCACCGTGGAGCGCGGCCGGGCCGAGCGCCGTGGACCAGAGCCGGGCGGCGAGCCCGAGGTGGGCGATGGAGGCGGCGACGCGGCGTTCGGGGGTGCGCAGCCGGGCCGCAACCCGGTCGACGCGGGCGGTCAGGGGCGCGAGTTCGCCGGCGTGGAGCCTGGACAGCGGCAGATGGCCGGGGCCGGGCTCCGCGGTCCGGGTCGCGAAGAAGCCACCGATCGACTCGACCTCCGCCTCCGTTCGCTTCACGCGCCCCGCCCGGTTTCGTCCGTCGTCCCGCCGCCCGGCCGGGACCCGAGGTCCGCGGGCGGGCCAGGTTCCTGCCTCGTGTGCAGCATACGGCGGCGGCGACGGGACTCGTCCCCGATTCCGGCACGGGGCTCGCGGTCCCCCCGTGCCGCCGCCGGAACGCCGTCAGATGCTGACACCACCCGCACGGAGGTACCGGAGCGGATCGATGTCGGACCCGTATCCCGGCCCCGTACGCACCTCGAAGTGCAGGTGCGGTCCGGTGCTGTTGCCGGTGGACCCTGAACGGGCGATCCGCTGACCGCTGTTGACCCGCTGCCCCTCGCGCACGGTGAGCGCGGACAGATGGGCGTACTGACTGTACTTCCCGTCGTCGTGCCGGATGACGATCTGGTAGCCGTACGCGCCCGCCCAGCCGGCCGAGACCACCCGGCCCCGGGCCACGGCCTTCACCGAGGTGCCCGTCGGCACGGGGAAGTCCACGCCCGTGTGATAGCCGCTGGACCAGGACGAACCGGCCCTGCCGTACGGGGTGCCGGTACCGGCGGCGACGGGTGCGCTCAGGCCGGCGCCGCGCTGGGCGCGATCGGGGCGCTCCTGCTGCCGTGGCTTCGGCTCGGTCTTCGCCTGCTGCTTCTGCTGCGGCGGGGCCGCGGGCGGAGCTGCGGCCTTCGGCGGCTGCGTCTTCGGAGCGGGCTTCGGCGGGGTCGCCGACCGGGACCGGGGAACGCTCTCCGGCGGCGCGGGGGCCGAGCCGCCGAGGACCAGCCGCTGGCCGGGGTGGATGAGGTCGGGGTCGGCGCCGACGACCTTCCGGTTGGCCTCGTAGAGCGCCTGCCAGCCGCCCCTGACCCGTTCGGAGGCGGCGATCCCGGAGAGGGAGTCGCCAGGCGTGACCGTGTAGCTCTCGCGCAGGGCGGGGACCGTGGTCGGGGTCGCCTGCTGGACGGCCGGCCGGGATAACGCGGCCTGCGCCCGGAGCTGCCGTTCGGGTGAGACGTCCGGTGTGTCGTCTCGGGTCAGTCCCGCGCGCGCGGAGCAGACCGGCCAGGCGCGGGGCCCCTGACCGTCCAGCACCTTCTCCGCGACGGCGATCTGCTGCTCGCGGGTGGCGAGGTCGGCGCGCGCGGCGTAGGCCCTTCCGCCGTACTCCTCCCAGGTGGACTGGCTGAACTGGAGCCCGCCGAAGTACCCGTTGCCGGTGTTGATGTGCCAGTTTCCGGTGGACTCGCAGGACGCGACCTTCTCCCACACGTCCACGGGCGCCGCGGCTGCCGTTCCCGCCCCGATCAGCGGCAGCGCCATGCCCGCGCCACCGACGGTGACGGTGAGCGAGGCCCGGTTGATTCGGCTCGGCTGGTACCGGCGGTGTCGTCCACGAACGGCCATGAGTCCCCCTCGAACGCCTCGGCAGCCGCCAAAGCTATTGGCTCGCCACAAGGCATGACAAGGGGGTGCGTGCGGGCGCCCCGGCGCAGGACGCACAGGCGTCCGGGGGAATACGGTGGACGGTGCGCCCCTCGTGCGACTCGTCGTCCCATGAACGCCGCACTCCGGTGACGCGTATTCATACTGGCCACGGGGAGGCGCACTTCCGCATGACCGCACGCAGTCGACGGATTCCAGGAGCACACGTATGAGTGGTACCGCCCAGATCGGCGTCACCGGGCTCGCGGTGATGGGCCGCAATCTCGCCCGCAATTTCGCGCGCAACGGCTACACGGTCGCCCTGCACAACCGGACCACCGCCCGCACCCGCGAGCTCGTCGAGTCGTTCGGCGACGAAGGGGCCTTCGTCCCCACCGAGTCCGCCGAGGAGTTCGTCGCCGCGCTGGAGCGCCCCCGCCGCCTCATGATCATGGTCAAGGCCGGTGCCCCGACGGACGCGGTGATCGAGGAGTTCGCCCCGCTGCTGGAGCCCGGCGACCAGATCATCGACGGCGGCAACGCGCATTTCGAGGACACCCGCAGGCGTGAGCGCGAACTGCGCGAGCGCGGAATCCACTTCGTGGGCGTGGGCGTATCGGGCGGTGAGGAGGGCGCGTTGCACGGCCCGAGCATCATGCCGGGCGGCTCCCGCGAGTCGTACGACACGCTCGGCCCGATGCTGCAGAGGATCGCCGCGAAGGCGCCGGACGGCACTCCCTGCACCACGCACATCGGCGCCGACGGCGCGGGCCACTTCGTGAAGATGGTGCACAACGGCATCGAGTACGCCGACATGCAGCTGATCGCCGAGGCGTACCACCTGTTGCGCTCGGTCGCCGGGTACTCGCCGCAGAAGATCGCCGAGACCTTCCGCGAGTGGAACACGGGCCGACTCGACTCGTACCTGATCGAGATCACCGCCGAGGTGCTGGCCCACACGGACCCGGTGACCGGGAAACCGTTCGTCGACGTGGTCGCCGACCGGGCGGAGCAGAAGGGCACCGGCCGCTGGACCGTGCAGATCGCCCTCGACCTGGGCGTGCCGGTGTCGGGCATCGCGGAGGCCGTCTTCGCCCGTTCGCTGTCCGGGCACGTCGATCTGCGCGAGGCCTCGCAGTCGCTGCCGGGGCCGACGCCCCGGCCGCTGGACGAGGCGGACGCCGCCCGCTTCGCGGCGCAGGTCGAGCAGGCGCTCTACGCATCCAAGATCGTGTCGTACACGCAGGGCTTCCACCAGATCCGGGCCGGCAGCGACACCTACGACTGGGACATCGACCTCGGCTCGGTGGCGGCGATCTGGCGGGCGGGGTGCATCATCCGCGCGGCCTTCCTGGACCGGATCCGGACGGCGTTCGACACGCGGTCCGATCTGCCCAGCCTGCTGTCGGACAAGCAGTTCGCCGAGGAGATCGGCGCGGCCCAGGACGACTGGCGCGCGGTGGTGGCCACCGCGGCGCGCCAGGGTGTGCCGACGCCGGGCTTCTCCACGGCGCTCGCGTACTACGACGCACTGCGCGCACGCCGGCTCCCGGCGGCGCTCACCCAGGCCCAGCGGGACTTCTTCGGCGCGCACACCTACCGGCGCACCGACCGCGACGGGTCGTTCCACACCCTCTGGGGCGGCGACCGGTCGGAGGTGGGCACCGGCTGAACCGTGGGCCGGGCGCATCCGGGCCGCGTGGTGGCGCGCCGGCGCGACGGATCACCGCACGTCGTGATCCGTCGCGTCCGCGGCGCGGCGCCGGCCCGTACGGCGTCAGCTCAGCGGGCCGGGCTGGGGGTCCGGTCCGGGCACCGGATCCGGTCCCGGCGGTTTGGGAATCGGGTCCGGCGCGGGACCGGGCGGCGGCTGCGGCGGGGGTACGGGCCCGGGCGGAGGCCCCGGCGCAGGCCCCGGACCGGGCTCCGGCGGCGGCGTGGGAGCCGGGGGCACGGGGTCGGGGGGCGGCGTCGGTGGCACGGGGTCCGGCGGTACGGGGTCGGGGGGCGGCGCAGGGGGTGCCGGGTCGGGCGGGGGCTGTGTCATGACGGTCTCCCCGGGGATTCGGTCGGCCGGGCGTCGGCTCGGCCGGACGCGCGTTTCGGGTTCCATGCATGCGGCTTCCCACACGCGTCCGGTCCAGTCATCGGCACGTGCGCGGGAAGGGTTGAGCCCGTCCGCATGCGCCGGCCAGCGGGCCGATCGGCATCGGCACCACCGCGAAGGTGTGAGTGGCCTCTCTGCCGGAGGCGGACCCGTCGGTGGAGCCCGGGGGACGCGAGGTCCGTGCCCACCACCGGCGCGCCCTCGCGTCGGCCGGGAGTGCCGGCTGCTTGCGCGGGCCGCCGGTCCGCTTGGGTCGAGGTGCCGGCGGGCCCGCGCAGGCCGGGGGTGCTCACCCGTGTGCGGAGTGCTCACCCATGTGCGCCGGTCGATGGTGCTCGGAACCGCAGGGGCCCCCGGCCTCACGGCTCGCGGCGGGCCGCCGGCTCCGGTGCCGCAGACGGGGCCGCCGACGGCGCCTCGCCCTCGACCGCCCCCGCCACCACCGCCCGTACCGCTGCCGCGAGGCCGGGGCGGGGGCTGGAGAGCACGGGGATGGAGGTGTTCACACGGGCGGCCGCGGCCGCCATGGACGCCTGGGCCAGGACGATCACATCGGCGTCGCGGACGGAGTCGACGGCGGCGGCGACCAGGTCCAGATAGCCGTCGTGGTCGCCGGACTCGAAGCGCTCCCAGGCTCCCCCGACGAGATGGGTGCGCACCGTTCCGGAGCCGTCCGGAACGGCGGCCTCCCTCATCCTCTCGCGGTCCGCAGGGTCCAGCGCTTCCCCCAGGGGTTCCGCGCGCACCGCGGCCCCTCGGCCCGCTTCCCCGCGAACCCGTTCCTCCCCGATCAGCGCGACCGTGGGCGCCAGGGTGGTCGCGACCGCCGCGACGACCGCGATCCGCCGGTGGGCGGCGGCGGCCGCGGCCATGGGCCGGTCGACCCGCAGAACGGGCACGCCGACGTCCGCCGCGCACCGCTCCGCCACCGCCCCGATGGTGGAGCAGGTACACAGGACCGCGTCCGCTCCCCCGGCGACGGCACCGGCCAGAGCCGAGCGAACGGCGTCGGCCACCGCTGCCGGACCGTGCGACCTGGCCCGGGCCAGCAGGGCATCGTCGACAGTGTGCCGCAGCCGCAGACCCGGGTGGTGGCGGCCCTGCAGGGCGTCGAAGACGGGCACATGAACCGGCGAGGTGTGCAGCAGGGCCAGCACGGGCCCCGCTGCCCCCGGCGGGCCGGCCTCGGGCGAACGCTCCGCCGGCGGGCCGACCCTGTGCGAGCGGTCGGCCCACGGCGGCAGGTCCGTCACAGCCCCGGGTGCTCCTTCGCCTGCCGCTCGGCCTCCGTGACCAGCTCGGCGGACGGCACGGGAGCCTCGTCCGGGTGCCGCTGCGCCCACTTCGCGGCGTACGGGCAGAGCGGCACGACCGGCACGCCCTCACGGGCGGCCATCGCGTAGAACTCTCGCACCAGGGTGCTGCCGATGCCTTTGCCCTCGTGCGCGGGCTCGACGATCGTGTGCACGGGAACCAGCGCGGCGGGGTGGAAGTCCAGCGTGAAGTACGCGATGTGGCCGACGAACTCGCCGTCGTCGTACGCCTCCAGCCGCCCCTTCTCACGATCGTCACGGAGTTCGGAGTCGGCCATCGTGCTCTCCTCGGTCAGCGGACGTGCCGTCGATCGGTTCAGTATCGGGCCACGGGAGCCGGCACGGCGTGCGGGCTGCTCTCCGTATCGCTCCCGGGGACCGGCCGGGACGGGTCCGAGCCCAGCTCGACGATACGGTTCCGCCCGTCGACATGGACGACGCGGGGCACCAGCGACCTCGCCTCGGCGTCCTCGACCTGTGCGTAGCTGATGAGGATGACCAGGTCACCGGGGTGCACGAGATGGGCGGCGGCACCGTTGATCCCGATGACGCCCGAGCCGCGCTCCCCTTCGATCACGTACGTCTCCAACCGGGCACCGTTGTCGATGTCGACGATGTGGACGAGCTCGCCGGGAAGCAGGTCGGCCGCTTCCATCAGCTCGGCATCGACGGTGACGGAGCCGACGTAGTGCAGGTCGGCCTGGGTCACGGTGGCCCGGTGGATCTTGGACTTGAACATGGTCCGAATCACGGAGAACTCCCGAGTTGTCTGCTCCCTGCCTGCTTTTTGCAGGTCAAGGGCGGTCTTCGGAGCGTACAACGATTCGCATGTCCGGTCAGCGGACCTCCGTCAACATGTTCACGATGTCGCCAGGTTGAGGGAAGCGGGGGCACGCCCAGTCCTGGCCTACGGCAGCCCGCCCCTGTCGCTCCCCGTCCCGGTCGGTCAGGTCGGGTCAGGGGAGCCGGGCGGCGACGTACTCCGTCAGGTCGAGCAGGCGGTTGGTGTAGCCCCACTCGTTGTCGTACCAGCCGAAGACCTTGACCAGCTCACCGCTGGCCTGGGTCAGCGGGGCGTCCAGGACGCAGGAGGCAGGGTCGCCGACGACGTCGCGGGAGACGATCGGGGCGTCCGAGACCCGCAGGACGCCCTTCAGCTGCCCGTCGGCGGCCTCCCGGAACGCGGTGTTGACCTCGTCGGCGGTCACCGGCCGCTCGAGGACGAGGCTCAGGTCGGTCAGCGAGCCGTCCTCGACAGGGACGCGTACGGCGATGCCGTCCAGGGCGCCGGCCAGCTCGGGCAGGACCAGACCGACCGCGCGGGCGGCGCCGGTGGATGTGGGGATGATGTTCACCGCGGCGCTGCGGCCCCGGCGCAGGTCCTTGTGCGGGCCGTCGAGGACCACCTGGTCGTTGGTGTAGCCGTGGATGGTGGTCATCAGCCCCTTGACGATGCCGAAGTGCTCGTCCAGCACCTTCACCATCGGGGCCACGCAGTTGGTGGTGCAGGAGGCGTTGGAGATGACGTGGTCCCGCTCCGGGTCGTACGTGCCCTCGTTGATGCCCATGACGACGGTGGCGTCGACGCCCTTGCCGGGCACGGACAGCAGCACCTTGCGGGCGCCGCCCTTCAGGTGCAGCCCGGCCTGCTCGCGGGTGCGGAAGTGGCCGGTGGACTCGATGACGATGTCGACCCCGAGACCGGCCCAGTCCAGGGCGGCCGGGTCGCGCTCGGCGGTCACGGCGATGCGCTGTCCGTCGACGGTGACCGAGGTGTCGTCGTGCTCGACGGTGCGGCCGAGACGGCCGTACGTCGAGTCGTACGCCAGCAGGTGCGCCAGCGCCGCCGGAGAGGTGAGGTCGTTGACCGCCACCACCTCGATGGCCGTGGCCGCCTCGGTTTCCGCACGCTGCAGCAGACAGCGCAGGTAGTTGCGTCCGATCCGGCCGAAGCCGTTGATGCCCACGCGCACGCTCATGTCCGTCGCCCTCCCGATCGACCAGGTCCGAACCGGGTCGCCGCGTCTCTGTGTGCTGCCAGCCTGGCGGTGGAGGGTGCGGTCGGGCACGGGCCGTACGGGGACAAGCCAGGGGACCTTCGGCCCGGGCTCGCCGCGCGGGTGTCAGTGACCTCCCTGCTTCAGCCTGTCCTGGGCCTGAGTGGCGATGACCGCGGCCTGGATGCGCCGTTCCACACCGAGCTTGGCCAGCAGCCGGGAGATGTGGTTCTTGACCGTCTTCTCGGCGAGGTAGAGCCGTTGGCCGATCTGGCGATTGGTCAGGCCCTCACCGATCAGGGCCAGGATCTCCCGCTCCCGGTCGGTCAGCCCCGGCAGGGCGCCGGGCTCGGGTTCCGGCGCCCGGGCCTGACGCAGCCGGGTCATCAACCTGGTGGTGGCGCTCGGGTCGAGCAGCGACTGGCCGGCGGCCACGGTACGGACGGCCGAGACCAGGTCCGTGCCCTGGATCTGCTTCAGCACGTATCCGGAGGCGCCGGCCATGATCGAGTCGAGCAGGGCCTCCTCGTCGTCGAACGAGGTCAGTATCAGGCAGGACAGTTCCGGCATGCGTGAGCGCAGCTCGCGGCAGACGGTCACGCCGTCGCCGTCGGGCAGGCGCACATCGAGCACGGCCACCTGCGGGCGCAGCGCGGGAACCCGCATCAGGGCCTGCTCCGCCGTGCCCGCCTCGCCGACCACGGTGAAGTCCGGCTCGTCGTTCAGCAGGTCGCGCACACCGCGCCGTACCACCTCGTGGTCGTCCATGAGGAAGACCCGGATCGGATTGTCACTACCGGGTCGCTCGCTGTCCGCCGTCGACGGCTCCTGTCCTGTGTCGTCTGTCCCAGGAACCGGAAACCGCCGGTGGGGCGGGACCAGTCCTTCCCTGCCTCAGATCTTGTGCGATCCCTGGGCCGAACGGCCAGAGCCGACCGGCCCGTTTCGGTCTGACGTTCCCACATTCCCACGCGCACCGGTTCTGATCGCCCACCGGACGGCGACCGGTGCCGAACCGCCTGGGCGCTACGCCGGCAGTGCCGGTATGTACCGTCAGTCGTCTGCCGCGCCCCTCGTGGCCGGTCGCTCCCCCACGCTCTGCTTCGCGCGCGGGGAACCCCATCGCGTACGGAGCAGCATGCGATGCAGCCCAGCGTCTTTCCAGTGCACTGCCGAACCGCAGCGGCGTCGCCGAGGCCGCTCACGAGGCCGGCGGGCCTCCCCGTGGGGACCACACCGGCCGAGTCGGGACCATCGGCCCCTGGAACGGCGGCCACCCGGTCGTGAGGCTCGGAAGGAGGGCCGGCGCAGTCGTCCGGCCTGCTGGTCCCGAACCCGGAGGCTGCTTCCCATGATTCGCCCATCACCGTCGGGCTGGACGGCTCGCCCGAGAGCCTGGCCGCCGCCGACTGGGCCGCACCGCGCGCCGTGCACGCGCCGAGCCTGCCGCCGCTGCACGGACACGGCCCGTTGTGGGCCAACGGGCCGGCCAGGAAGGCGATATCACGGGACGGGCAGGGAAGGCGCTGACCGGCGCTGGGACCGTGACGGGAGAAGTACCCGCACGGGCCGGTCGTCCACCCGCTCGATCTCGCGAGACAGAGAGCAGTCAGAGAACCGAGGAGCTTCGAAATGAAGGCAGCAGTCGTCCGGTCCTTCGGCGAGCCGCTGGTGATCGAGGAGCGTCCGGATCCGGAGCCCGGTCCCGGCCAGGTCCGCATCCGGCTGGAGGCGTCCGGACTGTGTCACACCGACATCCACGCCGCGCACGGTGACTGGCCGGTCAAGCCCATCCCACCGTTCGTCCCCGGCCACGAGGGCGTCGGCATCGTCGAGGCACTCGGCGACGGCGTGACCCACCTGGAGGTCGGGCAGCGGGTGGCGGTTCCGTGGCTGGGCTGGGCCTGCGGGCGGTGCGAGCACTGCCTGTCCGGCTGGGAGACCCTGTGCGAGCGGCAGCACAACACCGGTTACAGCGTGGACGGCGGCTATGCCGAGAAGATGCTCGCCCCGGCCGACTTCGCCGCCCCCGTTCCCGACGGCATCGACCCGCGTGACGCCGCCCCGCTGACCTGCGCCGGCGTCACCACGTACAAGGCGCTCAAGGTCGCAGACGTCCGCCCGGCGCAGCTGGTGGCGATCTCCGGCGTCGGCGGCCTCGGTCACCTGGCCGTGCAGTACGCGAAGATCGCCGGGGCCACGGTGGCCGCGATCGACGTCACCGACGACAAGCTCGACCTCGCCTGCGAGCTGGGGGCCGACATCCTCATCGACGCCCGCAAGGAGGACCCGGCCGAGGTGCTGAAGCAGCACGGCGGCGCGCACGCCGCCATCGCGCTGGCCGTCAACGAGCAGGCGTTCGCCTCCGTCTACGGCGGTCTGCGGCGCGGCGGCAAGCTGGTCATGGTCGCCCTGCCCGCCGGCGGAACCATCCAGGTGCCGATCTTCGACACCGTCCTGAACGGCACCTCCGTCATCGGCTCGATCGTCGGCACCCGCCAGGACCTCGCGGAGGTGTTCCAACTGCACGCAGCCGGACGCACCAAGGTGATCTACGAGAGCCGCCCGCTGGACACCGTCAACGACTCCATCACCGACGTCCTCGACGGTCGCATCAAAGCTCGCATCGTCTTCGAGATGTGACCCGACCGAACCTGTCCGCCGCGCGTCGTCCGCCGACCGGCCACGACGCCCGGCGGACACGACCGAGCCCCACAACCCTCCCTGGGAAAGCTGTATGAAAGGGCACACCGTCATGGCCCGTTACGTGTACGACTTCACCGCGGGCGGCCGTGACATGGCCGACCTGCTCGGCGGCAAGGGCGCCAACCTGGCCGAGATGACCCGGATGGGTCTGCCGGTGCCGCCCGGGTTCACCGTCACCACTGAAGCCTGCCGGGCCTTCCTCGCCACCGGCTCCGAACCGGACGGCCTGGTCCGCGAGATCTCCGAGCACCTGACCGCCCTGGAGCAGGCCGCCGGCCGGCGGCTGGGGCAGCCGGACGACCCTCTGCTGTTGTCGGTCCGCTCCGGGGCCCGCTTCTCGATGCCCGGCATGATGGAGACGATCCTGGACATCGGCCTGAACGACGAGTCCGTGCTGGGGCTGGCGAAGTCCTCCGGGAACGAACGCTTCGCCTGGGACTCCTACCGCCGCCTTGTGCAGATGTTCGGCGGCACCGTCATGGGCGTCGACAGCGCGCTGTTCGAGAACGTGATGGCCCGCCTCAGGGAAACCCGCGGCGCGGCCGACGACCTGGGCCTGGACGCGGTCGATCTGGCCGAGCTCGTCGAGGCGTACAAGGAACTGATCCGCCAGGAGACGGGCGAGTACTTCCCGCAGTCCCCCGCCGAGCAACTGCGCCGCGCCGTAATGGCCGTCTTCGAGTCCTGGAACGGCGAGCGCGCCCGCCTCTACCGCCGCCGCGAACACATCCCCGACGACCTGGGCACCGCCGTCAACGTCCAGACCATGGTCTACGGCAACCTCGGCACCGACTCCGGCAGCGGAGTCGCCTTCACCCGGGACCCGGCCACAGGGCGCCCCGGCCTGTACGGCGACTACCTGTCCAACGCGCAGGGGGAGGATGTCGTCGCGGGCATCCGCAACACCGCTGCCCTGGACGAACTGGGCCGCCTGAACCCCGAGGCGTTCGCCCGGCTCCGCGACCACATGCGAACGTTGGAGACCCACTACCGGGACCTGTGCGACGTCGAGTTCACCATCGAGGGCGGCCGGCTGTGGATGTTGCAGACCCGGGTCGGCAAGCGCACCGCCGAGGCCGCGTTCGCCATCGCCGCCGCGCTGACGGACGAGGAACTCATCAGCCCCGACGAGGCTCTGGCACGCCTCAGCGGCGACGGCCTCGCCCGCCTGATGTTCCCCCGCTTCGACACCTCCGCCGTCGGGGACGCCCTCGCACACGGCATTCCGGCCTCGCCGGGCGCCGCGGCCGGCGCCGCGGTCTTCGACTCCGCCGAAGCGGTACGGCGCGCCGCGGCCGGGGAGAAGGTCGTCCTCGTACGACAGGAGACCACCCCCGACGACCTGCCCGGCATGATCGCTGCCCAGGCCGTGCTGACCAGTCGCGGCGGCAAGACCAGCCACGCCGCCGTGGTCGCCCGCGGCATGGGCAAGGTCTGCGTGTGCGGCGCAGAGGAGATCTCCGTCGACCCGCAGGGCCGGCGCTTCAGTGCGGGCGGCAGCACCGTCGAGGAGGGCACGGTCATCTCCGTCGACGGCTCCGAGGGCGCCGTCTACCCGGGCGCGGTCCCGCTGGTGGACTCGGCGGTGATGCGGTACTTCGAAGCAGGTCTCGAGACGGGTGCCGAGAGGAGCGCCGATACGGGTGAGGGCTCGGCCGGGGTGGTCGACGCCGTCGCCCGCGCCATGCGACATGCCGATGGTGTGCGGCGATTGGGTGTGCGGGCCAACGCGGACACCCCCGAGGACGCCGCCCGTGCCCGCAGGTTCGGAGCCGAGGGCATCGGACTGTGCCGGACCGAACACATGTTCCTCGGCGACCGGCGGCAGCTGGTCGAGGCGATGATCCTGGCCCGCGACGACGCCGAACGCGAGCGGGCGCTGGACGCACTGCTGCCGCTGCAACGGCAGGACTTCGTCGGCATCCTGGAGGCGATGGACGGCCTGCCGGTCACCATCCGGCTCCTGGACCCGCCGTTGCACGAATTCCTGCCGGACCGCACCGAACTCGCCGTCCGCGTCGCTGCGGCCGAGGCACACGGCACCCCGCCGAGCGCGCACGACGCCGAGCTGCTTCGAGCCGTGAACCGGATGCACGAGGAGAACCCGATGCTCGGCCTGCGCGGCGTACGCCTGGGGCTGGTGGCACCGGGACTGGTCGCCATGCAGGTGCGGGCGATCGCCGAGGCGGTCATCGAGCGCAAGCGGGCGGGCGGTGATCCGCGTGCGGAGATCATGGTTCCACTGATCGACACGGTCGAGGAACTGCGGCTCGTACGCGAGGAGGTGGAACAGGTGATGGCCGAGGTCAGCAGGGCCACCGGCGTCCCCGTCGAGTGCCCCGTCGGCACGATGATCGAGCTGCCGAGGGCGGCTCTGACCGCGGGCCGGATCGCCGAGGAGGCGGAGTTCTTCTCCTTCGGCACGAACGACCTGACCCAGACCACCTGGGGGTTCTCCCGCGACGACGTGGAGGCGGCGTTCTTCTCCGCCTACCTTGACAAGGGCATCTTCAAGGTGTCCCCGTTCGAGACCGTCGACCGCGATGGTGTCGGCCGCCTGGTCGAGATCGCGGTCGTGGAGGGCCGCGCGGCCCGGCCCGGGCTGAAGATCGGGGTCTGCGGCGAGCACGGCGGAGACCCGGACTCCGTGCACTTCTTCCACGGCGCGGGACTGGACTACGTCTCCTGCTCACCGTTCCGCGTCCCGGTCGCCCGCCTGGAGGCCGGACGCGCCGCGCTTCCCGGGGCGCGGACCAGCGACAGCTGCTGACGCACCCGGAAGGGCCGAAGCCGGACGCGAAAGAACCGGCTCCGGCCCTTCCGGCTGTCGGCTGGCGACTGCATGTGAGATGACACCAGCCGTACCCAGGCCTGGGGCCTTCGCAAGGAGCCCGAGGAGATCGATCGGCACCTCGTACTGCCCCGCGATGATCTCGGCCGTGTCGGCCGCCGGCACCTTCGCCTCTTCGGCGAGCTTGGCTCTGCCGTCTCCAGCCGGGAGTTGAGGACCAACCCGACCTTGGTGGCCGAATCGGTCACACAGCGGGCGAATCCCTTCGCCCGGGTCTTCCACTCCGCCACACCTGCTCCCTCCCAGCACCGGAAGGACAGGATGCCGCCCCACCCGGTTCCGGTGGAGCGCGCCTCACGCGGACTGCCGGCACGGCCCAGGGTCGGTGGTCAGGGCGGCGACCAGAAGGGCCGGCCGGTGGCGGCCTCGAGGAACGGCCGCATGCCCGACCCCCGTTCGTCCCGCCCCGCGACGGCGGCGGCCACGGCACAGAGCCAGGTCCTGGTGCCGGTTCACCTGCCGGTGTCCGGCATCAGGACCTCGGCGCGGGCTCCCCTGAGGCTGCCGGTCGTCGGCAGCTGCTCGGAGAGGTGTTCTCCGGGCCCGGCCGTCAGTGCCCGTGGGTCGCGTCCACCGGGCGGCCGAGCCGTGTCCGGCCGGCGCGCCAGACGTGCTCGGTCAGCAGCACGGTGGAGGCCGTGGCGAGGCAGATCGCCCACTGGGCGGGGCTGAGCGGCACGGTGTCGAAGACACCCTGGGCCACGGGCACTTGCACGGCGATGACCTGGAGGACCAGAACGGTGGCCAGGCAGATCCACAAGGTGCGGTTGTGCAGCTGGTGACGGCCGAGGACGGGGCCGTCCTCGCCACGTGCGGCCAGGGCGTTGCACAGTTGGAAGAGGACGAACGTGGTGAAGGCCATGGTGGCGGCGGTCTCGGTGTCGGTGAGGTGCCGGGCGCCGGCGAAGACGGCCAGGGTGCCTGCGGCCATGACCGCGCCTGAGCGGGCGATGGCAGCCAGGCGGCGGGCGTTCAGGATGCGCTCGCCGGGCGGGCGGGGCGGACGCCGCATCACGTTGTCCTGCGGCGGGTCGATGCCCAGAGCCATGGCGGGCGGTCCGTCCATGATGATGTTGACCCACAGCAGCTGGATCGCGGACATGGGCGCGGGCAGTCCGGCCAGCACGGTGGCGAGCAGGGTGAGGATGGCGCCGATGTTGGTGGACAGCTGGAAGCGGACGAACGTGACGATGTTGTCGTAGACGCAGCGGCCCTCGCGGACCGCGCGGACGATGGTGGAGAAGTCGTCGTCCGTCAGGACCATGTCGGCGGCCTCTTTGGCCACGTCGGTGCCGGTAATGCCCATCGCGACGCCGATGTGGGCGGCGCGCAGGGCGGCGGCGTCGTTGACGCCGTCTCCGGTCATGGCCACGATGTGGCCCTTCTCGGAGAGCGCGCGGACGACGGTCACCTTGTGTTCGGGGGCGACGCGGGCGAAGACACCGACGTCCTCCACGCGGTCCGCGAGTTCCCGTTCGCTCATCCTGGCCAGTTCTGTACCTGAGACGACGTCGCCGGTGATGCCGAGTTCGCGGGCGATGGCGGCGGCGGTGTCGGCATGATCCCCGGTGATCATCTTGACGGTGACGCCGGCGGCCTGCGCCAGGGCGACGGCGTCGCGGGCCTGAGGACGCGGAGGGTCGGCTATCCCCGCGATCGCGGTCAGGGTCAGTCCCGTCACCTCCCGGGGGTCCGACCGGTCCGTGGTGCCGGTGGCTGCCCCGAGGACCCGCAGGCCCTGACCGCCCATCCGCCGGGCGGCGTCGGTGACCTCACGGCGGCGCTCGGCGTCGAGGGGGACGCGGCACTGTTCGGTCAGGACGTGGGTGCAGCGCTCCAGCAGGACGTCGACGGCTCCCTTGGCGTGGACACGGACGCGACCGTCCTCCGCGTCGGTGTGGAAGGTGGCCATGTACTTGGCGGCCGGGTCGAAGGGGATCTCACCGGTACGCGGCATGCGGTCGCGGAGTCCGGCGTCGACACCGGCCTTGGCGGCGAGTACGGCCAGGGCGGCCTCGGTGGGGTCTCCCATGACGCCGTCCGGGGTGACGCGGGCGTCGTTGCACAGGGCGAACGGCAGCACCGCGTCGCACAGGGCGGGCGGGGGCGCGTCATGCGGGGTCACATCGCGCTTGGCCCCGTCGTGCAGGGGCGCATCGTGCGGGTCCCGGCCGTGCCGCTCGTCCACGGGGCGGACGGTGCCCGCGGTGTCGTATCCCTCCCCGGTCACCTCGTAGGCGCGCCCGGCGGCCCACAGGGCGCGGGTGGTCATCTCGTTCAGGGTCAGGGTGCCGGTCTTGTCGCTGCACACCACGGTCGCGGAACCGAGTGCCTCGACGGAGGCCAGGAGTTTGACGATGGCGCCGTGGCGGGCCATGCGGTGGACGCCCAGGGCCAGGGTGAGCGCGAGAACGGCCGGCAGACCCTCGGGAATCGCGGCGACGGCCAGGGCCACCGCGCGCAGCGCGAGGTCGGCGAGCTCCTCACCGCGCAGGAGGGCCACGAGCGCGTAGGCGGCCACGGCGATGCCGCTCACCAGGGCCAGGCGTCGGCCCAGGCTGTCCATCTGGACCTGGAGCGGGCTGGGCGGTTCCGCGCCGGTGCGCAACGCCTCGGCGATCGCGCCGACCTCGGTGCGCATGCCGGTGGCCGTGACGATCATCTCGGCGCGGCCGCGGGTCAGGGCGGTGTTCATGAAGAGCATTCCGGTGCGCTCGGCAACGGGTACGGGCTCGGCACCGTCGGCCCCGGTGGGCGCGGTCGTCTTGGCGACGGGCTGGGACTCGCCGGTCAGCGCGGCCTCGCCCGCCTCGACCGACTCGGCGACCACCAGGCGCCCGTCGGCCGGGACACGGTCGCCGGCTTCCAGCAGGACGACGTCGCCGGGCACCAGGGTGCGGGCCGGGATCTCCTTCACCTGGCCGTCGCGTCGCACGCGTGCGGTGGGGACCAGCATCTGGCGCAGGGCCTCCAGGCTGCGCTCGGCGCGGCGTTCCTGCAGGTAGCCGATGGTGGCGTTGATGAACAGGACGACCGTGATGACGAGGGCGTCCTTGATCTGGCCGATGATTCCGGCGACGACGGCTGCGGCGAGCAGGATGCCGATCAGCCAGCTGCGGAACTGGTCCAGCAGGCGCAGCCACTGCGGTCGGCGCACCGGTTCGGCCAGTGCGTTGGCGCCCCAGGCGGCGGCCCGCTGCTCGGCGTCCGCCGTGGTCAGGCCCGTGGCCGGGAGTACGGCCAGTAAGTCCGCCACTTCGGCGGCGTCGCGCCGGTAGGCGTCCGGCTGCGGGGGCGTCGGTACCGGCAGGGCGTGGTCTGCGGCCGTGGTCTGCTCGGGCAGGGTGTCATTCCCTGCCGTGGACTGCTGCTCGGGCAAGGTCACTCCTTGCCGCGGACGACGGTGACGGGGCAGTGGGCGTGGTGCAGCAGGGCCTGGCTGACGGAGCCGAGCAGCAGGCCGGTGAAGCCGCCCCGGCCCCGGGCTCCGGTCACCACCAGCTGGGCGCCGCGACTGGCGTCGATCAGAGCCGGGCGGATCCGGGAACGCACCAGGCGCCGCTCGACCACGACCTGGGGATGGACCTTCTGCCAGGAGGCCACCGTCCCGTCCAGCAGGTGCTGCTCGGCCTCGCGGATACGGTCGGCGTCTGCCACCACGGCGGTGAGGGGGTCGCCGGGACCTTCGTAGGCGTGCTCGCTCAAGGTGTTCCACACATGGAGGGCGACCAGCGGCGCCTTGCGCAGTGCCGCCTCGGCGAACGCGAACTCCACTGCCGCCTCGCCGGCCGCGGAGCCGTCCACGGCCAGGATCACCGCACCGGCCGGATCGGGGCGGCCCCGCACCACCGTCAGCGGGCATTGGCCGTGGGCGGCCAGATGTACCGCCGTCGAGCCCAGCAGCAGCCCGGAGAAGCTGCCCAGGCCCCGGCTGCCGACCACCGCCAGCGACGCCGACCGTGACTCGATCTCCAGCACCTCAAGCGCCTCCCCGGCCACCACCGACCGGGTGATCTCGATGTCCGGCGCGATCGTGTGCGCCCGTTCCTCTGCGCGGGCCAGTGCACCCCGCACCATCGGCTCCAGACCGTGGTCGGCGGCGTTCCACGGCGGCGCGCCGGCCGGCCGGTGTCCGGACGCCCGCCCGAAGGCGTGCACGATCCGCAGCCCCACCCCGCGCAGATGCGCCTCACGGGCGGCGACCTCGACCGCGCCGGTGCTGGAGGCGGAACCGTCCACGCCCACGATCACGGGATCACTCACCGGGTCGCGGTCACGCACCGGGTAACTCACCGGGTAACTCACTGGATACTCCCATCCCGGACCATCGCCGACGCGCGGCCCCTCGGCCTCCAGCCTCGGTGCGGCCTACCCGGTACGCCCAGGGGCCGTCGGTCCGGGCCAGGGGGCCACTCGGCCCTGTCGGGCCCCAAGGGCGCTCACGACACTGATCACCTGCCGCGCTGCTCCGGCCGCTGCCGTGCACCCTGTACGACGACTTGAGCACTCCGCGGCGCCTGCCGAAAACCAGTGCACGGCGGGCCGCTGCGACGCCTGCCGAAGACCGTCTACGGCGGGCCGAGGCCATGGCCCGGTGCGAAGAATCCGGATGCGTGACGACGGGGAGATCCACATGGACGTCAACGAGGTGCTGCTGCCCGGCGTGGGGCTGCGCTACGAGTTCGTCAACCACGAGGGTGACCGGATCGGGGTCGTCGCCCAGCGCTCGGGTGATTTCGAGCTGGTGGTGTACCCCGGCGACGATCCGGACGAGGCCCGCCCGGTCCTCCGGCTCACCAACCAGGAGGCCGACACTCTCGCCGAGATCCTCGGGGCCCCGCGCATCGCCGAGCGGTTCGCCGATCTGACCCGTGAGGTGCCCGGTCTGAGCGCGGGTCAGGTCGAGGTGCGTCCCGGCAGCCCGTTCGCCGACCGGGCCCTGGGGGACACCCGGGCCCGGACCCGCACCGGTGCCTCGATCGTGGCCGTCGTCCGCGGCGAGGACGTGATCGCCTCCCCCGGACCGGGCCAGACCCTGCGGGCCGGGGACATCCTGGTGGTGATCGGCACCCGCGAGGGCATCGCCGGAGTCCAGCGCATCGTCCAGGGCTGAGCGGTGCACACTCCCATCGCCCTGCTGCTGGAACTGGGCATCATCCTGGCGGTGCTGAGCCTGCTCGGCACCCTCGCACGGCGTTTCGCCCTCTCGCCCGTACCGCTGTACCTGCTGGCCGGACTGGCCCTGGGCGACGGCGGGCTCGCTCCGGTTCCGGCCGCCCGGGACTTCGTCGACACCGGCGCCGCCATCGGTGTGATCCTGCTGCTCCTGGTTCTCGGTCTGGATTTCACCGTCCGGGAGTTCACCGTCAGCCTTCGCCGGCACCGTTCCTCCGCCGTCATCGACCTCGTCCTCAACGCCGCCCCGGGCGCCGTGGCCGGCTGGCTGCTCGGCCTGGACGCCAGCGGGATCCTGGCGCTCGCGGGCGCCACCTACGTCTCCTCCTCCGGGATCGTCGCCCGCCTGCTCGGCGACCTGCGCCGGCTGGGCAACCGGGAGACTCCCGCGGTGCTGTCCGTGCTGGTGGTGGAGGACTTCGTGATGGCCGCCTACCTGCCGCTGCTCGCCGTCTTCGCCTCCGGAGGCACCTGGTGGCAGGCGCTGCTCGCTGTCGCAGCCGCCATGACGGCCGTCACCGCGGCCATAACCGTGTCCTGGCGCTGGGGCCAGCATGTCGGCCGTATCGTGTCCCACCCCGACGCCGAGCAGGTACTGCTCCGCGTTCTCGGTATCACCCTGATCGTGGCCGCGCTGGCCGAGATCATCCACGTCTCCGCCGCCGTCGGCGCTTTCCTGATCGGACTCGCGCTGACCGGGACCGCCGCCGACCGGGCCCGGGCCGTGCTCAGCCCGCTGCGCGACCTGTTCGCCGCGGTGTTCTTCCTCGCCCTGGGCCTGACCGTCGATCCGGGCGACCTGCTGCCGATGCTGCCCGCCGCCACGGCGCTGGCAGTGGTCACGGCCGCGACCAAGGTGGCCGCCGGCTGGTATGCCGCCCGACGCGAGGGCGCGGGCCGCCGCGGCCGGCTGCGGGCCGGAACCGCGCTCATCGCCCGCGGCGAGTTCTCCGTCGTCATCATCGGGCTGGCCGCCCCTGCGCAGGGCCGCCTGGCGGCTCTGGTCACCACCTACGTGATGCTCCTCGCCGTCTGCGGCCCCGTCCTCACGCGCTTCGCACCCACCCGGCAGGCGGCCCCCCGCCCGCCCGCACCGCGGGACAGGGCAGGGGGCCGCCCACCGCACGAGGTCAGTGCCGCGGGTCCGCTCCCCGCACCACCGCGACCGGACAGTGGGCGTGATGCAGCAGGGCCTGACTGACCGAGCCGAGCAACAGCCCGGTGAAGCCGCCCCGGCCGCGGGCGCCGGTCACCACCAGCTGGGCGGACCTGCTCGCCTCGATCAGCTCCTCCCGCGTCCCGCCGTGCACCACCCGGTGCTCCACCACCACACCCGGGTACCGCTCCTGGCGTCCGGCGAGCGCCTCGGACAGCAGGCGCTCCTCCTCCCCGGCGAGGGCGCCCGGCGGGTTGGCGTAGGGCATCGACGGGTCCTGCGGCGCGGGCATCGGTGCGTTCCAGGTGGTCCAGGCGTGCAGCGCCACCAGCGGCGCCTTCCGCAACTCGGCCTCGGCGAAGGCGAAGTCCGCCGCTGGCCCACCCGCCGCCGAGCCGTCGACGCCCAGCACGATCGGGCCTTCCGCACTCGGCTGCTCCCGCACGACCAGCACCGGACACCGGCCGTGTGCCGCCAGATGGACGGCCGTCGACCCGACCAGCAGCCCGACGAACCCGCCCATGCCGCGCGACCCGACCACCACCAGCTCAGCCGCACGCGACTGCGCCTCCAGGACCGTCAGTGGCTCTCCGGTCACGACGGCCTGGCTGACCTCGACCTCCGGTGCCGCGGCGCGCGCCCGCTCGACCGCCTCGGCCACCAGGCGGTCGGCCAGGTTCCGGAGCCCGCCCTCGGGCGGGCCCGAAGGTGACGGGCCCAGGGGCACGTGCAGCGCGGGCCAGATGAACGCGTGCACCACCCGCAGCCCCGCCCCGCGCAACCTCGCCTCCCGTGCCGCGGCCTCGACCGCGGCGAGACTCGACGCAGACCCGTCCACACCTACTACCACCACACCGCTCATCCTGCCTCCCACATCCAGTGCCTACGCCATTGCTCTCACCCATCACACTCCCCCGGCCGCGCCCCCGTGCGCATGGGCCTGTTGGCGCCACGGTCAGGGCCGATCGGCGCTCCTTCGCGGCGGCGACGTACCCGTCCTCGCTCCGGCGGACGATCGTTGCGGCCCACGCCGTGGCGGCGTCGTCACCGACCGGGTCCAGGCGGCAGGAGGAAAGTCCGCCTCGTGGCTCAGGGCCGGTCGGCCCTGCCCCGTCGAGCCGGTGCGCGGGAGGCTGGAGAGGCGTCGAGGACCGGCCACCCGGGACAGTCCAACGGGACGGCAGCGGCCGGACCGGTCGCCCTCACCCGAGAGTTCCGGCCCCCGATGCCGGCCGCCGGCACCTCGCCCTGTGGGGACACGGGACGGCCCGCTGCGGCCGTACGCGGGGAAGGCGATCGTCCTCCACAGGCACCGGCAGAGACCGGTGCCCTCCACGGACACCAGCGGAGAAGGGAACTGCCGTGAAGACATCCAAGGTCGGCGAGGTGATGACCCCCGACGTCATCCAGGCGTGCCAGGAGACGCCGTTGAAGGACGTGGCACAACTGCTGGCCCGGCACAGGATCAGCGGCCTGCCGGTGGTGGACGCCGATGACAAGGTCCTCGGGATGATCTCCGCGACCGACCTGGTCCGCCGGCAGGCGTCGCAGGCCCGGCCAGCCCAGGGCATCCGCTCCTGGCTGCCGGCACTGCGCCGCAAGGCCCGAGTCGCCGCTGCCAAGGCCCGTGCCATGACCGCCGGGCAGCTGATGTCGACCCCCGCGATCACCGTGCACCCGGAGCAACGCGTCGCGGACGCCGCGCGGGTGATGGAGCGTCACCGGATCGAGCGGCTGCCCGTGGTGGACGAGGAGGACCGCCTGATCGGCATCGCCACCCGCCGTGACCTGCTGCGGGTCTTCCTGCGCACGGACGAGGAGATCCGGCAGGAGATCATCGGCGAGGTCCTGACCCATGCCATGCGCCTGCCGCCCCACACCGTCGTCGTCTCGGTCCACGACGGGACGGCCACGCTGGAGGGACGTCTCGAACGCCGTAGCGACATCCCGGTGGCCGTCCAGCTTTCCTGGCGGGTGGACGGCGTGGTGGGCGTGATGAACGGTCTCACGTTCCGCGTCGACGACACCCACCCGCCCGAGAAGCATCCCTCGCAATGGATCGCCCACCGCCGGCTTCCCGAGCGGTGACGACGCTCCTTGGGGTGCTTCAGTGGCGCAGTACGCCGTACAGGCGCAGCCAGAAGGGCGGCAGCATCTCGGTGCCACGGGCGGTGGTGACGTCGCCCAGGTCGATGATGTCGCCGGCCGGTTGCCGGTGATCACTTTGCCGGCCAGGAGCACGGCAGCGGCGGACTCCAGGGCGTCCAGGCTGCTGAGGCCCGCGGTGGTGTCATCCATACCCCCGCCACCGCCACGACGTCGACAACGCTCTGCAGGCGCTGTCGAACACCCGCCCCGGTCCGCGGTCCCGCACACCTCGCTGTCAGAACCGATCGGCCCTGACGATCCGGCCCGGTCGGGCCCCGGCCGGGACCTTCGACTCCTGGGTGACGGCTCCCGTCCGAGGAACGGTGGTGGTGGGAGCGGCACCGATCCCCCGTGGTGCCGCTCCCACCCGGAACGTGCCGGTCTTCCGGCCCACGACCTCGACGACGGAGGCACGACCCCCATGACCCGACAGGACGCCCCAACCCGCCCCGCCGCACCGGGCGGCGAGCCGTCCGAGACCGCCATCGCCGTCGACCGGCTGGTCACGAACGGGCTCAAGGCGCTCGCCGACTACCAGGACCTGACGCAGGAGCAGGTCGACCTCATCGTGAAGAAGGCGTCGGTCGCCGCCCTGGACCAGCACACCGCGCTCGCGCGGCTCGCGGTCGAGGAGACCGGCCGCGGTGTCTTCGAGGACAAGGCGGCCAAGAACATGTTCGCGTGCGAGCACGTCACGCACAGCATGGGCAAGATGAAGACCGTCGGTGTCATCGCCCGCGACGACGTCGAGGACATGGTCGAGATCGCGGAACCGGTGGGTGTGGTCTGTGCGATCACTCCGGTCACCAACCCGACCTCCACCACGATCTTCAAGGCGCTCATGGCGCTGAAGACCCGCAATCCGGTCGTGTTCGCGTTCCACCCCTCGGCCCAGCGCTGCAGCGCCGAGGCGGCCCGGATCGTGCGCGACGCGGCCGTCGCCGCGGGCGCGCCGGAGCAGTGCGTCCAGTGGATCGAGACCCCGTCCGTCGAAGCGACCGGCACGCTCATGCGCCACCCGGGGGTCTCGCTGATCCTCGCCACCGGCGGCAACGCCATGGTCAAGGCCGCGTACTCGGCCGGCAAGCCCGCCCTCGGCGTGGGCGCCGGCAACGTTCCCGCGTACGTCCACAAGAGCGCCAAGCTGCGCCGCGCCGTCAACGACCTGGTGTTGTCCAAGTCGTTCGACAACGGCATGATCTGCGCCTCCGAACAGGCCGTCATCCTGGACGACGAGATCTACGACGAGGCTCTGACGGAGTTCCGTGCGCTGCACGCCCACCTGGCGACCGCCGAGGAGAAGGCGAAGCTGGAGGCGTTCCTCTTCCCCACCGGCAAGGCCGCCCCGGGTGGTGGCTGCGAGCCCAAGGTCAACGCGGCGGCCGTGGGACGGAGCCCGGCATGGATCGCCGAACAGGCCGGTTTCAGCGTGCCCGCCGGCACCTCCGTCATCCTGGTCGAGGCCGAACGCGTGGGCCCGGACGAGCCGCTGACCCGCGAGAAGCTCTGTCCCGTCCTCGCCGTCCTGCGGGCAGGCTCCGAGCAGCAGGGTTTCGACCTGGCCGCCGGCATGGTCGCCTTCCACGGCCAGGGCCACAGCGCCGTCATCCACACCGAGGACCGCGCACTCGCCGAGGCGTACGGCAGGCGCATCGAGACCGTACGGATCATCGTCAACGCACCCTCCTCACAGGGCGCCATCGGCGGCATCTACAACAGCCTGCTGCCGTCCCTCACCCTGGGCTGCGGCTCCTGGGGCAGCACGTCGGTGTCCAACAACGTCTCCGCCGCCCAGCTCCTGAACGTCAAGCGGGTCGGCACGCGCCGCAACAACCTGCAGTGGTTCAAGGTACCGCCGAAGATCTACTTCGAGCCGCAGGCCATCCGCTACCTGACCTCCATGCCGGACGTCCACCGCGTCACGATCGTCACCGACGCCACCATGACCCGCCTCGGCTTCGTCGACCGCGTCGACCGCGTCCTCAAGCGCCGTGCCGAGCCCGTGACGCTGCAGATCATCGACAACGTCGAACCTGAACCCAGCATCGACTCCGTGCAGCACGGCGCCTGCCTCATGCGGGACTTCCGCCCGGACACGATCATCGCGCTCGGCGGCGGTTCGCCCATGGACGCGGCGAAGGTGATGTGGCTGCTGTACGAGCACCCGGACATCGACTTCGCCGACATGCGGCACAAGTTCTCCGACATCCGCAAGCGTGCCTTCCGCTTCCCCACACTGGGCGCACGCGCCCGCCTGGTCTGCGTGCCCACCACCTCCGGCACCGGCGCCGAGGTCACCCCGTTCGCCGTCATCTCCGACCCGGCCACCGGCAAGAAGTACCCCCTCGCCGACTACGCGCTCACCCCGAGCGTGGCCATCGTCGACCCCCTCCTGACCACCGCCCTGCCCCCGGCCCTCGCCGCCGACAGCGGCTTCGACGCCCTCACCCACGCCATCGAGGCGTACGTGTCCGTCTACGCCAGCGACTTCACCGACGGCCTCGCACTGCACGCGATCCGCCTGATCTTCGACAACCTCGAAGCGGCGGTCAACGACCGCAAGGAGTCGGCGGCGGCCCGGGAGAAGATGCACAACGCCGGCACCATCGCGGGCATGGCCTTCGGCAACGCCTTCCTCGGCATCGTCCACGCCATGTCCCACACCCTCGGCGCCACCTTCCGCATCGCCCACGGCCGCACCAACGCGGTCCTGCTCCCCCATGTCATCCGCTACAACGGCACCGTCCCCACGAAGCTGACCGGCTGGCCCAAGTACGAGAACTACCGCGCCCCCGAACGCTTCCAGGACATCGCCCGCGCCCTCGGCCTGCCCGCGGCCACCCCACAGGCGGGTGTGGAGGCCCTCGCCCGGGCTGTCGAGCGGCTGCGTGACGCCGTGGGCATCGAGCCGTCGTTCCAGGCGCTCGGCGTCGACGAGCGGAGCTTCCTGCTCGCGCTGCCCCAGCAGGCCCTGAACGCCTTCGAGGACCAGTGCGCGCCCGCCAACCCGCGGATGCCCATGCTCGACGACATGGCGGAGATCATGCGAGCGGGCTACTTCGGCTCGGGCGACGGATCCGGCGAGTAGCACCCATCGCCGGTCGTGCGCCCGGGCGCACGACCATGTCGGAGGCGCGTCGTGACCGCCTCGGCCTCGACGGCCCACGCGGCTGCCTTCACCACGCCCCGATGCCTGCAGAAGGGGTGGCTCGTCAGGGCCCTGGTACCGACCACCGACTGGCGGGTCAGGGCGCGATGTCGAGTACGTCCCGTGTGGGACGACGGGTTGTCGCGGGGCCCGACGGGCCATGTCCGAGGCGCAGGACCATCTGCACATGCCCGGTGCCTGTCCCCGGATCGCGCAGTGGCCGACGTAGGCCGCGCCATTCCGGGGCCTGGGCGCCGATGGAGCCGGACAGGCCGTTCAGGGGGGCCAGCAGAAGGACGCGCTCATCACCTGGCCGGCGCGCAACCAGTCCTCCGGACGGTGCCGTGCTCAGCAGGGCCGGGTGAGGACGGTGCTCGAACCCGGCTGCGGCACGGCCCGGCATCGGACGTCGGCGTCCCGAGGGTCCGGCAGCAGCCGGGGCCGCGGATGCCACCCACCGTGCACGGCAGCTACCCGCAGGGTTCATCGGCGCGGCGCCGCAGCCGAGGGGCAAGGCACGGCCATGGGGGGGGCGGTGCGCGGTACGGCGCGTCGGGGATCCGAGCGCACCGGGAGGGTTCGGCTGCCCGGAAGGCAGCGGAACCGCCACGGCTGCGCGTTGTGCAGGGACAGCGCGGCCGTCGCTTCGTGGACCAGGGCTGTCACCGTCTCCCGGGTGAGCGATGGCGTCGACACCGAGTGCTGCCCTCCGGGCTCCCCGTGGCTCCCTGAGCGCGTTCTTCGTCGCCGGCCCCGGCACCTCCAGGGTGCCACCGCCGCTCGGCCTTCGACCGGCTTCCCGGTATCTCGCCCGGCCGTGACATGCCTGCGTTCACAGGGCCCGCAGGCCGTGCTCCCGGAACTGCTCCCGCACCCGCTCCGTCAGGTCCGCGTCCGGCGTCGGTGTGTCGCGCAGGGGGAAGGGGATGCCCAGCGCGTCGTACTTGTGGGCGCCGAGCTTGTGGAACGGCAGGACGTCGACCCGGTCGACGTTGCCCAGCCCGGCGAGGAAGGCGCCGAGGCCGTCGATGGCCGCCGGGTCGTCGGTCCAGCCGGGGACGAGAACGTAGCGGATCCACACAGGCACGCCGAGCCGGTCCAGGCGGGTGGCGAAGGTGAGGGTGGGGGCGAGGTCGCCGCCGGTCAGCTTCCGGTAGGTGCGGATGTCGAAGGACTTGATGTCCAGCAAAACCAGGTCGGTGTCGGCGAGCAGTTCGTCGCTCGCGCGAGCGCCGAGGAAGCCGGAGGTGTCCAGGGCGGTGTGCAGGCCGAGTTCCTTGCAGCGGCGGAAGATCGCGGCCGTGAAGGCCGGCTGGAGCAGGGCCTCGCCACCGGTGAGGGTCACTCCCCCGCCTGCGGTGGTGATGAAGGGCCGGTACTTCTCGATCTCGGTCATCACCTCGTCGACGGTGGCCGGCTTGCCGTCGCGCATGTGCCAGGTGTCCGGGTTGGCGCAGTACAGGCAGCGCAGCGGGCAGCCGGAGAGGAAGAGCACGAACCGGGTCCCGGGACCGTCCACTCCCGTGGACAGGTCCCAGGAGTGGATCCGGCCCGTCACCGGCTCGACGGTGGTGTTCACAACGATCCGTGGAAGGTGCGGCTGATCACGTCGAGCTGCTGCTCGCGCGTCAGACGGACGAAGTTGACGGCGTATCCGGAGACCCGGATCGTCAGCTCCGGGTACTTCTCGGGGTGTTCCATGGCGTCCTCCAGTGTCGCGCGGTCCAGGACGTTGACGTTCATGTGGAAGCCGCCGGAGGCCATATAGGCGTCGAGGATGCCGGTCAGGTGCGCGGCACGCTCGGCCGGGTCGTGGCCGAGGCCCTCGGGTGTGATCGTCGTCGTGAGTGAGATGCCGTCGCGGGCCTGCTCGTAGGGCAGCTTGGCCACCGAGAGGGCCGAGGCGGCCACCCCGTGCCGGTCACGGCCGTTCATCGGGTTCGCTCCCGGCGCGAAGGGCGCTCCGGCACGCCGGCCGTCGGGGGTGTTGCCGGTGTGCTTGCCGTAGACCACGTTGGAGGTGATGGTCAGCACGGACTGGGTGTGCTCGGCGTCCCGGTACGTGGGGTGCCTGCGCACTTTCGCCATGAACGACTTCACCAGGTCGGTTGCGATGGCGTCGGCCCGGTCGTCGTTGTTGCCGTACGCCGGGTACTCGCCCTCGACCTCGTAGTCGACAGCCAGGCCGGTCGCGTCCCGGATGACCTTCACGCGCGCGTGCTTGACGGCCGAGAGACTGTCCGCCGCCACCGAGAGACCGGCGATGCCGCAGGCCATGAACCGGTGCACCGGATGGTCGTGCAGCGCCATCTCGATGCGCTCGTAGGCGTACTTGTCGTGCATGTAGTGGATGACGTTGAGCGCGTTGACGTACGTGGCCGCCAGCCAGTCGAGCATGTGGTCGTACGCCGCCCGCAGCTGCTCGTAGTCCAGGTAGTCACGAGTCAGCGCGGGCGCCTCCGGGGCGATCTGCTCGCCGGTCATCTCGTCCCGGCCGCCGTTGATCGCGTACAGCAGGGCCTTGGCCAGGTTGACGCGGGCGCCGAAGAACTGCATCTGCCTGCCGACGGCCATCGCGGAGACACAGCAGGCGATCGCCGTGTCGTCGCCGGTGTGCGGGCGCATCAGGTCGTCGGACTCGTACTGGATGGCGCTGGTGTCGATGGAGACCTGGGCGCAGAACCGCTTGAAGCCCTCGGGCAGCCCGGGCGACCACAGGACGGTGAGGTTGGGCTCAGGTGCCGGGCCCAGGTTGTAGAGGGTCTGCAGGAAGCGGAAGGACGTGCGGGTGACCAGCGGGCGGCCGTCCGTACCGATGCCGCCGATGGACTCCGTCACCCAGGTCGGGTCGCCGGAGAAGAGCGCGTCGTATTCGGGGGTGCGCAGGAACCGTACGATCCGTAGCTTGATCACGAAGTCGTCGATCAGCTCCTGGGCGCGACTCTCGTCGATCGTCTCCTCGTCCAGATCCCGCTGGAGGTAGACGTCGAGGAAGGTGGAGGTGCGGCCGAGCGACATGGCGGCGCCGTTCTGCTCCTTCACCGCGGCCAGGAAGCCCAGGTAGAGCCACTGCACGGCCTCGTGCGCGGTGGCGGCGGGGCGGGAGACGTCGCAGCCGTACGAGGCGGCCATCTGCACGAGTTCGCCCAGCGCCCGGATCTGTTCGGCCAGTTCCTGACGGTCGCGGATGACGTCCGGGCTGGAGGGCTGGGCGTCCAGCCGGGCCCGCTCGGCGCGCTTGGCCTGGATCAGCCGGTCGGTGCCGTAGAGCGCGACGCGCCGGTAGTCACCGATGATCCGACCGCGGCCGTACGCGTCCGGCAGACCGGTGATGATCCCGGCCTTGCGAGCGGCCCGCATCTCGGGGGTGTAGGCGTCGAAGACACCATCGTTGTGCGTCTTGCGATAGGTGCCGAAGACGCGGGTGACGAACGGGTCGGGCTCGTAGCCGTACGCCTTCAGGCCGTTCTCGACCATCCGCAGGCCTCCGTTGGGCATGATCGCGCGCTTGAGCGGGGCGTCGGTCTGCAGGCCGACGATCAGCTCGCGGTCGCGGTCGATGTAGCCCGGCCCGTGCGAGGTGATGGTGGACGGCAGGCCCGTGTCGACGTCGAGGATGCCCCGGCGCCGCTCCTCGGGGAACAGGGCGGCGATCTTGCCCCAGACGGCGAGCGTGCGCTCGGTCGGGCCGGCCAGGAACACGGAGTCGCCGTCGTAGGGTGTGTAGTTGGCCTGGATGAAGTCGCGTACGTCGACTCGGTCCCGCCAGTACGTGCCGGCGAAGCCGCGCCATGGCTCGGTCGCCGTCCGGGGTCCAGCTGTCACCGTTGCCGTCATCGCCGGTCTCTCCCTCATCCTGCCCGTGGAAGTTCTTCACTCTTGGTGCTCGTCTTCGATGCTCGTCGCTCGTGACACCCCCGGGGAGGGTCGCTCGGCGCACCTGGGGCGCTCCACCCGTCCCTCTCGTGCCGGGCCGTAGGTCCCTGCCGGACCGGGGCCCCGCTTGTCGTCGCCTCGCCCGGTACAAGGCCCGCCGTGCGTCGCCTCGCGGGAGCACAGGCAACCGGGGCACCCCCGCCGGCAGGAGGAGGCGCCCCGGTCCGAGGAGTGTCCGGCCCTCACAGGAGCCAGCGGTTGCGGCTGACGAAGGGCAGCCGTGCCCATGCCTTGCCCAGGCCCCAGGTGGCGCCGGCGCCCGCGGCAGCGAGGGCGATGAGGACGACGGCGTAGATGAGGTGGTAGTCGGCGAACGGGTTGGTCGACATGCTCGCCGACCCGTCGGACAGGTGCCGGGCGGGCGGCCACTCCGCGATCCACATCAGCGCCATCATCAGCGTGCCGGCGACCGCCGCGAGCCGCAGGCCGATGCCGGCGACCAGGGCGAGACCGATGCCCAGCAGGCCGAGCATGAACAGCCAGTCGGCCCAGGCGGCCCCGGCCCAGTCGTGGAAGGTGGACTCCATCGGCCCGACGGCCACACCACTGAGGAAGCCCTTGGTGGGTGAACCGCCGTCGATCCAGCCGTTGCCGGACCGGGTGGCGTAGCCGAAGCCGAAGGTCTTGTCCAGGAACGCCCACAGGAAGACGAACCCGGTCAGCAGGCGCAGACCGGCGAAGGCGTACGCCTGGGTGGCCGTCGCCGCCGCGGTCGTCACCTCACCGGACGCAGGCGCCGTCCCGCCCCGGTGCAGGGACGGGAAGCGGAATCCCAGGTGCCGGTGGGAGTGGTTGTGCACTGCCATGATGCTCATCCCTTTCGAGGACTGTGACGCGCAGGATGGGGTCGACTTCTCGTTGTGCCTTCAATGTCCCGCGTCACTCACGCCCCGTCGGAGGGGCTGCGAGGCCCCGGGTAGCGGGCCGAACGTCCCGCTGCCCGGGGCCTGTCGGTATCGGGTTCAGCCGTCCCAGGACCAGTCGGCGACCTCCGGCAGGTCGACGCCGTGGACGCGGATCCACTCGCCGTGGCGCAGCCGGGCGTCCTCCATCCGCTGGCGTACGGCCGCGGCGCGCACCGCCAGGCCGGGCACGCGGTCGATGACGTCCATGACCAGCCGGTAGCGGTCGAGGTCGTTGCCGACGACCATGTCGAACGGTGTGGTCGTCGTCCCGATCTCCTTGTAGCCGCGCACATGGAGGTTCTTGTGGCCGGTGCGGCGGTAGGCGAGGCGGTGGATGAGCCACGGGTAGCCGTGGTAGGCGAAGATCACCGGCTTGTCGGTGGTGAACAGGCCGTCGTACTCGAAGTCGCTCATGCCGTGCGGGTGTTCCTCGCCGGGCAGCAGCCGGGCGATGTCGACGACGTTCACGACGCGGACGGCGAGGTCGGGCAGGTGTCGGCGCAGCAGCTGGGCGGCGGCCAGGACCTCCTGGGTGGGCACGTCGCCCGCGCAGGCCAGTACCACGTCCGGCTCACGGCCGTTCTCCGTCCCCGCCCACTCCCAGATCCCCGCACCACGGGCGCAGTGCACCTTCGCCTGTTCCATCGACAGCCAGTCGAAGCAGGGCTGCTTGCCCGCCACGATCACGTTCACGTAGTCCTTGCTGCGCAGCGCGTGATCCGCAACCGACAGCAGCGTGTTGGCGTCCGGCGGCAGGTAGACCCGCACCGCTTCCGGGCTCTTGTTGAGGATGTGGTCGACGAAGCCGGGGTCCTGGTGGGAGAAGCCGTTGTGGTCCTGCCTCCACACGTGCGAGGTGAGCAGGTAGTTGAGGGAGGCGATGGGGGCGCGCCAGGGCAGGCGGCGGGTGACGCGCAGCCACTTGATGTGCTGGTTGACCATGGAGTCGACGATGTGGACGAAGGCCTCGTAGCAGGAGAACAGCCCGTGCCGGCCGGTCAGCAGATATCCCTCCAGCCAGCCCTGGCAGGTGTGCTCGGACAGGATCTCCATCACCCGGCCGTGCCGGTCCAGATGCTCGTCGACGGGAAGGGTCTGTGCCTGCCACGCCTTGCCGCTGGCGTCGAAGACGGCCTGGAGCCGGTTCGAGGCGGTCTCGTCCGGTCCCACGAGGCGGAAGTCACGCCGCTCGCGGGTGGCGTGCATGACGTGCTCCAGCAGATCGCCGAGGACACGGGTGGGTTCGTGCAGGGTCGCGCCGGGCTTGTCGACGGGCACGGCGTAGCGCTCCAGTGGGGGCAGCGGCAGTTCGCGCAGCAGCAGGCCACCGTTGGCGTGCGGGGTGGCGCCCAGGCGCCGGGGGCCGTCCGGGACGCAAGACAGCACCTGCTCGCGGGGGCTGCCCTGCGCGTCGAAGAGTTCTTCCGGCTTGTACGAGCGCAGCCATGTCTCCAGCTGCCGCAGATGCTGCGGGTTGTCCCGTACGGCGGCCAGCGGCACCTGGTGGGAGCGCCAAGTGCCCTCCACCGGCAGTCCGTCGACCTCCGCCGGGCCGGTCCAGCCCTTCGGTGTGCGTAGCACGATCACCGGCCAGTGCGACCGCTCGGACACGCCGTCTTCGCGCGCGCTGCGCTGCAGGAGCGCGATGCGGTCCAGCGCGTCGTCCATCGCGGCGGCCATCGCCCGGTGCACCTTCATCGGGTCGTCGCCGCTGACGTGGATCGGGCTGTGGCCGTATCCCCTCAGCAGGGCGTCAAGTTCGGTGTCGGGCAGGCGGGACAGCACCGTCGGGTTGGCGATCTTGTAACCGTTGAGGTGGAGGATCGGCAGGACGGCGCCGTCGTGGACGGGGTCGAGGAACTTGTTGGAATGCCAGGAGGCGGCCAGCGGACCGGTCTCCGCCTCGCCGTCGCCGATCACACAGGCGACGAGCAGGTCCGGGTTGTCGAGGGCGGCGCCGTAGGCGTGGGAGAGCGCGTAGCCCAGCTCGCCTCCCTCGTGGATCGAGCCGGGTGTCTCGGGGGCCACGTGGCTGGGCACACCGCCGGGGAAGGAGAACTGCCTGAACAGCCTCTCCATGCCGAGCGCGTCCCGGGTGACGTCGGGGTAGGTCTCGCTGTAGGTGCCCTCCAGCCAGGAGTTGGCGAGAACCGCGGGGCCGCCGTGGCCGGGCCCCCAGATGCACAGGGCGTCCTGGCCGCGTGCCTTGATGACGCGGTTGAGATGCGTGTGGACCAGGTTCAGCCCGGGCGAGGTGCCCCAGTGGCCGAGCAGCCGCGGTTTGACGTGCTCGGGACGCAGCGGCTCGGTCAGCAGGGGGTTCGCCATGAGGTAGATCTGACCGACGGACAGGTAGTTCGCGGCGCGCCAATGGGCATCCAGTGTCCTCAGCTCGTCCTCGGTGAGCGCAGCGAGATGGGGGTTCCCCTGGCCGGAGGCTGGGGGAGGGGCGGACGCCGGCCGTGTGTCGACGGACATCAAAGGTTCCCTTCCGGGTCTGGGCGGTCGGAGATGCAAGAGGGTCCGTGCCTCCCCACGCTCCCCCACTCCTCCGGGCACCCGACAGGGCCGACCGGGCCATCCGCGTGGCCCGGCGGCGGGCGCCAAGTGGTCGGCACCAGCACCACGGGGCAGTGGGAGTGATGCAGCAGGACATGGCCGACCGGGCCGATCTGCGGACCGATCCGCCCGGCGCGCCGGCGCATGCCGATGACCACGACGTCGGCCTCGCGGGTACCCGCCAGCAAGGCGCGGGCCGGTCCCGTGCGGACCGTACGGCCGTCGACCTCGACCCCGGGGTACTCCTCACGCAGTCGGGCGACGCTGAACCGCGGCACGGCCTCTTCCGCCCGGTCGTTTCGGGCCTGGCGCTCCTGGCCAGAGCTCGTCGCGGCTACCGGAGAGGGCAGTTCGGGGCTGGTGCGCCGGTGCGTCGACGAGTGCAGGACGCGCAGCCGAGTCCCGCGTCGTGCCGCTTCCTGGAAGGCGTAGGCGGCTGCGGCCGTATCGGCGTCGCTCCCCAGGCCGAGCAGTACCCCGCCGCCCTGGCCGCGGGGGTGATCCCCGCGGACGACCAGCAGCGGACCGTGGGCGTGAGCGGTCAGGCGCCAGCTCACCGAGCCCGCGAGCAGGCCGCTGACACCGCCGAACCCCCGGGTGCCCACGACGGTGAGCGCCGCGTCCTCGCTCTCCGAGGCCAGTGCCCGCACGGCGCCGCCCTCCACGGCCGTGGTCTCCACCGGCAGACCGGGATGACGCCCCTGAACCCGGGAGGCAGCCGACGCCAGGACCGGCCCCGCCTCGTCGCGGTCGGCCACGGCGTACACGATGCGCAACGCGGTGCCGCGGCCCGCCGCCTCCTCGGCGGCCCGGTCCAGCGCCCGTACGGCGACCAGCGAGCCGTCCACCCCGACGGCCACATGACGGATGGTCATGCTCTTTCTCCTTTCTTTCCGTTCGCGGGATACCGACCCTTGTGAGGATCGAGGACCGTGGGCGAGTTCGCCGTCGGCGACCGTGCCGTCGATCCCGCGGCTGCTCCACAGCCAGATGCTCGTCGTCCAGGGCCCCTCCGGGGCAGGGGCCGCCTGAGCCCGTCGACGCGCCGTGCGGCGCACGTGTTGTCGGACCGGCCGGTCCCGGCCCGACCGGACGGGAGGGAACAGGAGGGAGTAGAGGGGATGCTCAGGCGGCGAGGTCCACCCCGCAGGGGGGTGCGCCCGCCGACGAGTTCTCGCCCGGTGACCAGTTCGGGCTCGAGGGGGACGAATACCTCCTGCGGTGAGGGCACCCAGGAGACCGGCCCGGTGCGGGCCAGGCCTTCGATCTCGGCGGGGTCGGTCAGCACCGTGGCCGTGCCGTGACGACGACGCCCCAGCCGGCGTGGCGGACCGCGTCGACGTCGTCGGCCCCGAATGCGACCACCGCGCCGTCGATCGCGCAAACCGGCTCCGAGGCGGCGGAGGTGCGCAGCGGGACGGCGCCGTCGCCGTCCATGCCGAGGCTCACCGACAGCACGGCGGGCAGGGCCTGACGCGTGTACACGATGCGGTCGACGGGCACGTTGGCCGGCCGCCGCAGGTGCTCCCTGCCGCCCGGGTTCGTGGAAACCGTCGTCGGGGTACATCAGCCGGCCCGTCCTTCGCCTGGTACAGCGGTTCCGCGTCTCTCCGACCCGAGTCGCACGAGACCAGGGAGTGAGGGGCCATCGGCCCCGGCCATACCGGAGGGCGACCCGTGCCACACGGCGGCAGACGGGCCCGCCCGGCCCCTCCGAGGCGGGCGGGAGCCGCTCGGGCCGGTCTGCCGTTCACACCGCCGAACAGCACGGCATATCCAGCAGAACCGGACAGTAGGGCCCAGCTGCCCTACCGACGCCCCGCCCTCTGCCTTGTCTCCGACCATGTCCGGCAGCGACCGCCGGTTCCGCGCCTCACCACACGGTACGCACCGTCGGTGACACACCCATACCGCCGGCGCACCGTGGTGCGTGGCCGAGAGCGACGACACGGGCCCGGCTGGACATGGTCGCCCACCTGCTCGCCTCCGTGCCGTATCACGAGGTGCCGCCCCCGGTGCTGGAGCTTCCGGAGCGACCCCCGTCAACCGGCTACGAGCGCCCGCCGCGATCTGCGGACCTATGTCCCCGATCACGCGGCGAGCCTCTGAGACGCCGGTCAGGCGTCGTGCCCCCGGTGCGGCACGATCGCGACCGCGCAGGCGGAGTGGTGAAGCACCGCGTGGGCGGTACGGCCGAGCTGGAGCCCGAGGTGCCCCTCGCGCCGACTGGCGCCGACGACCAGGAGGTCAGCACTGTGCGAGGCGTCCACCAACGCCCGGCGGGCATGGCCCTCGACGGTGCGCCTGCGCACCTCGACGTCCGCCGGGAGGTCCTGCAGCGCCGCTTCGAGTTCCTCGATGGCCCGCTCCTCGTACTGGCGGGTGGGTTCGCCGAGCATCAGGGGATAGCCGCCGGGCTCGTGCGCGGGGCAGCGCCATGCTCGTACGGCCTCCAGAGGCACCCCGCGCCGCCGCGCCTCCTCGGCGGCGAAGCGAACCGCCGCCGACTCCTTCGCGTCCTCGCCGACGCCCACGACGACCCGCCCGTGCACCGGGGGCGTCGCCTGGTTGTCGTGGCTGCCGCGCAACACGATCACCGGGCAGTCGGCGTGGGCGGCGACGGTCAGACTGACGGAGCCGAGCAGCATCTCGGCAAGGCCGCTGCGACCGCGGGTGCCCACGACCAGCGCGGAGGCGTTCCGGGCCGCGCGGACCAGGGCGTACTCCGGCTCCTCGAACACCACGTCGGCGGTGACCCGCAGGCCTGGGTGCCGGGCGCGTGCCCGCTCGGCGGCGGCGCCCACCACGTCCTGGGGCAGGGGCAGTTCGGTCGGTTCGCCGATGTCACGGGCGAGCGCGGCACCCTCGTACCGGTCCCAAAGGCAGGCGTACACCACCCGTAGTGGCACCCCGCGCAGGGCGGCCTCGTCGGACGCCCAGTCGGCGGCGCGCAGGCTCGGCTCGGAACCGTCGACGCCCACGACCAGGGGCCCGCCGAGGGCTCGCTCGCCCGCTGCGTCCTCGTTCGCTGTGTTCTCGTTCACTGTGTTCATGTTCTCCACTCCTTCCGACGGCGCTGTCAGTCGTGCGCGACGACGGCGACGGGGGCGGCGGCGTGGTGCAGTACCGCGTGCGTGACGGGGCCGATGTGGACGCCGAACGGACTGCGGCGGACCCGGCGTCCGACGACGACCAGGGACGCCTCGCGGGAGGCGTCGATGACGTGGTTGGCAGGGCTGCCGGACGGCGACTCCTCGACGACCTCGACGTCCGGGTACTTCTGCCGCCAGGGCCGCAGCACCGCGGCGAGGGCGGCGGCTTCGTGCCGGCCGAGCGCGGCGTTGAGCTCGGCGTCGACGGGCAGGCCGTAGGCGACGTAGGGCGGGAGGTTCCAGCCGTGCACGACCCGCAGTGCGGTATCGCGGAGGGAGGCCGCCTCGAAGGCGAAGGCGATCACCGTGTCGTCGGGATGGGCGGTGTCGAGGCCGAGCACGACGGGCTGGTACGGGGTGGCGGTGGACGGAATGCCGGCGGGGTCCATCTCGTGCTCGTCGGCGGCCTGCTCCCCGGCCCGCACCAGGACGACGGGGGTGCGGGTGTGCGCGATCACGGCCCCACCCACGGACCCGACGAGGAACCCGCCGATCCCGCTCAGCCCACGCGAGCCGAGGACCAGCAGTTCGGTGTCCTTCGCCGCCTCCGGCAACGCGTCCATCGGCTTGCCGTGAACCTGCTCGGTCTCCACCCGCACGCCGGGGTGGCGCCGACGCAGACCCTCGGCCGTCTCGCGCGGAATCCGTTCGCTCCAGTGCCGCAGCTTCTCGGCGCCGAGCAGCGGGGCCTGCGCCTCGGCCATGGGCTCCGGAACGGGCTCCCAGACGTGCACCAGCCGCAGCGGCAGGCCGCGCAGCTTCGCCTCCCGGGCCGCCCACTCGGCAGCCGTGCGGCTCTCTGTCGAGCCGTCGAGGCCCACGGTGACGTTGCGGGACATGCTGTCCACCTCCTGTTTCGGGGTTGCGATGCCAGAGTGGTGGCGGGGGAGGCCGCGGGTGCAGGTACCGCAGGTCCCCCGTCCGGGGCCGACCGGCCCCATCGGCCCAAGCGGCATCCCCGCACCACACTGCGGCGCCGTTCGGCCCTGGCTTCCCGGCACCCCGTTGGGCCGATGCGTCCGAGTCAGTGGGGCCGCGGCGGCAGGACGGCGGACTACCACCCGGCGTGAGCCCCCGGTACGTACCGGCCCAATCGGAGAGGGTCCACCGACCAGGCTTGCGTGGTGGCCCGAGCTCGTCCACGGAAGCCACCTCGCGGGCCCTTCGGCACACACAGGTGACCAACGGCCCGCAGACGGCGCTCACCGGCCCAGGAAACGCTGATGCCGGTGGTTCCCGATCAGCGGGCGAGAGCAAGGAGTTGTGTGGTGGCGAAGGCTTATCTGGTGGGCAGCGGAATTGCGGCACTCGCCGCGGCCACGTTCCTGATCCGCGACGGCGGGTTCGACGGAACGGACATCCACCTCTTCGAGGAGCAGCGGAGCATCGGCGGCAGCCTGGACGCGGGCGGCACGGCTCACACCGGCTACTCCATGCGCGGCGGGCGGATGTTCGAGGCCGAGTACCGCTGCACCTACGACCTGCTGTCCGGCATCCCGACTCTCGACGACCCCTCCATGTCGGTGACCGACGAGATCCTGGCCGGACACGAGGACTTCGCCTGGGACGACACCGCACGCCTCGTCGACGGCGACGGGAAGATCGTCGACACGCACTCGATGGGCTTCTCCGAACGTGACCGCCTGGAGCTGGTCCGCTGCCTGGCCACCCCCGAGGGGCACCTGGACGGCAAGCGGATCACGGACTGCTTCGGCAAGCACTTCTTCACCACGAACTTCTGGTACCTGTGGTGCACCACGTTCGCCTTCCAGCCCTGGCACAGCGCCATCGAGTTCCGCCGTTACCTCAGGCGCTTCATCCATCTGCTGCCCGAGTTCGCGACCATGTCGGGCATCCACCGCACCCGCTACAACCAGTACGACTCCATCGTGCGACCCCTGACCGCCTGGCTGCGCGAACGCGGTGTCACCCTCCACACCGGCTGCCACGTCATCGACCTCGGGTTCGCACCGGGCCGCCGGAGTACGCGGGTCGAGACGATCCACCTGTCCCGCGGCGGCCGCGACGAGCAGATCGAGGTGGCCCCCGAGGACCTGGTCCTGGTCACCAACGGCTCCATGACCGACGCCTCCAGCCTCGGGTCACACACCTCCGCACCGTCCCCGCACCCCCACCGCTCGAACGCCTGGCTGCTCTGGCACCGACTGCACCGAGGACGCGACGACTTCGGCGACCCGGCGGTCTTCGACAAACGCGTCGACGAGTCCCGCTGGGAGTCGTTCACGGTCACCGCGAGCGATCCCGCCTTCCTCGACGCACTGGAGGAGTTCAGCGGCCGCGAGACCGGCCGAGGCGGCCTGATGACCTTCACCGACTCCAACTGGCTGCTCACCCTCGTCGCCCCGCGCCAGCCCGTCTACCGCGACCAGCCCGAAGGCGTCTTCGTCTGGTGGGGCTACGCACTTCGCCCCGGCCGCGCCGGCAACCACACACCCAAACCCATGACGATGTGCTCCGGCCGGGAGGTCCTCGAAGAGACCCTGCACCACCTCCCGTTCGACGAGGCCGTGGCGGCCCGGGTCCGGAAGACCTCCACCGTCGTGCCCTGCCTGATGCCGTACATCACCAGCCAGTTCCTCGCCCGCCGCCGCGACGACCGTCCCAAGGTCGTGCCCGACGGATCGGTCAACCTCGCCTTCATCGGCCAGTTCACCGAGGTACCGGACGACGTGGTGTTCACCGTCGAGTACTCGGTACGCACCGCCTGGACGGCCGTGGCCCAACTTCTGAAGCTCGACAAGCACCCGCCCGCTGTCTACAAGGGCCACCACGACCCCCACGTCCTGGCCGCCGCGCTGGAGACCATGCACCGCCGGTGATCAGCTGCGCTACGGCAGTGACTACGCGCGCGCCGACGCCCCGACAGCCGTCGTCATCCATCCCAGCCGGGCGGTCACGCCGAGCGAACCCTCCAGGTACGTGCTCCCAACGGCCCGTTGGGCGGCATCCGCGTCCTCGATGTCGACTTCGCCACCACGCCCGAGCGGACGACGGCCGGGATCGGCTCCCGTACGTCCGGCAACGGCTCGGGTTCGGGAAGTCCGAGGTGGGAGAAGGCAGATCACCGAACTCCTTGGCGACATTTCACGCGAAGTCCCTGGCCACAGTCGCGTTGACGCCCTGCCAACGGGCCGCTTCGGACTTCTCCAGCAGACCGGCCCTGGCGCAGGAAGGCCTCGTGACCCACCGCCCCGAGATCGTCCTGCATGACCACCAGATCCATGCCGGTCTCGCCACCAGTACCGCCTGAACCCGGCTCCAGCCGGTTGAGCCGCATCCCCGCGGACTGCCGCTGCCCGACCCGTGAGACCAGTTGCGCCCACTCCTCGCCGAACGCCATCGCCGTCTCCCCCCGTTCCGATCAACGACTCCCGGGCAACGTTGGCAACAGCACCTAACTCAAACCGAGTTGCCGGTGCGGCTCGCCTCACCGAGGTGAAACGCCGCCGGTCCCGACGGGCCTCGCGCCTTCGACGACACTCCTCGAACCGGACAGCTCCGCCAGCCCCTCACCCGCCGCAGCGGCTACGCGTCCGCCGAGGCTCTCGCCCGCCCGAGAGGCCGGTTGACGCCCCCGAAGTTTCGCACATACGATCGAGCAAGTTTCCGCAAAACGACTCACCAATTCCGGGATACGAAATCCGCAGGAGGGGTTGTGCAGGATCTCGGGGCACTGGGACCCATCGCCGCGTCCACGGACCGGTTCCTCGCCACGGTCGCCTCTCTCACCGACCCCCAGGTTGCCGGAGGCACGCTGGTACCGCCGTGGTCCCGCGGCCATGTGATCACCCATGTCGCGCGGGCCACGGACAGCCTCTGCCGGCTGCTCACCTGGGCCCGGACCGGTGTGGAGACACCGCAGTACGCGAGCACGGACGCCCGCGCCACCGAGATCGAGGCCGGGGCCCGGCGACCGGTCGCCGACCTGGTCGCCGACGTCCGCGACACCGCCGCCCGCTTCGAGGAGGCGATACGCACCCTGCCCCCGGCGGCCTGGCGCGCCGAGGTGCGGATGCGCACCGGCGAGCTGCGCACACCGGCGACCCTCATCCCCACCCGGCTGCGCGAACTGGAGATCCACCACGCCGACTTGGACGCCGGCTACCGCTTCTGCGACATACCGGCCGACGCCGCCCGCTGGATCATCGACGACATCGTCGAGGCGCTCACCCGCCGCCGGGACACCCCGCCGTTGCGCCTGGAGGCGCACGACACCGGCCTCGTGCACACGCTGGGCACCGGCGGCCCCACGGTCGGCGGACTCCAGGCCGACCTCCTCGCCTGGCTCAGCGGACGCTCCCCCGGCACGGGACTCACCGCCTCCACCGGCGAGGTTCCCGCAGCGCCGTTCTGGATCTGAACGACGCCCGGCACCGAGCGCTTCGAGATCGACAGAACGGCCACGAAACACCTCACCCCCGATCACGGAACTCTCCACCGCCCGGCCGGGAGCACCATCACCCCGGACACAGACAACCGCCGCTCCCCGGGACCGCGTCCGGACAGAAGCCGCACACGGAACCCGCGCCCCGGCGGACCGACCTCCCCGGACGACCGCCTTCAGGTCCATGCGCCATGCCGGTCACCCGTCGCCACAAGGGTCAGTCGCGGTGCAGCGGGATCGACCCGTCCTCGCCCCGGGAGTAGATCGCGCCCGCGCTCACCTCGAGCAGGCGGCAGGAGCAAGAGGGCCACTCACAACCCAACTCAGGCAAATTATTAACCCAGTTCACATATGCTGTGACGAAGCATCGGCCGTCCGCCCCTGCCGGACGGTGCACACCATCGCCACCGAAAGGTCTCGATCGATGACGTCACACGTCCAGGACCCCTCCGGCACCCGGGACTCGGCCGGGCTCGGCGGCGAACTCGCCGTGGAGCGCGCGTATGTCGCGATGTGCCGGGAGGCGATGAACCGTCAGATGGAGGACGCGGACCGCCAGGTCGTCGCCGGCCAGGACGTGTCGGGCGACGGCGCGGGCGCGGAGGCGCTCGGACGGTATCTGCGCACCCGCGCGCGACGGATGGCCGAGGAGCCCGACGGCCCTCTGTTCTTCGGCCGTCTCGACTTCGAGGACGCGGAGGCCGCGGGCGACCACCGGCGGCAGCGGTACCACATCGGCCGCAGGCGCGTCTCGGAACAGCCGGCCGCACCGCCTCTGGTGATCGACTGGCGCGCCCCGGTCGCGCGGACCTACTACCAGGCGAGCGCCCTGGAGCCGCGCGGTGTCTCGGTGCGGCGTCGGTTCGGCTGGGCGCCGTCGAGCCACGGCGCCCCGGAGGATCTCACCGGGCTGGAGGACGAGCACCTGGGCCGACGGGCCGGCGGCGACGCGGCGAGCACCATCGTCGCCGCCGAGATCGAGCGGCCCCGCCTGGGCCCGATGCGCGACATCGTCGCCACCATCCAGCCGGAGCAGGACGACCTGGTGCGAGCCGGGTTGACCGAGTCCGTCTGCGTCCAGGGGGCACCGGGGAGCGGCAAGACAGCCGTCGGGCTGCACCGGGCCGCGTATCTGCTCTACACCTTCCCCGAACGGCTGCGGCGCAGCGGTCTGCTGGTCATCGGTCCGAACCGGACCTTCCTCCGCTACATCTCGGAGGTGCTGCCCTCGCTCGGCGAGATCGACGTCGCCCAGCTCACGGTGGAGGACGTGGTCACCCGGCACCCGGTCCGACGGGGCGACGGCGAGGAGGCCCGCGCCCTGAAGCACAGCGCCAGGATGGCCACCGTTCTCGAACGGGCACTGCACGCCCGGATCAGGCACCCCGAGGAGTCCGTCGCCGTCACGGACGGGTCGTACCGCTGGCGGGTCGGCACGGGCGAACTGACCCGGGTCGTCGAGGAGGTACGGGCCATGGGGGTTCCGTACGCCGTGGGCCGCGAGCATGTGCGCACCCGCGTGGTGATGCTGATCCAGCAGCAGGCCGAGCGGCGGGCCGGCCCGAGGAGCGTCACGTGGAGCAGGAGGATCGGCCGGTCGAAACCGGTGGCGGCGCTCCTGGAGGCCGTCTGGCCGTCGGTGCGGCCGGAGGAGGTGGTGGCCACGCTGCTGAGCGACCGGGCGGTGCTGGCAGCAGCGGCGCAAGGGCTGTTCGACACGGGCGAACAGGCCGCTCTGCTCTGGTCCGAGCCCCCTCGGTCGGCGAAGACCGTCGCGTGGTCAGCCGAGGACATGCTGCTCCTGGACGAAGTGGCGGGGCTCATCGAGCGCCCGGAGGGCTACGGCCATGTGGTCGTGGACGAGGCCCAGGACCTGTCGCCGATGGAGTGCCGGGCGATCGGGCGGCGCAGCGTCTTCGGATCGATCACGGTGCTGGGCGACCTGGCCCAGGCCACCGCGCCCTGGTCGGCACGGAGCTGGCAGGAGCAACTGCGGCACCTGGGCAAGGCACAGGCCACGGTCGTCCCGTTGACCACCGGCCTCCGCGTCCCCGCTGCCGTGATGGAGCTGGCCAACCGGCTGGTGGGTGCCCTCGGCGTGGAGGTGCCGCCGGCCCGCTCGCTGCGGCGGGACGGCGAGCTGACGATCCGCGAGGTCGGCGATGTGACGGCCGGCGCCGTGTCCGCGGTGCGCGCGGCACTCGACCGCGAGGGCTCGGTCGCCGTCATCGCCGCCGATCGCGACGTGGCTGCCACGTCGGCGGCCCTGCGTGGGGCCGGCATCGAGACCGCGGCCGGGGAGGAGATCGCCACGGACGCCCGGGTGACGGTAATGCCCGCGACGTGGGTCAAGGGGCTCGAGTACGACCATGTCGTCGTCGTGGAGCCTGCCTCGATCGTCGAGTCCGAACCGCGAGGGCTGCACCGGCTGTACGTCGTGGTGACGCGGGCGGTCTCCCGGCTCGACGTGCTGCACGCCCGGCCGCTGCCGGAGCCGCTCGCCGCCTGACACCGCCAGGCGGCCGAGACCTGCGGCCCGGTTCCCCGTCCGGGTCGGTTCTCGCACCTGATCAGCCGATTGCCCTGGTAGTAGATGCGTTAGGATGCCCCGGTGAACGCCCCGACGGGCTTGCGGGAGCGCAAGAAGCAGCGAACGCGGGAGACGATCTCCGCCGCGGCGATCACGCTCTTCCTTGAGCACGGGTTCGACCAGGTCTCGGTCGCCGACGTCGCGGTCGCGGCCGAGGTCTCCAAACCCACACTGTTCAAGTACTTCCCCACCAAGGAAGACCTGGTCGTCCACCGGTTCGCCGACCACCAGACGATGAGCAGCACCGTCGTGGCCGAACGGCCCCCGGGGGTGTCCGCGATCGACGCCCTGCACCGGCACTTCCGGGACGGGCTCGCGGCCCGGGACCCCATCACGGGGCTCAACGACGACGAGGACGTTCTCGCCTTCCACCACCTCGTGTACTCCACGCCGAGCCTGGTGGCGCGCGTCAGCCGGTACCTGGCCCGGGCCGAGGAGGCGCTCGCCCGGGCCCTGGTCGACGCGCTCGACTCCGACCGCGAGATCACGGCTGCCCTGCTGGCCGGCCAGGTCATCGCCACCGAGCGCATCCTGGCGTCGGTGAACTGGCAGCGCATCGTCGCCGGCCGGTCCGCCGACGAGGTCCACCCCGAGGCGGTGGCCGACGCCGACCACGCCTACGGCCTGCTGCGCCAGGGCCTGGCCGGCGTCGCCCCGCAGAAGTGAGCCCGCCGAGCACGGCGCCGAGGCGACGGCACGGGCTCATGCGGCGCCCCCGACGGGAGGTTGAGGCAGCCGGTGAAGCCGTGAGCCCTGGCCTTCGGCACCGACGTCGTGGCCGGCCGGTGGCTTCTCCCCCTCGGCCGCCCCGGCGGGGTTCCGGTGCGGCGGATCAGTCGATGCCCTGGGCGAAGCGGAAGAACCGATGCGGGTCATAGGTCTTCTTGACGGCCCGCAGCCGGGCGTAGTTGTGGCCGTAGTACGCCTCGCGCCAGTTGGTCAGCGCCGGGTCCATGTAGTTCTGGTACGAGCGGTGGTTGGAGTACGGGGCGAGGTCACCGAAGCCGCCGTCCACCCAGGCCCGGGCACGGTCCTTGGCGGCCTGTGCGGGGTCCGGACGGTTCAGGCCGACCGCGAGGCCGACGTTGAACAGCGCGTCCCGGTGCACGAACGCCGTGGCTGTGGAGGCGACTTCGTTGATCCTCCCCCCGTACGGGAAGAAGCCCATGAACCGGAACTGACCGGGCGTCGGCTCTGCCGTGAAGGCACGGAGAGCCGCCTCGGCGGCGGTGCAGGTCCAGGGTTCGGCGAAGAACTGGTTGCGCTGCGTGGTGTGGTTGTCGCGGGACAACTGCGCCTCGGGCGAGTAGCCCACGCGGTGGCATTGAGGGACGGTCTTGTCCCCGCAACCGAAGACGCCCGTCATCGCCTGCCGGTAGGGGAGCTCGGCGGACTCGCGGCTGATGGTGGGTGCCGCGGCGGCCACCAACCGGTCGAGGACCCGGTCGCAGTCCGCCTCGGAGCCGTGGAAGGCCCCGGTGAGGACGACGTTGGGCTCGGTACCCGCGGGAGCGTCGGTGGAGAGCAGGAACATCAGCTCGGATGCAAGCTCCCTGGGAGAGGTGGCCATCCACTCCTGCCAGGCCAGGATCACCCGGGTCGCGTCCGCCCAGCGGAAGTTGAGGTTGTACGTGGTGAGGGTGGGGATGCGGACGGGCCGCACCTCGAAGTCGGTGACGACGCCGAAATTGCCGCCGCCTCCTCCGCGCAACGCCCAGAACAGATCGCGGTGCTCGTACCGTGAGGCCGTCACGACACGGCCGTCGGCGAGCACGACCCTCGCCGACTCCAGCAGGTCGCAGCCCATGCCGAACTTGCGGGAGGCGAAGCCGAGTCCGCCGCCCTGGATCCAGCCGCCGGTCGCGACGGTCGGGCAGGTGCCGCCCGCGACCTGGAGGCCGTGGGGAGCGAGCGCCTCGACGATGTCGACGCCCTGGCTGCCGGCGCCTAGGTGCACGGTGTCGCCGGTGACGCGGACGGTGTTGACCCGGGAGAGATCGATGACGAGGCCGGGCCCGGTGGAGTACCCGGCATGGCTGTGACCGCCGCTTCGGACGGCGGCGGGTATCCCGTTCTCCCCCGCGAACGTGATGCACGCGGCGACATCGTTCTCCGATGCGCAGTACGCGACGGCCTGCGGGCGGACCACGTCGAACTGGGCGAGTTGCAGCTGCTTGGCGGTGTCGTACGCGGCGTCGGACGGAAGCACCAGGGTGCCGCTCAACCTCCCCCGCAGCTCACGCCAGGGCACCGCCGCGGCGGCCTGCGCCAGCATCACCCCGCCGGTTCCAGCGGTGAGCGCGACGGCGGCCGTGGCGCCGGCACCGGCGCGGATGAGCGAGCGTCTGCTGATCACGTGGATACACACTCCGTTCTGTCCGGGCGCGGGCCCGGGGCGATTGGTGCGGGCGGGGCGGCGCCGCCCCGCGGAGGAGGGACGCCGGTGACGTAATGAAGGATCGGCGAGGGACCAGGGCGTGGTGCGAAAGGAACGGGAATCCGTCAGATCCGGTCGCCGGGGCGCCGCAGACCGCGCCGCGCGTACCCGGCCGTCGCGGCAGCTCCGAGAGGCGCCGGGTGGTCGATCGGCTGATACCGGCGGTCGAGGCGGCTCATGCGGTACACGGTCCGCTGGAACAGTTCCTCCGCGGTGAGCGCGGGGAAGCGGTGCGGGCGCTCGACCCGGCCGGGGATCGGCAGCGGCGCGAGCGTCGTCCAGGGTGCGGGATGACAGAACTGGGCGATGGACAGGCGCCCTTCGCGCTGTCCGGGGCCTGCGACGACCCGGTGCACCGCGGCCCGCGCGAGCCCGTTGGTCAGCCGGTCGAGGACAGTCCCCACGTTGACGGCGGCGTACCCCTCGGGCACGTCGACGGGAGTCCACTCGTGGTCGATGAGGACTTCGAGTCCTCCGGCGGTGGCCCTTGGCTGCGCGGTGATCAGGTCGGGGTCCCGGTACTCCGCCGCCCGCACCCGGCCCGTGGACGGCACCGGGTCCGACGGGGGGTGCCAGATGGCCCGGTTGACCACCGGACCGTCCTCGAGTATCTCGCCGAAGTAGTCCGGATGGGCGCCGAGGGCGCCCGCCACAGTACGGGCCACGTCGTGCTGGAAGCGCATCATGCGCCCGTGCAGCTCGCGCAGCGCCGAGCCGATGCCGGGTACCAGGTGGTCGGGAAAGTAGGGGGCCGGGTAGCGGGCCGGGAAGCGGACGCGCAGCGGGTGGCCGGCCGGCAGGGTGGGGCCCCAGCGGAAGAGCTCCCCGCGGTCGGCAGTGGTGCTCTTCCCGGCGATCGCCACCTGCGGTGGGGCGTAGCCGGACTGGCCGTCGCCGCCCGGCACCCGGCAGTCGGCCTTGGCCTCCGCGGGCAGGGCGAAGAAGGCACGGAGGAATCCGTGGGCCTCGTCGAGGAGGGATTCCGGCACGGCGCTTCGGACGAGGAAGCTGCCGTCGCGCAACGCGCCGCGGATGTGCTCCCGGTCGCCGTGCGGCCCCAGGGGGATCTCTGTCAGCATGACATGTCCTTGATCAATCCTTATGGGCGGGTCGGGGACGGGTCCCGGTCCGGTCGGCGCCGGCGCGGACGTCGTCGCGGAACGAGGCATCGGGCACTCGAGTCGGCGGCCCCGGTGCTCAACCCCTCGACCGGACGGCGGCGGAGGGTGACCATCCGGACGGTCACCGACGGCTCGGCGAGACTCCGGACGCCCACCGTGCCGTCGCGCGAGCAACCGGCCGGAACCGTTCGCCACGGACTGCCGCGCGGACGATCGGAGCGGAGCGACCGGCCGCGTTCTCCCGCAGGTCGACGCCTCGCACGCCACCGACCTCTCGCCATGACCGCCGGCCGTACCGACACTAAGGACACACCGGCAAGGTCGCGAGCCCTGCCTGCCGGATATGGCAACTTCACTGGCCGTTGGGGCCGGTTGACGCATGGGCGAACTCTCCGGACGGCGCCCGACGCCACCTTGCGGACGAGGGCTGCGCGCATCGCCCCTCGGGCCCGGCCGTTGCGGTGTGGCGGGCTTTCGACGAGGAGCCGGTGAGACTCCACGGCGGACACCGGGCGCGCGAGGTCCCCGCCGAAGCGGCGGGGACCTCGCGTGTGCCGCCCGGCCCGGAACGTGTCGGCCGGTTGCCCGCGCAGGCGGCGGGATCGGGAGCAGGGCACCCCACGCCACGACGTGCAGCCGGTCGCGACACTGGCAAGGCGAGACCCCGCAGATCGGAAGTCGGCCCCCCTCGGCCTCGCGGGACATCGACAGGGTCTCGTCGCCGGTGCGCGTCATCGGCGGCAGCGCACGGCGACCGGGCCGTCCGGCCCCTCACGGAGCATTCGGACCAGGTCACCGGGGGCACGCCTTCCGTGACGACCTCGTGGCCGGACACACGGCCACCGGTCACGGAGTGTGGAGCGGCAGCCCCCGAGGCGTGCCGGGGCAACAGGGCGGTGGGACCGTACGCCCGTGGGTGGGGCCACGGGACCTCGGCGCGTACCCGACGCAGGCGGCGGCGCGTGTGCCCGCAGCGGCTGCGGAACCGGAACACTCCGGGCCATGTCGCCGGCGTGCCCTCGCGCGCGGGCGGGACTCCCGGCCGCGGAGTCCGGGCCCCTCGTCGTCGCGGCGTGCCCTCGCGCGCGGACGGGACTCCCGCACCGCGCGAACGCAAGACCCGCACCTTGCGCCCGCTCGAGAGCACCGCCGCGAGCCACCGCCCAGGCGTCGATGCCGCCGATCGCGTGGACGGGGGGCACCTCACTGTCAGTCGAAGACGGGGCCCCGGGTGCGGCTTCGCTTGAGCTCGGAGAAGCCAGGGGTCCCGGCCACCAGGAGGAGGCCGTCCCACAACCGGGCAGCCGCCTCACCCCTGGGTGCGGGAGTGACCACCGGGCCGAAGAAGGCCAGCCGGCGGCCGTCCGGCCCGGGCAGGGCCACCACCGGAGTGCCCACATCCTGGCCGACCAGGTCGATGGCCTGCTGGTGGGAGGCGCGCACCGCGAGGTCGTAGGTGTCCCGGTCCGCGTGGAGGACGAGGTCCGCGGGCAGGTCGGTCGCCGCCAGCGCGGCGGCCAGGGTCGCGCGGCTCGGGCCGAGTCCCTGGCGGTGGATGCGGGCACCCAGTTCGGTGTAGAAGCGGCCGACCGCCTCACCTCCGAACTTCTCCCGGACGGCGGTGACGACCCGCACCGGCGGCCAGCCCTCGGTGAGCAGCCTCCGGTAGCGCTCCGGTAGGCCCTCCTCCTTGCCTTCGTTGAGAACGGCGAGGCTCAGCACGTGCCAGCGGATGTCGAGGTCGCGCAGGCGTGCGGCCTCCAGGAGCCAGCGGGAGGCCGTCCAGGCCCACGGGCAGACGGGGTCGAACCAGAAGTCGACGGGGGTTCTCGACGCGGGTGACATCTATTCCCCTCCGCGGTGGTCCGCTGTACGCGTCAGCAGGGCGTGGGCAGCGGTCAGGGTCTCCTGTGGCGCGGGAACGGTGCCGCTGACGTGCGGCAGCAGGTCTCCGAGGAGCGCGGCGAGCCGGCCTCCGTTGTCCTGGAGGAAGGAGCACGAACCCTCCCAGAAGGCGGCGCGTATCCGGGTCTCCGTGAGCTGCCCGTCCCCCGCGGCGGCGAGGATCAGGAGCTCGGCGATCCGGCGCTCCAGCGGGCTGGGTGCCCACCTGCCCCCGACCATGTCCTCCGCCAGCAGCGCCACTTGTCGGCGCAGGGCGTCCGGGGTGACGCCGGCCGGGGCGGCGACCGCGGCAGAGCTTCCCGCGGTCTTCGTGGTCTCCGTGGTCTCCGTCATCATGTGGTGATGTCGCTTCCTGTCGTCGTACGGCCGGACGGCCGCGGTCCTCACCGTCGGCGCGGGCGGTCAAGGAAGGACCAAGGCGTGGCGAAGTGCGGCGGCCGATCAGGGGGACGGGACGTCCACGGCGAAGTGGAGGGCGGCGATGCGCATGCGGTGGGCGTGGTAGAAGCGGTGGGCGTCGTGGTTGGCGACCCCGGAGTCGAGTTCGATGCGGACGCAGCCTGCTCGGACGGCACGTGACGTCAGCTCGCCGACCAGGAAGGCACCGGTGCCGGCACCTCGCTGGAACGGGTCGGTGACCAGGTCGTCGATGAACAGCACCCGACCCCTGCTGGTGGCCAGCACACGGTGGCTGCCCACGCCGAGACAGCGGCCGGAGGCCTCGTACGCGGCCGTGAAGACCAGACCCTGACGGTGTGCCTCGTGTGCGAAGGCATCGGCGGCCGCGTCCGTCAAGGCGGGGCGCAGGACGCGCAGCAGGGGGCGCACGTCCGAGGAGAAGCGCGGGTCTTCGGGTGCCACGTCGGACGTGTACCGCATCGGCGAGGGTGTCATGGCGGGCAGCCTACGGGCCTGAACCAGGGCTTCCGCAGCCCGAGTTGACACACCAAGCGACGGACCTGACGGACCGTCCCCGGTTGTGCGGCCGGAACCGTCCGTACAGGTGCGCCGATGCCAGACTCCGGCGCATGCGTGCCGCTTTCATCACCCAGCTCGGCTCACCGGACGTCATTCGCCACGGTGAGCTTCCCCCGCCCGTACCCGGTCCGAACGACGTCCTCGTCGACGTCGAGGTCACCGCGGTCAACCACGTGGACGGCTTCGTCCGCTCCGGAGCATGGCGCACTCCGCTCGAGTTCCCCTTCGTGATCGGTCGCGACCTGGTCGGCACCGTCGCCGCCGTGGGCCCCGGCGCCCCCGGCTTCCGCCCCGGCGACCGCGTCTGGTGCAACAGCCTGGGTCACGACGGCCGCCAAGGGGCCGCCGCCGAACAGGCCGTGGTGGCCGCTGACCGGCTCTACCACCTGCCCGAAGGGGCCGACCCGGTCGCGGCCGTGGCCCTGGCGCACCCGGCCGCCACCGCCCATCTGGCCCTGTTCGCCCACGGAAGGCTGCGGGCCGGTGAGACCGTCGCCGTGCTCGGCGCGGGCGGCAACGTCGGCAGCGCGATCGTGACGATGGCGGCCAGGGCCGGAGCCCGGGTGATCGCCGTCGCCTCCGGCCGGGACGAGGACTACGTCCGCTCGCTCGGCGCCGACGAGGTCGTCGACTACCGGCACAGCGATGTCGCGGACAGGATCCGCACAGCCGCTCCGGCAGGGGTCGACCTCCATGTCGACACCTCGGGGCGCAACGACCTCGACACCGCGGTGGACCTGCTGGCGAGCCGGGGCAGGCTGGTCCTGCTGGCAGGGCTGAGAACCCGGCCGGTACTGCCGGTGGGGCCGCTCTACCTGATGGACCGCTCGGTCCACGGCTTCGCCATCTCGCACGCCGACACCGCCCAGCTCGCCGCTGCCGCCCGGGGCATCAACGGGCTTCTCGCGTCGGGGCACTTGCGCCCCCGCGCCACGGACGTGCTGCCGCTGAGCGAGGCGGCCGAGGCGCACCGCCGGCTCGACGAGGGCAAGGTCCGGGGCAAGCTGGTGCTCGGAGTGCACCGCTGAACCAGCGAGGTGCACCGCCGAACAAGCGAAGTGGACCGCTGGGCAAGCGAAGTGCACCGCCGAACAGGCGAAGTGCACCCGGAAGAACGGCCAAGGCACCGCGAGGTCACCGCCTGTCATGCCGAGCCGAACAGCCGCAGAGCGTCCTGAATTCGACTTGACGGACCCGGAAATCCTTGATTGACGGTTCTTCGCAGCCGTCGGCAGGATTGCCGCCATGACCACCGAAGAAAGCGTCATCAACAATTCTCCGCTCTTCGAACTCGACGCCCGCATTCAGGTTTCCGCGTCTCCTGCGGAAATCTACGCCGTCGTCAGCGACCTCACCCGGAGCAAGGAGTGGAGCCCCGAGTGCATGGGCGGTGAGTGGATAAGCGGCCCACCGTCGGCCGTCGGCTCGGTCTTCCGCGGCGAGAACCTGCGCGGCGAGGACGTGGTCGGCTGGGCACCGCTGGTTCGCGGCACCTGGCACACGGAGGCCCGCGTGGTCGCCGCGGAGCCCGGCAGGACCTTCCGCTGGATGATGCTCACCCACGCCCGGGAGGACCAGGAGTCCATCTGGGGCTTCGACATCGAGGATGCCGGCGACGGCACCTCGTGGCTGATCCACCACTTCCGGATGGGCAGAGCGACCGCCGGTATCCACAAGATCGTCGAGACTCTCGACGAGGGCGCCCGCAAACGGTTCGTGTACGACTGGACAGCAAAGCTGGAGCAGGACCTCGACGACACCCTGAGCCGTATCAGGAACGTCATCGAGAAGAACTGACGCGCCTCGGGATCTCGACGCGCAGCGGCGGTTCGGGGAATCTCCGCGCCCCTCCCGCCCCTCCCCCATCAATTGACGAAATCCACAGTCATGGACGAGAGATCGGGTACATGTTTCTCCAGCGAATAGGAAGCAAGGGAATCCGCCTCGGCACGCTCTTCGAAAGAGCCGCGGCTCGGCACCCGGCGAACTTCGTGGTCCTCGACCACGACCTGGACATCGCCCCGCAGCTCGCACGCCGCTCCACGCTGACCGAACTGGCCGACCTGGTGGACGATTTCGCGTCCCGGCTGTGGGCCGCCCAGGTCCGTCCCGGCGACCACGTCGTGGTGCACAAGAGCGACAACTTCGACATCTCCCTGTTGGCCTGTGCCGTCGCGCGGACCGGCGCCATCCCGGTGCTGCTGTCCCCGAAGCTCGACGGCGCCACCGTGGCCGAGCTGCTGCGCCGGGTCGGGCAGCCGTTCCTCGTGACCGACCAGGACAAGCTCGACAACGATCTGCCGGCCGAGGTCTTCGGGCTCTCCCGCACGGTGCTGCTGGCCGGCGGAGAGCACGAGGGCGCCACCACCCTCGCCTCGCTCGCCGGGGTGGAGCGGGTGCCCGCGGTCGCGATGCCGGTCGACCACCCGACGCTGATCACGCACACCTCCGGCACCACCGGTACGCCGAAGCTGGCCGTACACACCGGTCTCAGCTTCCAGGCCCGCTACCGCCCGCAGGCCGCCGTGGTGGCCACGGCGGTGGCGAAGCGCGAACCGATCGCCGTGCACGTGTCGTTCGTGCACTCGCGGATGTTCACCGCGATGCCGATCTCGATCCTTCAGGGACACCCGCTGATCATCCTGCGGGACGACGACCCGGCGACCGTGGGCGAGCTGTTCAGCCAGGTTCCGCCCGGCTTCATCGAGGCCCACCCCAACACGTTCCTGCGCTGGGAGGTGCTCGCCGACGACCCCCGCGGTCCGCTCGCAAACGTCAAGTACTTCTCCAGCACCTTCGACGCGATCCACCCGCGCACCGTCAACCGCCTGCTGCAGGCCTCCCGCCGGAAGGGCCGCCGGTTCGCCCAGGCGTACGGCCAGAGCGAAGTCGGCCCGATCGCGGCCAGGACCTACTCCCTCAAGGACGGCGCCGACTTCAACGGCCGCTGTGTCGGGGTGCCCTTCCCCGGCATGACCGGGGTACGCGTGGTCAGCCGCGACGGCAACCCGCCCAGCAAGGAGAACCCCGGGTTCATCGAGGTCAGGAGCGACGGCAGGATCGTCACCTACCTCGGCGAACACGAGCGCTGGCAGAAGCAGGTGCACGACGGCTGGTGGCGCATGGGCGACGTCGGTTACCGCACCAGACTGGGCTGTCTGCACCTGCTCGACCGTGAGGTCGACGAGATCCCCGGAGTGCAGTCCACCCTCGAGATCGAGGACAAGCTGTTCACCCGGCTGCCCGAGCTCATCGAGGTCATCATCGTGCCCGGTGCGGACAACCGCCCGGTGCCGGTGGTGTGCACCCGCGAGAACCAGCCGCTCGACCCGATCGCCTGGAAGACCGCGGTCGTCGACCTCCCGGCGCTCGCCGAGCCCGTGCAGTGGCGTCTGGAAGACCTGCCCCAGACGGCCACCACCAAGATCAAGCGTCTTGAGCTGGCCAGGCTGCTGACGTCCGGCGCGGCATAGAACAGCCGCTTCCCCCTCTGTCTCCTCCTGCTCGCAGCCGCGGCCGGTGTCCCACGCACCGGCCGCCGCCTGGCGGTGTCCCGCAGCGGTGACCCGAAGCAGTGACTCGTAGCAGTGACTCGTAGCAGTGTGCCCCGAAACGGAGCCTTTTCATGAACGGAACCCGCCTCGAAGTCTGCATCGTCGGAGCCGGGCCACGTGGTCTGTCGGTCCTGGAGCGGCTGCTGGCCAACGAGCGCCACCGGCCGACGCACCGGACCGTCACCGTCCACGTCGTCGACCCCTCGGCCCCGGGGGCCGGCAACGTCTGGCGTCCTGAGCAGTCGCAGCATCTGCTGATGAACACCGTCGCGTCCCAGATCACCGTCTTCACCGACGACAGCGCCACCATCGAGGGACCCGTCGAGCCGGGCCCGAGCCTGTACGAGTGGGCCAAGAGCCTGGCCCTGCTCGGCGACCCGGCGGACCACGACGCCGAGGTGCTCGCCGAGGCGGAGCGCCTCGGCCCCGACGCCTACCCCACCCGCGCCTTCTACGGCCGCTATCTGCACGACTGCTTCCAGCGGGTGGTGGCGAACGCCCCCGCCCACACGGAGGTCAGGGTCCACCGCTCGCGCGCGGTCGCCATGGCCGACACCCACGGCGTGCCGGGAGGTCCGCAGGGCATACGCCTGGAGGACGGCACCCGGCTCAACGAACTGGACGCCATCGTGATGGCACAGGGCCATGTGCCTGCCAGGCTCTCGGCCCGCGAGGCGCGCACCGCGAGCCTGGCCCGGATCCACCACCTCACCTACATCACCCCCGCCAATCCGGCGGATCTGCCGCTCGACGGCATCGAACCCGGCGAGAACGTGCTGCTGCGCGGCCTCGGCCTCAACTTCTTCGACCACATGGCCCTGTTCACCCTGGGCCGGGGCGGCAGCTTCGAGCGCGTGGACGGCCGTCTGGTGTACCGGGCGTCGGGCAGGGAGCCGCGCCTGTTCGCCTTCTCGCGCCGCGGTGTGCCCTACCACGCCCGGGGCGAGAACCAGAAGGGCGCCACCGGCCGCTACTTCCCGCGGTTGCTCACACCCGAGTACATCGCCGAACTGCGTGAGCGCGCGGCGGACGGCGTCCCGGTCAACTTCACCGTCGACCTGTGGCCGCTGATCTCCCGCGAGGTGCAGAGCGTCTACTACGGAGCGCTCCTCACCGGCCGCGGGGAGGGTCGGCTCCGCGAGAGTTTCACCGAGCGGTTCCTGTCGCTGGCCCCGGACGCGGACGCCGGGGCCCTGCTCGCCGAGTACGGCCTGGGCGCGGACGACCGGTGGGACTGGAAGAAGCTCTCGCGGCCCTACGGGGAGAGACGGTTCGCGGACCGCGACGACTTCACGGACTGGCTGCTCCGGTACCTGCGGCTCGATGTCGAGCACTCCCGGGCGGGCAACGTCTCAGGACCCGTGAAGGCCGCCCTCGACGTACTGCGCGATCTGCGCAACGAGATCCGGCTCGCCGTCGACCACGGTGGGCTGGAGGGCAACTCTCACCGGGACGACCTGGAGGGCTGGTACACACCGCTCAACGCCTTCCTGTCGATCGGCCCGCCGGCCTCCCGGATCGAGGAGATGATCGCACTGATCGAGGCGGGCCTGCTCACCGTGACGGGCCCCGGCACCCAGGTCCGCATCGACACCGCCGCCCAGGTGTACGTGGCCCACTCCACCGTGGTGCCGGGCGAGGCGATCCGCGCCACCACGCTGATCGAGGCGCGGCTGCCGGAGCCCGACCTGCGCCGCACCGACGACCCGCTGCTCCGGCACCTGCTCGACACCGACCAGGCGACACCGTTCCGCATCAAGGGCGAGGCGGGCACCGAGTACGAGACCGGAGGTCTCGCCGTCACCGAACGGCCCTACCGGCTGCTCGACGGCAAGGGCCACGCCCACCCGCGGCGGTTCGCCTACGGTGTGCCCACCGAGTCGGTGCACTGGGTGACGGCGGCCGGTATCCGGCCGGGGGTGGACTCCGTCACCATCGGCGACTCGGACGCGATCGCACGGACCGTCCTGAGCCTCCCCCCGGCCGCCAGTGTCCCCAGCGCGGTCCGGCCGATGGAGACGGACAACGACCTGTTCGGGGTGATCGTGTGACCCGGCTCCCGGCACCGGGGACCGCGCACGAGACGAACGGCGCGCCCGCGGCCGGGGCGCGCTCCGCCCGCACCGCACTGCCACCGGCCGGAGCGCGCCCCGCGGCCGGCCGGCCGGCGGCACCGGAGGCGCTCGCCGACGCCGGGCTGCTCTCCCCGGTCCGGGCCGGCACCCCAGTGGAGGCGGCCGTCAGCGACACGGCGTGGCTGCAGGCCATGCTGGACGCCGAGGCCGCCCTCGCCCGGGCGCAGGCCGGGCTCGGCACGCTGCCGCAGCGGGCCGCCGACGCCATCACGGCGGCGGCCCGCGCCGACCGGCTCGATCTGCGGGCCCTGGCGCTCGCCGCCCGGGAAACAGCGAATCCGGTGGTCGGTCTGGTACAGGCCCTGACCGCGGTGGTGGCGGCCGACGACCCGGCAGCCGCCGAGTACGTGCACCGCGGCTCGACCAGCCAGGACATCCTCGACACCGGCGCGATGCTGGTCGCCGACCGGGCGCTGGGGATCATCCGTGCCGACCTGCGGTCGGCGGCCGCCGCGTTGGGCACGCTCGCCGCCGAGCACCGGGACACCCCGGCGGTGAGCCGTACGCTCGGGCTGCACGCCGTGCCCACCACCTTCGGCCTGCGGGCGGTGAGCTGGCGCCAGCTGCTGCTGGACGCGGAGCGGCGTCTGGGCCGGGTGCAGTCGGACGGACTGCCCGTCTCCCTCGGCGGGGCGGCCGGCACGCTCGCCGGCTATCTGGAGTACGCGGCGATCGGCGCAGGAGGGCTCCGACCCGAGCCCGGCGCGTATCTGGACCGTCTGGTGGACGCGTTCGCCAAGGAGACGGGTCTGACCCCTCCGGTGCTGCCCTGGCACGCGCTGCGTACGCCGATGGCCGATCTGGCGGCCGCGCTCGGCTTCACGGCCGGTGCGCTGGGCAAGATCGCCGTCGATGTGCAGTCGCTGGCCAGGACCGAGGTGGGGGAGATCGCCGAGCCCGGTGCGGCGGGGCGGGGCAGCTCGTCGGCGATGCCGCACAAGCGCAACCCGGTGCTGGCCACGCTGGTGCGCAGCGCCGCGCTCCAAGTCCCGGTTATCGCATCCGGCTTGACGCAGTGCCTGGTCTCCGAGGACGAGCGCTCCGCGGGTGCCTGGCACGCCGAGTGGCAACTGCTGCGGGAGTGTCTGCGGCTGACCGGCGGCGCTGCCCACACGGCCGTGGAGCTCACCGCGGGCCTGGAGGTGCGGCCCAGGCGAATGCGCGAGAACCTCGGCCTGACCGGCAGCCAGGTGGTGTCGGAGCGGATCGCGGCCGTACTCGCCCCGCTGATCGGCAAGGCGCCGGCCAAGCGGCTCCTGACCGACGCCACCGCGACGGCCACCCGCACCGGCCGGCCGCTGGCCGAGGTGCTCCGGGCGCTGCCCGACCTGCCGGAGGGGATCACCGGCGACGGACTCGCCGCGCTCTGCGATCCCGCCGGGTACACCGGCGCAGCCTCCGCCCTGGTGGACCGCGCCCTGCGCGCATGACGCCCTTCCGTCCCGCCCCGGTGCGTCGGCACGCGCGGGGGCGGGCTCCCCAATCGTGGAAATACGCGTGGAAGCCGCGTGGAAAGCCGAGGAGAAGATGACCACCGGACGTGTCTCCGGACGATGGATCGAGGGCTGGGATCCGGAGAACGAGGAAAAGTGGGAGCGCACCGGCAAGCGGATCGCCCGCCGCAACCTGGTGCTCTCCGTTCTCTCCGAGCACATCGGCTTCTCGGTATGGAGCATGTGGTCGGTCCTGGCGCTGTTCCTGTCGGACGAGATCGGCCTCGGTTTCGCGGCCGACGAGAAGTTCCTGCTCGTGGTCGTTCCGGTGCTGGTCGGCGCGCTGCTCCGGTTGCCGTACAGCTATGCGGTGACCCGTTTCGGCGGGCGCAACTGGACGGTGTTCTCCACGGCCGTGCTCCTGGTGCCCGCCTCGCTCACGACGTACTTCGTGCAGCGCCCGGGCACCCCGTTGTGGATCTTCCTGCTGATCGGCGCGAGCGCCGGTCTCGGCGGCGGCAACTTCGCCTCGTCGATGCGGAACATCACCGCCTTCTACCCGCAGCGGCACCAGGGCTGGGCCCTCGGCCTGAACGCGGGCGCCGGCAACCTCGGGGTCGCGGTCGTGCAGTTGCTCGGCCTGCTGGTGATCTCCACGGTCGGCGACACCCACCCGGCGTACGTCGCCGGTTTCTATCTGCCCCTGATCGTCCTGGCATCGCTGCTCGCGACCCTGCGGATGGACAACGTCGCGATGGTGCGCACCGAGCGCGGCGCTCAGCGGGAGGCGGCCCGCGACCTCCACACATGGTGGATCTCCCTGCTCTACGTGGGCACCTTCGGATCGTTCATCGGCTTCGGCTTCGCCTTCGGGCTGGTCCTGCAGTCCCAGTTCGGGTCCACACCGCTGGAGGCCGCCTCGTTCACCTTCCTCGGTCCGCTCCTGGGCTCGGTGACACGTCCGTTCGGCGGCCGCCTCGCCGACCGGTGCGGTGGCGCGAGGGTCACCCTGTGGAGCTTCGCCGGCATGGCCGCGAGCATCGTGGTACTCCTCTGGGCGACCCACGCGGCCTCGTTCCCGCTGTTCGTGGCGGGGTTCAGCGTCCTGTTCGTGATGAGCGGCATCGGCAACGGCTCGACGTACAAGATGATCCCCTCGGTGTTCGCCCGGCAGGCGGAGAACGCGGTCACCTCGGGCCGGGACGCCGCCGAGGCCTTCGCGAGGGCCCGCCGGCTCTCCGGCGCGGTGATCGGCATCGCCGGAGCGGTGGGCGCGCTCGGCGGGGTCGCCATCAACCTGGCGTTCCGGTCCGCGTACGGCTCCCTCGGCACCGGTGAACCCGCGTTCTACGCCTTCCTCGCCTTCTACGCGGTGTGCGCGGTAGTGCTCCGGACGGTGTACCTCCGGGACGGCCTGACCCGGTCGCCGGCCGTCGCGCCGCGCAAGGAGGCCCTCCGTGTCCACTGAGGAGTCCACTCCGACGGCGATGACCCACTGCCCGTACTGCGCGCTGCAGTGCGCCACACTGCTCTCCGGCGCCGACGCGCCCTCGGCGACCGTACGCCCGGACCCCGTGTTCCCCGTCAACCGGGGCGGGTTGTGCCAGAAGGGCTGGACGGCGCCCGAGGTACTGCGGGCCCCCGACCGGCTGCGCACCCCGATGGTGCGCGGCCCGGACGGCGAGCTGACGCCGACGGACTGGGACGACGCCCTCGACCTGGTGGCCGACCGCCTGCGCGAGCTGCGCGCCCGGCACGGTGCCGACGCGGTCGGCGTGTTCGGCAGCGGCGGTCTGACCAACGAAAAGGCCTACGCACTGGGCAAGTTCGCCAGGGTGGCCCTCGCCACCAGCCAGATCGACTACAACGGCCGCTTCTGCATGTCCTCGGCCGCCGCGGCCGCGAACGCGGCCTTCGGCCTTGACCGCGGACTGCCTTTTCCCGTAAGCGACCTGGGCGAGGCGGACGTCGTCCTGCTCGCCGGATCCAATCCGGCCGAGACCATGCCTCCGCTGATGCGCCATCTGGAGCGACCGCAGCTGATCGTGGTCGATCCGCGGGCCACCCGGACCGCCGAGCGCGCCGCGCTGCACCTGCGGCCCGCGCCCGGCACCGACCTCGCCCTGGCCCTGGGCCTGCTGCACCTCGCGGTCACCGAGGGACAACTCGACGAGGAATACGTCGAGGAGCGGACCGCCGGCTTCGAAGATGCCTGGCAGCAGGCGGTGGCGTGGTGGCCGGAACGGGTCGAGCGGATCACCGGGGTGCCCGCCTCGGACCAGCGCGAGGCGGTGCGGCTGCTGGCCGAGGCGCCGCGGGCGTACGTACTGACCGGGCGCGGCGCCGAGCAGCACAGCAAGGGCTCCGACACCGCCGCGGCCTTCGTCAACCTGGCGCTCGCACTCGGCCTTCCGGGCCGGATCGGCAGCGGCTACGGCACCCTCACCGGCCAGGGCAACGGCCAGGGTGGCCGCGAGCACGGCCAGAAGGCCGACCAACTGCCCGGCTACCGAATGATCAGCGACCCCGATGCCCGGGCGCATGTGGCCGGGGTCTGGGGAGTGGACGCCGCCGCACTGCCCGGGCCGGGACGCAGCGCCTTTGAACTCCTCGACGCGCTCGGCACCGCGCAAGGGCCCCGGGCGCTCCTGGTGTTCGGGTCCAATCCCGTGGTCTCCGCGCCCCGCGCCGCGCACGTCGCGGACCGGCTCTCCGCCCTCGATCTGCTGCTGGTCGCGGACTTCGTGCCCTCCGAGACCGCGGCGCTCGCCGATGTGGTGCTGCCGGTCGCGCAGTGGGCCGAGGAGGAAGGAACGATGACCAATCTGGAGGGCCGGGTGCTGCGCCGCCGCCCCCTGCTCAGACCCCCGCAGGGGGTACGGACCGACCTGGAGGTGCTGCAGGGCCTCGCCGTGCGTCTGGGCCAGCCCGCGCACCGGTTCCCCACCGCGCCCCGGGAGGTATTCGCCGAGCTGCGCCGCGCCTCGGCCGGCGGCCGGGCCGACTACTCCGGCATCAGCTACGACCGGCTGGACGCGGGCGAGGTCCTGCACTGGCCGTGCCCGGAGGGCGACGAGGCGCACCCGGGCACGCCGCGGCTCTTCCTCGACCGCTTCGCGCATCCGGACGGGCGGGCGCGGTTCGCGTCGGTGGACCACCGGCCCTCCGCCGCCGTCCCGGACGCCACGTTCCCACTGCTCGCGACGACCGGCCGGCTGCTCGCCCACTACCAGTCGGGCGCGCAGACCCGGCGCGTGCCAGCCCTGCTGGCCGCCGCGCCCGACCCCTTCGTCGAGGTGCACCCCGACACCGCTCTGCGGTACGGGCTCGCCGACGGCGAACCGGCCGTGGTGCGTTCGGCCCACGGCAGCGTCGAGGCGCGGGTGCGGCTGTCCCGGGCGCTGCGCGCCGACACGGTGTTCCTGCCCTTCCACTTTCCAGGGCAGGGCACGGCCAACCTGCTCACCGGTTCCGCGCTCGATCCCCGCAGCAGGATGCCGGAGTTCAAGGTGACCGCGGTCGCCGTCACGCCCTCGGTCGCCTCAGACGCCACCGGAGGTGAGGCACCATGAGGACCATCGTCGTCGCCGGCAACGGCCCGGCCGCCCACCGTCTCGCCCGGCAGCTGCGCCGGCGCGGCCACCGCGGTGCCCTGACCCTGGTAGGCGCGGAGCCGGCACCGGCGTACAACCGTGCGCTGCTCGGCTCGGTCCTCGACGGGGCCCTGCGGCCCCGGCAGCTGACGCTGCCGGCGCTGCCGGACGACGTACGGGTGGTGACGGGCACCCGGATCACTTCGGTCGACCGCGCGCACCGGGTGGCGCACACCGACGACGGCTGCCGCCTCCCCTACGACACCCTGGTGCTGGCCACCGGTGCCCGCCCCCGCATCCCGGAGGTGCCCGGAGTGCGCACCGCGTCCGGTGCCCTGTCCGAAGGGGTGCGCACGGTCCGCACCGCGGCCGACTGCGGTCCCCCCGTGGAAGGTCCCGTGGTGGTGCTGGGGGGCGGGGTGCTGGGCGTCGAGGCGGCCCTGGCGCTGCGCCGTGCCGGCCATGAGACGGCTCTTGTGCATCCGTCCGCACATCCCCTGGACGACCATCTCGACGCCACGGCCGGCGCCATGCTCACCGAGCGGCTGACCTCTCGTGGTGTCCTCGTCCACCTGGGGCGCAGCGCTGTCCAGTACCTCCCCGGCAAGCTGCTGCTCGACGACGGGCAGATCCTCGGGGCCTCGACCCTGCTGCTGTGCACCGGCACCACCCCCGACACGGAACTGGCCGCGTCCTGCGGGCTGACGGTCCGCGGAGGCGTCCTGGTGGACGGGCTGCTGCGGACCGACGACCCGTTCGTCCACGCGATCGGCGACTGCGTGTCCTTCCCCGGAGCGCCGCACGGCTCCCTCACACACGCCTGGGAGCAGGCGGACGCCCTGGCCCGGATCCTCACCGAGGGCCCGTCCGCCCCCTACCGCCCCGGCGGACGGTCGCTGCGTCTGCGCAGCCCCGGCACGGACGTCCTGGTTCTCGGCAGCCCCGAGGGCGCCGCGGACGGGGCAGTGCCCTTCGACGAGACGGTGTCCTTCGTCGACCGGGCGGGCTGCCGCTACGCCCGGCTGATCCTGCGCGGCGGCCGGGTCAGCCACGCGGTGCTGCTGGGCCTCTCCCCCGCCGTCGCCGCCGTGAGCCAGCTCTACGACCGGGACGATCCGCTGCCTCCCGACCGGTTGGCGCTGCTGCTCGGCAGGGACGACGGGTACGCCGGCGGCGCCGAGCCACCGGAGCACCTCGTGGTCTGCCACTGCAACAACGTCACCGGCAAGGACCTCACCGACGCGTTTCACCAGGGGGCGCACGATGTCACCGCGCTCGCCGGCGCCACCCGCGCGACCACGGGCTGCGGAAGCTGCGCCCCGGTGGTCCGCGCGCTGTGCGCGACCCTCGGCAGGCGCGCCCACGACCAGAGCCGCGCCGTTGACGAGAGCCGCGCGGACGACAAGAGACAAGGGAGCACACCTCCATGACCCGCACGCTCGTTGTCGTCGGTCACGGAATGGCCGGGCATCGACTCGCCGAGGAGATGCTGAGGGACCCCGCGCAGGAACGCTGGCGGATCGTGGTGCTCGGCGAGGAGCCGCGGCCTGCGTACGACCGGGTCGCGCTCTCGTCGCTGCTGGGCGGGCGCACCGCTGACCAGCTCGGTCTGGCGACACCGGGGTTTCTCGGTGACCCGCGGCTCGAGCTGCGACTGGGCACGCCCGTGACCGGTGCCGACCGGCGCGCGCGCACCGTCAGCTGTGCGGACGGGTCCCGGGTCGGATACGACGCGCTGGTCCTGGCCACCGGTTCGCGGCCGTTCGTGCCGCCCGTGCCAGGACACGACCTGCCCGGATGCTTCGTTTACCGGACGGTGGAGGATGTCGAGGCCATCCGCGCCGCGGCCGTCCCCGGCCGTCCCGCCGTGGTGGTCGGCGGCGGTCTGCTCGGCCTGGAGGCCGTGGGCGGCCTTCGGCGGCTCGGGATGCGGACCCATGTCGTGGAACTGGCGCCTTGGCTGATGTCCCAGCAGATCGACGCCGGCGGCGGCCGGGTCCTCGCCCGGCTGATCGGGCAACTCGGGGTACGGGTGCACTGCGGCCGGACCCTGCGCACGGTCGAACCAGGGCCGGACGGGCGGGTGCACGGGGTGGCCCTCGACGACGGCACCGCACTGGACACCCCGCTCGTGGTCTTCTCGGCGGGTGTTCGGCCCCGAGACGACCTCGCCGCCCCCCTCGGTCTCGCACGGGGCGAGCGCGGCGGCTTCCTGGTGGACGAGCACTGCCGCACCGCGGACGAGCGCATCTGGGCGATCGGCGAGTGCGCCGCAGTGGCCGGGCGCTGCGTCGGCCTGGCCGCACCCGGCTACCGGATGGCCGAGAGCGTCGCACGCCGGCTGCTCCACGGCGCGGGCCCCGCCCTCACCGGCGCCGACACCTCGGCCAGGCTGAAACTCCTGGGAGTGGACGTCGCCGGGTTCGGTGACGCCCATGCCCGTTCCGAGGGGGCGCTGGAGTTCATCCGGGACGACCACGGCGCGGGCAGCTACGCCAAGGTGGTCCTCGCAGCGGACGGCCGAACCCTGCTCGGCGGTGTCCTCGCGGGAGACGCGCGCGCCTACCCGGCGCTACGGGCCCTGCTCGGCCGGGAACTTCCGATGGCACCGGAGCGGTTGCTCACCGAGGCGCATCGCTGACTCAGGACACGCCGAACGGCACGACCGGTATGGGGAGCCTGCCGGGCGCCCTGGGGGGAAGGGGCGCCCGGCAGGCTGTCGGGTCCACGCGTCCGGGGGGACGGACAGGGAGGGCGGACCCGCGTTCTCGAGGCGGGTCAGCCGTCGTAGGGGCGGCGCGCCTTGGCCTCCTTGGTGGCCGTCGCCCACCAGCTGAGCTTGTCCCACAGCACCTTCGCCGCCGCCTCGGCGTCGGTCGGGTCGATCAGCGCGCCGTTCTCGTCGAACTGTCCCCACGGGCCGTGGAAGCTGACGGCGTCGCGCACCGGGACCGCGTGCAGCTCGGTGAAGATGTGCTTGAGCTGCTGGACCGCGCGCAGACCGCCGGCCAGGCCGCCGTAGCCGACGAAGCCGACCGGCTTCGCGTGCCACTCCATCTGTGTCCAGTCCGCGGCCACCTTCAGCGATGCCGGGAAGCTGTGGTTGTACTCCGGGGTCACGATGACGAATCCGTCGGCCTCGGCGAGCCGCGCTGAGAACGCGCGGTGCATCTCGGCGACCTCGGGGGTCGGCTCGTCGGTGAGGGCGGTCGGCAGCGGGAAGTCCGCCAGGTCGATCAGGTCGGTCTCGACGTCATCGCGCTGGGCGGCGGTACTGATGAACCAGTTGGCGATCGTCGGGCCGAAGCGCCCTTTTCGGACGCTCGCCAGGATTACGGCCACACGGATACGCTCGCTCGACATTCCAGTCCCCATTCACGGCTCCACAGCGGATCATTTGCTTGACCAACAGTCAAACAAACCCGCTTGCAGGTTTTCAATCGTCATCGAAGACTTCGATGAGCCGGCAGGTGGGGACCTGCGGACCACGCGGCGCAGGCCCGCCGGAGGCCGGACACGCTCTCGCGGTGCGACGCGTGTCCGGCGTCCGGCGGGCAACCGGTGCCTTCGCCGATGCCCTCCGCCGCTAGCGGGACACCTGCGGCTCCTGCACGGCGTCCCGCTCCGCCCTGATGGACTCGGCCAGCAGGCGGACCAGTTCGAGCCGCTTGATCTTCGCGGTCGCGGTGCGCGGCAGCTCGGCGAGGGTGCGCTGGAGCGGCTCGGCCAGCGGCGGCTGGTCGGCGACGGCCGCGGCCCAGCGGGCCGGGTCGAGGGGCCTGTCGTCACGGGTGCAGACGACCGGAACGGCCTCCTGGTCCGGCCCGGGCACGATGACCAGCTCGGTCAGTTCCTCCAGCCTGTGCAGCACCGCGTCCTCGACCTCGAGCGTGGAGTCGATGCCGGGGATGACGTCGACCTCGCGGTCCAGCAGGTGCAGACAGCCCCACTTGGTGCGGTACCCGACGTCGCCGCCGCGCCACCACTCGCCGATGACCTGCTTGTCGAAGCGCTCCTGCTCGCCGAAGTACGTCAGCGCACGGCCTGCCGTGGAGACGTCGATGTAGCCGGGCGACTCCTTGGTCGGCGGCTTCCCGTCCCGGCTCACCAGCCGGTACTTGGTCATGCCGGGTGTCGGATAGCCCTGGCAGCGGCCGTCGGCCTTCAGGGCGTTTCGGCGGCGGTACGTACGGGCCGCCAGCGGACCGCACTCGCTCTGTCCGTACACCTGCAGGAAGACGGGGTGGTCCCGGTCGGTCGCGTGCAGGAACTTGTGCATGGTGCTGGGGTGGATCGCGTCGAAGGTGCTGTTGAAGTACTTGACGTTGGAGATGGGCCGGCGGGGGTCGTCGAGCATCGCCTCCCACTCCAGGAACGAGTTGGGGTGGGTCTCCAGAACGCCTGGCCGGTGCTTGACGAGGACGTCGGCCACATGTGCCGGAGAGGCGTCGTTCATGAACACCATGGGCATACCGCGCAACTGCAGTACAGCCAGACCGAGATACATGCGCGAGTGCACGTAGGACACGTGCATGGCGACGGTCTCGCGCTTGCGGATCAACCGGACGACCTTGTTCTGCCAGTTGCCGCGGGCACCGAGCGAACGCGCCGAGTGGACCACCAGCTTCGGGATGCCGGTGGTGCCGGAGGTGTGCGTCATCAGTGCCGGCTGGTCCGGGGCGAGCAACACCGGTTGCCGCTCCGGCGCCCCGGCGAAGTCGGCGAGCGGGACGGCGCCGGGGTACGACCCCACCGCCGTGAGGACCCGCGTCGTCAGCTCCGCGAGTGGCGAGTCGGCCAGCTCACCGGACAGCTTGGCCTCGTCGGTGAGGAGCGTGGAGCCCTGGAGCCGCTGCAAGAGCTTGTCGATGGTGGGGCCGTCCAGATGGGGCGAGAGCATCACCGGCACCGCGCCGATCCGGGCGACGGCGCAGGCGAGGACGGTGATGTCGAAGTTGGAGGTCTTGTAGATGGCGACATGCTCGCTGGGCCGCACCCCTGCGGCCCAGAGCCGGTTGGCGGTCTCCGCGACATGGCCGGCGAACTCCCTGACGGTCAGCTTGCGGCCGGCCTCGGGGAATGCCTCCATGTCGTGGTCAAGAGTGATCGGGGTGTTGCCGTGCTTCACGGCGGCACGGTCGGACATCACCCCGAGGTACAGGAACTTCTTGCTCTGCGGAACCTTGAACATCAGGATTTCTTCCCCATCTTGAAGTCGACTCGCGAACTCAGGCATCGCTCCCTATTAAATTGCCACGCGGCGCAGGCACGAAGAAGTCGTGACCCGGTAATGCGTCAGCTCGGTCCGAACGGCCGAAAGGCACACAGCGGGAAGGCCGGACCGCCGTGCTGCGGTCCGGCCTTCCGGGAATTGCGCGAGGGGGTTCCTTCACGCCTTTCGCAGGCCCGTTCGCAGGGCCTCGGCCACCTCGAGGGTCCGCACGGTCTGGTAGCCGACGGCGGCGAGGTTGTCGTCCGTGACGTTCTGCGCCAGGTGACCGGGAATGGCCTGCAGTCCGGAGGTGGCGCTCACCCCGTACGGATTGCCGTTGCTCGGCGTCAGCAGGATGTCGTCGGTCACGCCGGGCGGCACGATGATGGCGCCCCAGTGGTAGAAGACGTTGCTGAGGGACAGGACGGTGGACTCCTGGCCGCCGTGCGGGGTACCCGTCGACGTGAACACGGACATCGCCTTGTTCATCAGGCCGCGCCGGGCGTGCAGCTCGAAGGTCTGGTCGATGAAGTGCTTGAGCGGTCCCGCGAGCAGGCCGTACCGGCCCGGGGTGCCCCAGACGACCGCGTCGGCCCAGTCCAGGTCGTCGATCGTGGCCACCTCGACGTCCCGGCTCGCGCTGACGTGCTCGGTGTTCGCCTGGGACCATTCTTGGTAGTTGGGCGCGAGCGGCTCATCGGTGATCTCGGCGACCCGGCGAAGGCGCACCTCGGCGCCGGCCTTGTCGGCCGCCTCCGCCGCCGCGACGGCCATCTTGTGAATATTGCCGGTGGCCGAGTAGTAAACGATGGCGACCTTGGTCATGAGCGTGCTGCTCCTTTGCTGGGGTGCTCGCGCCGAAGCCGGCTGCGAACTCAACACCTTCTGGCTACTGTATCGACGACATATCCTGTCGTGGATAGCGGCACCCGGCAGGAGAATGCGAGTAATCCGTCAAGTCAGCCGTGCTCGACGCCGGGCGGGTTGTCGATGACGTAGCGCCACAGCCCGTCGGAGCCACGCCGCGCCACATCGGTGGCCGTCCCCTCGATGTGCACCCGCTCACCGTCCGGATTGGTGCCGTCGATGACGAAGTCGCCTATCACCAGGGCGATGTCGTCGTAGACGTAGGTGTGCCGGACCGAGATGTCTATGGGGACGCCGAGGCTCAGAAAGCTGCTGGTGGCCTGGCGGCGTCCGTCGCCGGTCACGACGACGCCGGGGGTGAGCACGCGTACCGCCTCGGGCTCGAAGAGCCGGTCGATCGCGTCAAGATCCTTGGCGTTGAAGGCTTCCACGAAGACTTCAGGTAGTCGTGCCGGATCGCTGACAGCCATTCTCGCTCCTGTGTGAAGAGATCGGTCGGAGGACGGCAGAGCGCCCTTCCGTCCCCGTCGCTGCGCGGGGCGGGGCCGGAGTCAGGCTTCGCGGTACGTGCGGTTGCTCCGTCGTGCGGTGGGTGGGTGGTGCGATTGCCCCGTCATGCGGTGGATCGGTGGAGCCGCACGTCGGTCAAGCGGGGTGTCAGTCGAGTTGGACGCCGGTGCTGCCCTCCGGCAGTACCGGCGGTGTGGGCAACCGGTCGAGACGGAAGCCGAAGTACTTCTCGTACGCGGCCAGGACGGCGGCGCCGTCCGCCAGCACCTGCCGCGTGCGCTCGCCGCGCTCGGTGCGGGTCAGCACGTTGCCCTTGAGCGTGACGCGGCCCTCGAGCGTGGGCAGCGAGCAGAACAGGTCCTGGCGGAACGGGGAACCCGGGAAGGTCCGGAACCACCACAGGGTGGGGCCGAAGTCCTCGATCCGGCACGGCCTGGGGTCCACCAGGTACAGCGGCGTTCCGTCCAGGGCGAGCTGAAGTCCTCCGGCGGTCTCGGTCAGCTCATAGCTGCCGTGCGGATCCTGCTGCGGCCCGGCGAGGCCGATCCGCAGCGGCCGCCGGCTGTTGCGGCGGAACCCGGCGTCCACGAGCCAGGAGGAGCCGTCGGGCAGGTCGACGCGGAGCACCAGATGCCCCTGGCGCGAGCCGAGGCCGTCGGGCCGGTGGACCTGCGCGGGCAGGATGCGCACGGTGTACCCCAGGGCTTCGAGGAGGAGTCCGAGTGCCGGATTGATCTCGTAGCAGCCACCGCCACGGCGCCGGTGCACGATCTTGTCCAGGACCCGCTCGTCCATGACGATGTCCGTGTCCTGGTCGAAGTGGTAGTCCAGGTTCTCGAACGGCACCGAGAGAACGTGGCGTTCCTGCAGCCGCCGCAGTGCCGCCGAATCGGCCCGCTCGGGGCGCTCGGCCCCGATGCGTTCCAGATAGGCGTCCACCAAGCTCTCGCCGATCACGACGCACTCACCTTCCTTCCCACTCGCCTTCCCGCTTGCCTTCCCACTTCCCGTCCCACTTCGCGTCGGTCCTTCCGAGTCCGGCCTCAGCCGGCGGAGGGGACGGGGACCGGGACGGACACGGTGGCGGACGTGTTGAGCGCCGCGGCGACCTCGATCGTGCGGCGGGTCTGGTAGGCGATGGCGCCGATGTTCTCCTCATGGACGAACCCGGGGCGGTTGCCCGCGACGGTGCCGGCGCCGTAGGGGTTGCCGTTGTTCTTCTCGTAGAGGACGGCATCGGTGGAGCCGGTTGCCACGATGACCGATCCCCAGTGGCAGATCGCGTTGTGCAGCGCGAGGATCGTGGTCACCTGACCGCCGTGCTCGGCGGAGCCGGAGGCGAAGGCGGAGACGGCCTTGTTGAGCAGCTTCCCGGGGATGGAGAGCGCCGAGGTGGTGTTGATGAACTGCATCAGCTGCGGTGCGGCCAGGCCGAAGTGCACCGGCGAGCCGAGCAGGATGGCGTCCGCCCACTCCAGGTCGTCCAGGCTTGCCTCGGGTATGTCCGCGGTGGCCGCGGCGTGTTCCTTCGAACCGGCCCGGCCGGTGGCGGCGAACTCCGCGACCCGGCGCAGGCGGACCTCGGCGCCTTCCTTGGCGGCCGCCTCGGCGGCGGCCTCGGCGAGCCGGTGGGTCGAGCCGGTCGAGGAGTAGTAGATGACGGCGACATTGGTCATGGTCAAGGGCTCCCTGAGCATACGGAGGGTGCGGACGATGAGGACGCAACGAATGGTGTTGCGGCGGGCCGGACCGTCGCAACGACGTGCCCGGCAGTACGTCAAGTCCTGCGGGCGGCCCGCACGGCGAGGCCGACCCCGAAGGCGGCGACTGCGAGAGCCACCGCCAGGGCCAGCGCGAGCTGCCCGAACCCGTCCAGGAGTCCCGGGAGTTGGGCGCCCGCACCGGCCCCCACGTTCAGCGTGAAGCCGTACAGGGCGATGGCGGTGGTCTGCGCGGCCCCGGCCTGGCTGCCGACGGCCTGGATGAGGGCAGGTCCGAGCGTGGAGAAGCCCAGCATGAAGACGAACAGGGCGCCACCCAGCAGCACCGCGTCGCCCCCGCCGTAGCCGACGGCGAGCATCGCGGCGCCGGTGACGGCGAGCGCGCCGAACGCACGGTGCGGGGCCCTGAAGCGACCGAGCGCGGGCGCGAGCAGGACTGCGATGACCAGCGCCGGCAGGGCGCTGGCACGCAGCGCGAGCATCGCGGCCCCGCTGTCCGCCACCTCCGGCGGCCCGTAGAGCTCCACGCCGGTGTAGAGCGCGGTGAGGGCGCCCGCACCGACGAGGATGACCAGGTAAAGCGGCACGACGCGGCCCGACAGCGCGCCTCGGGTGGCGCCGCGGCCGGCGGCGGGCCGCGCGACGGCGGGCACGAACGGCGGGTCGGGGAGCAGCACCCGCCAGGTGACGGCGGCACCCGCCAGCAGCAGCGGCACAGTCACCCAGAACACCGAGGTCCAGCCGAGCAGCGACTCCAGGAGCTGCGCCTCGACCTGGCCGAGTACCACGGTGGCGCCCATGCAGGCGGAGACCACGGTCAGGGCGAGCGGCACGCTCTCCTTCGCGACGCGGGCGTGGACGTACGCGTACGCCATCGGGATGAAGGAGCCGGCGAACAGCCCCTGGAGGGCGCGAAGGGCGACGCCGGTACTCAGGTCCGAGACGAGCGGCACCAGGGCCGTGACGACGGCCATCGCGAGGACGTTGGCGACCATCACGGTGCGCCGCCCCCAGCGGTTGGAGAGCGGCCCGCTGACGAGCGAGCCCACGGCGTGGGCGAGGGCGAAGGCGGTGGTGGACAGGGCGGCCGACGCGGTCGGGACCTGCCACGCGTCCGCGATCTGCGGCATCAGCGGGATGGTCACATACATCTGCCCGACCACGAGCACGCCCATCAGGGACACCGTCGCCACGGTCGCGGCGAGCGGTGCCGTCTTCGAAGTCGCCTCGAGGACCTTTGAGTTCGGCATACAACGATCCTCTTGGCGGGCGGGGCGGGGCGACAACCCGGGACACCGTCATCCGTCAGGTCGCCGCACCCGCCCGGGGTGTTCCCGGAACCGCAGAACCCCCGCACCACGGGGGACATGGGTGCGGGGGCTGCATCCGGGCGCGGGCCGAGGACCGGCGACGAGCGCTCCGGACGGCGGGTCAGACCTGGACGGTCTGCGGCTCGTCGGCGGCCGGGGTGGCCTTCGGAGCCGAGTTGGCGGTCTTCCTCTCCGGCTTGGAGAGGCCGAGGGAGACCAGGGCGGTCAGGCCGATACCCGCCGCGGCGAGGAAGACCGCGGTGCGCAGGCCGTCGGTGGTGGCGGTGGTGAGCGCCCCGCCGCTCAGACCCTCCAGGCCCGAGTTGGCGACGGCCACCAGGACGGCGAGGCCGACGGCGCCACCGATCTGCTGGGTGGTGGAGGCGGTGCCGGAGGCGATGCCCTGCTCCATCGGGTCGACGCCGACGGTGGCGGCACCGAACATCAGGGTGTAGCCGGCGCCCTGGCCGATGCCCATCACGATCATGCCGGGGACGAGTGCCGGGTAGGAGGTGTCGGTGGCGAGGGTCAGACCCACGATCACCGTGCCGACCAGGCCGACGACCAGGCTGGCGATCATGATCGCGCGGATGCCGTACCTGGTGGCCAGACGGCCCGCGGTCTGGGCGCCGACGGCGATGGCGACCATCGGGACCAGGAAGGCGAGGCCGGTCTCCAAGGCACTGTAACCCTGCACGCCCTGGAAGTAGACGGTGAGGAAGTAGAGCAGGGTCCCGAACGTGGCCATGTAGAGGAAGGTCACGGCGCTGCCGGTGCTCAGATTGCGGTTGCGGAGCAGGCGCATCGGCATCAGCGGGTCACTGCTGCGCTGCTCGATGACGAAGAACGAGACCAGCAGAACCGCACCGACGGCCAGGGCGCCCAGGACGGTCGAGGAAGCCCAGCCCGACTCGGGGCCCTGGACCAGGGCGAAGACGACGGCGGTGGTACCGATCGTGGCGGTGAGCGCGCCGGCCAGGTCGAAGCGCCGACGAACCTCGCCGAGGACGTCCGGCGCGATCAGCGGAACGGCGAACAGGATCGCGACGAGGGCCAGCGGGACGTTCACGAAGAACACCGACTCCCAGCCGAAGGCCTCGGTGAGCACGCCGCCGAGCAGCGAGCCCACGATCATGCCGGAGCCACCGGCGGTCCCCCAGACGGCGAAGGCGCGGTTGCGCTCCTTCCCCTCGGCGAACTTGGTGGAGACCAGCGTCAGCGTGGCCGGGAAGAGGAAGGCGCCGCCGATGCCCTGCACCGCTCGGGCGGCGATGAGCATTTCGGGCGAGGTCGCGAGGCCTCCGACGAGCGAGGAGACGCCGTACAGGGACAGGCCGAGGATGAACATCCGGCGCGGGCCCCACAGGTCGCACGCACGTCCGCCGAGGAGCAGGAATCCACCGAAGGCGACCGCGTATGCACTGATCACCCACTGCAGGTTCTGGGCGGAGAACCCGAGATCGGAGCCGATCTCCGGCAGGGCGACGTACACGATGTTGTAGTCGATGGAGATGATGAGCTGGGCGAATGCCAGCAGCGCCAGGAGGAGACCCGGCCGGCGACGCGGCGCCTCGGTGACGGCTCCTGTGGCCGAAGACGGCATGACTGTGCCTTTCCATGCGGGATGGGAAACGGGGGGCGGCCCCTTGAGCGGGCCCGCGGTCGTTCCGGACGTGGTCAGTTCCGGTCGAACCAGTGGCGTACGTAGTCGGAGGCGGCGGGGTTGGCCCGCCGAACCTCGGCCGCGAGGTCGGCCACGGTCCTGGCGGCGAGCTGCCGCCGCCAGGCCAGGTCCGCCAGGGAGAAGGCCCTGGCGACCGTGCACCGGGTGCGGTGCTCTGCCGGCACGGCGAGTTCACCGGCCGGACCCCGGTGGCGGATGCCGGTGCACAGGAACGCCTGCGCGGAGCCGTCGATGGCCGCTGCCACGTCCATCAGGGAGATCTGGTCCGGCCCGCGGCCGAGACGGAAACCGCCTCGCGGGCCGGATTGGGACGAGACGATGCCAGCTCGTCCCAGAGCGTTCAGCTGCTTGTTCAGATAGGCGGTGGGCAACTCGTAGAACGCGGCGAGCCGGGCTGCCGTGACCGCCTTGTCAGGTGCGACCCAGGAGAGGTTGATACAGCAGTGCGCTGCCCACTCGACGCCCTCTCTCAGCTTCATGTCGTCGACGTTATGCGTCCGGGATGTCCACCAGAAGCGCCGCCCGAATTAAGTGTCAGGTTCGTTTCTCCGGCGGTTCCGAGGCGCTGCAGCGGGTCGCCCGTGGCGGGCCGCGGACCCGTCAGAACGGTCCTCAGCTCCGTCTCCAGAAGCCCCAGATCGGCCGCGTGACCATGCGCGGCGACATGCCCGTCGGGTCGCACCAGGTAGTACCCGGGCCCACCGCAGCCGGTCGCTGCGCGCAGTTCGCGGCGCCTCAGGACGACGGTGCGTACCCGCGCGCCGTACCGGTGGACGACGTGTCCGGCCTCGGTCAGCCAGGCCGCGTCGGACGGCACCAGCACCAGGGTCCAGGCGTGCGGGTCGGCCGCCGGTCCCGAGATGCCGTGGGCGACCGCGTACCGCCTCGGGAAGACCGCGCCCGGCTTGAGGCCGCCGGGGACTCTGTCGCGCAGCTTGCAGCGGGTGAGCCCGGAGGGCCGCTGGCTCTCGCGCACCGGCGGATATGCGAGTCTGCGTCCGGCCATCACCGGCGTGTAGAACCGGGTGACCGCGCCGGTGCGCTCGAAGAGGCCGAACGCCGCATCTCTGGCCCAGACCTTGGCGCGGCTGTCGGCCACCCACGCCCGGGTCTGCAGGTCGGTGTCGCGGACGATCTGCCGGGTGGCCTCGGAGCGCTCGGCCCCGTAGGTGTCCAGCAGCGTGGCGGGGGACTCGCCGCGGATGACCGCGGCCAGTTTCCAGCCCAGGTTCTGGGCGTCCTGGAGGCCGTTGTTCATGCCCTGGCCACCGGCCGGGCTGTGCACATGCGCGGCGTCGCCCACCAGGAAGACCCGGCCGGCCTGGAAACGGGACGCGTGCCGGGCATGCACCCGGAACACCGCCTGCCAGACCGCCTCGCTCAGACGCACCCCGCGGGGTCCGCGCTCGTCGACGAGTTCCTGCATCATGCCGAGGGTGACCTCGCCCCTGCCCTGAGGCATGACGGACAGGAAGCGGTGGATCCCGTCCGGCATCGGCACGATGACCAGGGCGCCGCTGGGTGCCTGGTAGAACAGGCACTCGTCCCGCGGGAGTTCGCCCTCGATTCGGGCGTCGATCAGAGCGAACGCCATTTCGTACGTGCTGCCCTCGAAGCCGATGCCGAGCTGCCCGCGGACCGCGCTGCCGGCGCCGTCCGCTCCGACGACGAACGGCGCGGGGATGCGCTGCACGACGCCCTCTGCGTCCTCCACGACCGCGGTGACACCGTCACTGGCCTCGATGTCACCGGAGAAGTCCACACCATCCAGGGCGAGCAGCCGCACGGACCGCTCGACCTTGCCGCCCAGCTCGTGCAGCCGCCGGGTGAGCAGCCGTTCGGTGTCGTGCTGGGGCAGCACCCGACAGGCGGTGTCCTCGGTCAGCGCGAACGAGGCGAGCGGCTTGCGCTCGGAGAAGTAGCTCAGCCGGTTGATCTGTACGGACTCCTGGTGCACGCCGTCCCCCAGGCCCGCGTCCCGCAGGATGTCCAGGGCGCGCGGCCAGACGGACAGTGCCTTCGGGGTGGTCGCCGGCTCCGGGTTGCGATCGATGACGCGCACCCGGATGCCGCGGCGGAGTAGTTCGACGGCGGTCAGCAGGCCGGAGGGGCCCGCGCCGACGACAAGGACGTCGAAGTCGTCCGGCGCGCCGGATTCGTTGTCGCTCATCTCACTCATTCCGTCCGCACGCCGGCGGTGACGCCGAGGCCGGGCTCCTTGGGCAGCCGGTCCAGGCCGATGCCGAAGTACTTCTTGTACGCCGCGAACACCTCGGCGTCGTCGGTGAGGGTCTGCTTGCTGCGCTCCTCCCCCGCGACCCGGCTCATCTGGGTGTTGCCCTTGAGGGTGACCAGGCCGTCGGGGGTACGAATGGAGCAGAACAGCCCCTGGAGGAAGGGCGACTCGGGAGAGGTGCGGTACCACCACAGGGTGGGGGCGAAGTCCGCGACGCGCACCGGGCGCTCGTCGACCTGGTAGAGGGGCTTGCCACCGAGGTGGATGTCGACGGTGCCGTTGCCGGCGTCGGACAGCTGGTACGTGCCGTGGGGGTCCTGCTGCGGCTCGCGGGAGCCGAGGCGCAGCGGCTGCCTGCTGTTGCGGCCGAAGCCGACGTCGACGAGCCAGGCCTCGTCGTCCAGCCACACGCGCAGCGCCAGGTGGCCGAGGAACGGGCCGAGGCCGTCGGGGCGGTGCACCCGGCCCGGCAGTATCTCGACCTGGTATCCGAGCGCCGTCAGCAAGTGAGAGAAGGCGGGGTTCAGTTCGTAGCAGCCACCGCCGCGGTTCTTCCGGACGATCTTCTCCAGGACCCGCTCGTCCATGAAGATCTCTTCGTCCAGATGGTAGTCGAGGTTCTCGAACGGCACCGACAGGATGTGGCGGTCCATCAGGTGCCGCAGTCCTTCGAGGTCCGCCTCGGCCGGCCGGGTCGCGCCGATACGGCGCAGGTATTCCTCCATGATGTCGTCCAACATCGCTGTCTCCTTGTGTGTAGGGGGGTTGGGGTGGGGTGTGGGTGCGGGATCGGTGCGTGAGCCGCGGGATCAGTGGACGCGGGCGTGCAGTGGGCCCTGCCACGTGAGCAGTGACAGGCCCATCGCCATCCCGCCGCCGAACGCGGCGAGCAGGACGAGGTCGCCGTCGGCGAGCTCACCGGAACGCGCGGCCAGGTCGAGGGTGACGGGGACCGAAGCCGCTCCGGTGTTGCCGAACTCCTCGTAGCTGACGCGCGTACGTCCTTCCGGAATGCCGAGTGCGGCCGACATGTCGTCGAGCATCCGCCCGTTGGCCTGGTGCGGCACGAAGTGGGCCAGGTCCTCGACGCGGTGGCCGGCGTCCGCGACGAACGCGGAGATGGCCGGGACGACGTTGGTGTTCACGAAGTCGCGGACGCCGCGGCCGTTCATGGTGAAGTACTGAAGCCCCGCGGCGAGGGTCTCCGCGGTGGCCGGGAACCGGCTGCCGCCGCCGGCCACCTCGATCAGGTCGCGGTCGGCCGCGAAGCCGGCCAGCCGCCCGGCGAAGAGGCCGCGTCCCTGGCGTGCGGGACCCATGACCACGGCGCCGGCGCCGTCGCCGAAGAGGACGGCGGTGCGCCGGTCCTCGGGGTTGAGGATGCGTGAGTAGATGTCCGCTCCGATGACCAGCGCGTACCGGGAATCGGCACCCTTGAGCATCTGCTCGGCGGTGTTGAGGGCGAAGAGGAAACCGCTGCAGACGGCGTTGACGTCGAACGCGGCGGTGCCGGCGGTCGCGCCGAGTCCGTCGGCGACCACACAGGCGGTGGGCGGCTGCGGGTAGTCCGGTGTCGAAGTGGCGACGATGACGAGTGCGAGCTCGGAAGCCCGGACCCCGGCGGCCTCGAGCGCCGCCCGGCCGGCCACCACGGCCAGGTCGGAGGTGGCCTCGTCGGGCTTGGCCCGGCGGCGGTTGCGGATGCCCGTCTTGCCGCGGATCCAGGAGTCGGTGACCCCGGCCCTAGCCCCCACCTCTGTGTTGTTCACGACGTGGGACGGAAGGCAGGATCCTGTGCCCAGGATCGCTGTGCCGGAAGACGGCCGGCCGGACCGTGCAGTGCCCGTAGTGATCATTGTGTGACCCTTCCTTGAGAGTTCGGGTCTCCCCGCGCAGCAGATGTTTCCCGGGTCGGAACACACGGGCAAAGCACGGCCGGCGAACCCGTCAGGTAGTCGGGGAGTACGTCAGATAGGAGTTCCTCGCCTCCTGCGGAACGGCGAGCGGATCCGGGGTCAGCAGACCCGAGACGACGCCGGCGATGATCGGGACTCCGTTCTGGGTGAGGACCGACTCGGGGTGGAACTGCATGGACGCGAAGTACTCCCCACGCAGCGCGTGCACCTCGCCGTTCTCGGGGTCGCGGGCGATCTCGACCAGGCCCACGCCGGCTGCCTCGGCACGGTCCTGCTCGCTGTGGGCGGCGAACGTGTTGTAGAAGCCGACGCGTTCGCGCCTGCCGAACAGGTCGATGTCGCGCTGTACTCCCTGGTTGGGCACGGCCCTGCGGACCAGGTCGAGCCCGAGTTCCCGGCTGAGCACCTGGTGGCTGAGGCAGATCGCGAGGAACGGCAGCCGGTCGTCGAGCAGCCTGCGTACGGCGCTCCGCAGATGGGCGATCTTGGGGTGCCCGAGGTCCCGCGGATCGCCCGGTCCAGGGCCCATCACGACGAGGTCGTGACCGGTGAGGCGGTACGCCTCGTCGTGACGGCTGACCGTCACCTCCAGCCCCAGCGCCCGCAGTTGGTGACCGATCATGGAGGTGAAGGTGTCCTCCGCATCGACCACGAGGACCTTGCGGCCGGTGAGTGCCTGCTGCTCCGGGGTGCGGGGCGCGTCCTCGTCGAGCCAGAATCCGGAGATGGTCTCGTTGCGCCGGCCGAGCGCGCCGAGGACGTCGGGGTGGGCGGCGAAGCGGGTGGGCCCGTCTGCCTCCAGGGCGGCGATGAGGCCGGCCGCCTTGGCCCGCGTCTCTGCTACCTCGGACTGCGGGTCGGAGTGGCGGACCAGGGTGGCCCCGACACCGATCCGCACCCGGCCGCCGGCGTCGATGTCGGCGGTGCGGATCAGGATGGAGGAGTCGAGGGTACGGCCGCCGTCACCGTCCCGGCCGATCAGCGCGAGAACACCGCTGTAGTAGCCGCGTCCACGTTCCTCGTACCGCCGAATGACCTGGCAGGCACTCTCCAGCGGAGAGCCCGTGACGGTGGGTGCGAACATGGTCTCGCGCAGGATCTCCCGGGGGTCGGCGCCGGTGCGGCCCTCGATGAAGTACTCCGTGTGGGCGAGCCGGGCCATCTCCTTGAGGTACGGGCCCACCACCCGACCGCCGCGCTCACAGATCCGGCCCATCATCTTGAGCTCTTCGTCCACGACCATGTACAGCTCGTCCGCTTCCTTGCGGTCGGCGAGGAAGTCCATCACCTCGGGCAGCACGGGTCCGGAAGGCGGGTACCGGTAGGTACCGCTGATGGGGTTCATCACAGCGGTCCCGCCGTGCACGCTGATGTGGCGCTCGGGCGTCGCGCCCACGAGGGTGCGGTCGCCGGTGTGGACCAGGAAGGTCCAGTACGCGCCCTTCTCCCGCTCGAGGAGCCGCTTGAAGAAGGTCAGTGCGCTGTGCGGGGTGTAGTCGGTGATGTCGAGCGTGAAAGTGCGCTTGATGACGAAGTTGGCGCCCTCCCCGGTACCTATCTCGTCCGCGACGACCCGGCGCACGGTCTCGGCGTAGGCGTCGTCGGACACGTCGAAGTGACCACCGGTGGTGCGCAGCGGACCGTCCGGCATGCGCTCCCTGGCGGTGGCGAGGTCGACCGTGGACTGTCCGGTGATGCTCAGCGCCACCAGGTCGGCGTCGTCGTGGGTGCAGGCGTAACCACGCTCGGCGATCTGCCGGAAGGGCACGAGCGCGAGCACCTCGTGCCGGGATGTGCCGTCCGGCTCGCCCGGCTCCGGAAGCGGTATGCCCGCCAGGGCGTCGGGCGTGGAGACGTCGCCGACGAGCACCTCCAGGACGTCGCCGTTTCGCTCCGGCCGGTGCAGCAGGGCGAAGGGCGGCGGCTCGGGGCGCAGGATCTGCCCGAACAGGTCGGCCGTGTACCGCCCGTTCTCCGGGTTGCCGGTCACGCGAATACCTCCTTTGCGGTGGTGACCACCGCGCAGCGACGGGCCGCGTACTCGACAGCGGTCCGGTGGTGGCTCTCGTTGAAGTCGGCGACGGCGTCGGCGACGAGGAACGTCTCGATGTCGTGGCTGAAGGACTCGATGGCGGTGGCGAGTACGCCTACGTGGGCGTAGACACCGCACAGGATCAGCTGGTCCCTGCCGTGGAGGCGCAGCCGGGTGAGCAGGTCCGTCTGGAAGAACGCGCTGTAGCGCCACTTGGTGAGCAGCCAGTCGCCGGGGCCCGGCGTGAGTGGCTCGACCACCTCCCGGTCGGCGGGGGCCGGACGCATGCCGGGTCCCCAGAAGTCCTTGAGGAGGCCACGCTGGTGCTCGCTCATGCCGCCCGGCTGCGCCGTGTAGGCGACGGGTACCCCGAGTTCGGCCGCGCCGCGCCGCAGCACCGACGCGTTGTCGATGAGCTGCGTGCGCAGCGGTTCGGGGAAGGGCCCCAGGAAGTAGCGCTGCATGTCGTGCACGAGCAGCACCGCGCGGGCGGGATCGACGTTCCACTGCGCCGTGTTGGCGGGGAGGTCTCCCGGCGTCGGCAGCGGATACGCCTCGATGGTCGGTAGGCCGGCCATGGTGTCCTCGTTTCCTCTCTCGGTACGTGTGCGTGCTGCGTGTCTGCTCGGTGGACGCGTCTCAAGCGCCGAGTCCGGCGCCGCCGTCGACGGTCAGTGTGTGCAGGGTGATGTGGGCCGCCTCGTCCGACAGCAGGAACGCCACGGCGTGCGCGACGTCCTCGGGGCGGGCGAGTTTCTGCAGCGGTATCCCCACGCGGAACGCGTCGGGGCGGCCGTCGATGGTGCCCCGTGGCCCGGACGCGTCCCGCCACATCGAGGAGAGCATCGGGGTGTCGGTGGAACCGGGGGCGACGATGTTGCAGCGGATCCCGTACCGGGCGACCTCCAGGCCGAGGCTCTTGGTGAACATCTCGGCGGCCGCCTTGGACGCGGCGTAGGCGGCCATCTCGCTGCGCGGCGTGGCGGCCGCGTTGGATGCGACGGTGACGACGGCGCCGCGGGCACGCGGCACCATCCGGTTGACGACGGCCCGGGACAGATGGAAGACGCCGGTGGCGTTGACGGCGAAGGTGCTGTTCCAGTCGTCGTCCGACAAGGTGCTGACCTCGCCGAGACGCAGTACGCCTGCGGCGTTGACCAGGAAGTCGATGGCGCCGAAACGCTCCTCGACGGTTCCGACGACCGACTCGACGTCCGCGCTGTCGGTCACGTCGGTGGGGAACGCGGCTGCGGGAAGCCCGTCGGCGGTGAGTTTCTCCACGCTCTCGCGCAGCCGCTCGGCGTCCCGGTCGACGGCGGCGACGGTCACACCGCGCTCGCCCAGGACCCGGGCCACCGCGGCGCCTATGCCGCCGGCGGCTCCGGTGACGACGGCCAGTCTGTTCTCCATTACGCAGTTCTCCTTAGGTTCGCGACAGAGGGAAGCCCGGGCAGGAGGACCGGTCGAGGTCACTCGCGCCAGGCGGAGACCACGGAGACGGCCTGTCCCGCGTTGAGCCTCGGGTCGCAGAGGGTCGCGTACGCCTCGCCCACGCGGTCGGCGGATGCCTCGTTGGGCACGCACTCGGTGACGGCGTCGGGGGTGGTCTCCAGGTGCAGACCGCCGGCCGTACCGCCGTTGTCGGTGACCGCGTACTGGAAGGCCACGACCTCGCGCTCGATGGTCTCCACGAAGCGGGTCTTGAAGCCTGCGGGGGTCGAGACGGTGTTGCCGTGCATGGGGTCCGTGAGCCAGATGACCGGGTGCCCTGCGGCGCGCACCGCCCGCACCAGCGGGGGAAGCGCCTCGGCCACGGTGTCCGCGCCCATGCGGGCGATCAGGGTCAGCCGTCCCGGCTCCCGCCGCGGGTCGAGCCGCTCGCACAGGTCGAGCAGTTCGGCCGGTGCCATCTTCGGGCCGACCTTGCACGCCACCGGGTTGACGGTCTCGGCGAGCAGCGCGACATGGGCGCCGTCGGCCCGCCGGGTGCGCTCACCGATCCACGGCCAGTGGGTGGAGGAGAGCAGCAGACCGTCGCCCTCGCGCCGCAGCATCGGGATCTCGTAGTCGAGCAGCAGCGCCTCGTGGCTGGTCCAGACCACGGGGTCGATGGCGGCCTGCCGGTCCTGGCGGCGCCAGCCCAGATGGCGCATGATGTCGTCGGCCGCCATGTAGCCGGTGAGCAGCCGCAGCGGGTCGGGCCTGCGCCCCTCGGGAGTCGGTTCCGGGCTGTTCACCATGTGACCGCGGTAGACCGGCAGTTCCAAACCGTCCACCTGCTCGGTGTTGTTGGAACGCGGTTTGCCGAACTGTCCGGCGACCCGGCCCACGCGCACCACCGGCTTCCCCGTGGCGAGGCGCAGGGCACCGGCGAGCAGATCGAGTACGGCGGCCTTGCGGGCGACCGCGCCGGGGGTGCAGTCGTCCGGGTCCTCGGCGCAGTCGCCGGCCTGCACCACCAGGGCCTCCCCCGCTGCCACCCGGGCAAGCTGGGAGCGCAGAGTCCGGACGCTGTCCGCGCTCACGAGTGCGGGCCGGTTGGCCAACTCGGCCCGAACACGCTGCACTTGAGGCAGGTCGTCCCACTGCGGCTGCTGCGGGGTCGGTCTGGCCTGAAGGTCCAGCAGGACGTTGTCCACGGTTGTCTCCTCCATACAGGTGCGGTGTGCGGATGTGGTCGTGCGGGGTTGGGAACACATCGATGCGACCTCGAGCGCCGTATGGCGGTACGAAGAGGCGTCGGAGTGCCGTACGGGCGGTTCATCTGCGGCTCGGAGCGCCGTACGGCGGGCCCCGGACCGAGTGGGGCGGGCTCACGCGCGCGGCAGCCGGCTGACGAAGTCCCAGAACCTCAGATGCTGGAGCTGCGGCGTGACGGTCGCGGTCACCGAAGGGCCGCCCAGGATCAGCGTGCTGGGGCTCTCGGGTGTGAACGGGGGCCAGTCGGGGATGTTCGGCGTGCACGGGCGCGAGGTGCGGGCGAAGGCCGCGACAGCGTCGACGAGGATGTCGGAGAGCAGCCGTTCGACCGGTCCGTCACCGAACACGGTGGCGAACTCCGGCAGTCGATGGGTGCCGAACAGGAACGGCGAGGTGGCCTCGTGCGGCGTGCCGAAGTGCGGCGCCCGTGCCGGGTGGGCGAACTCCATGGCGTACCACGGTGTCGTCCCCTCGCGGGCGTGCCGCTCCGCGAAGCGGACGATCTGGTGCCGGAACATCAGGTCGCCCCAGACCTCGGTCCACAGCGCCCGCGGGTCGGTCGGAAGTCCGGCGACAGCCGCGGCCTCCCGGTAGGCGGCGACACAGGAGTCGGCGAGGCCTCCGTCCGCCTCGGGCACCGCCAGCCGCATGACGTCCAGGACGGCCTTGCGCAGGGCGGGCGGGCCGTCGGGCGCGGGAGCGGGCTGCGGGGAGGCGGGTCCGGTGTAGAAGGACCCCTCGGTACGGGTGTGCACGGACAGCACGGGCAGGTTCACGGTCGGCAGGTCATGGGCGTAGTCCGGCATGGTGCGCCCGTCGACGACCGGCCCCCGGTACCAGCGGCCGCTGCTGACGATACGGTCGTCCGGGTCGCCCGCGAAGATCTCGTGCCAGGCTCGGCCGAGCGCGTCCGCGGGGACCCCGCGCAGTCCGGCCACCGTGCTGCCGAGTCGCCTCGCCAGGGTCTCGTAGACCGTGCGGGCGTCGTCCGGTGTCAGTGAGGTGGCGGGAGCCAGCGCATGGCTGGGGCTGATCGGCACGATGCGCCGGACCAGTTCACGCACCTGCGGCAGCAGGGCCAGCTGCCAGGTGGAGGCGCCGCCCGCGGAGGTGCCGCACAGGGTGATGTTGCCGGGATCTCCGCCGAAGACCGCGGCGTTGCGGTGCACCCAGTGCAGGAGCGCCAGTTGGTCCTGGAGCCCCCAGTTGGCGAACTCGCCCGTCACGGGGTCGGTGAGGTCCTCGTGCAGCCCGAACCCGAATGCTCCCAGACGGTAGTTGAAGGTGACGACGACGAGGTCGCCGCGGTCGGCGAGGCGGGTCGCGTCGTACGCCGGCAGGCTGCCCGCTCCGGTGGCCCAGCCGCCGCCGTGGACGTAGACCAGAACCGGACGCGAGCCCTGCGTGCTGGGGGTCCAGACGTTGGCGCACAGCGAGTTCTCGCCACTGGCGGGCGACGGACGGTTCGGCAGGGGCTGCTGCCAGGAAGCGAGCGCCGGCCGTACGGCCTCCCGCACTCCTCGCCAGGGCACCGGCGGTCTGGGAGAGGCGAAGCGCAGCGGGCCGACCGGCGGCCTGGCGTACGGAACACCACGGAAGACCGTGACACCGTGACCGCGTTCGCCGGCGACGAGACCGGCCGAGGTGCGCACCACCGGACGGCCGCCGGCCGACGCCGGCGGCCGGGTCGCGGCCGCCTCACGGGCGGACCGCGGCCCAGCGGCGATCTGTAGCTTTCCAGCCATCGGAGCTCCTCGACACTCGGGCGGTTCGGTTTCCGCCGATCGTGTGTCGGGAGCTCTGAGGCAGCCAACGGAGCCCGGGCAATCCGTCAGATGGTGCCGTCAGTACGTCAGGTCCGGGATCCTCCGCTCCCCGGACCTGACGCAGCGACGCCGGCTCATCCGGCGGGCAGGGTCATCGGTCCTAGAATGCGCCCGCGCCGGGGCGCTTGCCGCACCGGTTCAGGCAGTGGCCCGCGCCTCCTGGTCGTGAGTCGCCGCCGGGGTGCTGCCGGCCGTTCCCGAGAGCACCTCGACCGCGTGCGCGGCCGAGGCGAGCGTGGCGTGGCGATGCCAGCCGCTGAAGGAGCGCCCGGAGAAGTCGCTGATGCCGACCTCCTCCGCGATCTGCGCGTAGTCCCGGTCGACCTGGCGGGTGAGCCGGGCCAGCCTCAGGAGCTGGGCCGGGTGGGCGCCCGCGATGTCGCTGAGCCAGAGCTCGGCCGGCCAGCGGCCCCCGCTCTCGCCGATGCCGAGCAGGACCATTTCCCGGGCGGGACGGCGCGCCGATCCGGGTCCCGCGGGCATCTCCACCCGGACGCAGGCGGCGAGTCCGGTGCGGGAGGCATCACTTCGGCCGCTCGCCTGCTGGATCACCGGATGGCGCAGCGGGCGTGCCACCGTCATGATCTGGTACGCCGTCAGGCCGGGCCTGATGCGCGGCAGGCCGGGGTCGGTCACGGTGAGGCGCTCCCCGGGGCCGATGCGCAGGAGCATCGGTGCCCCGGCTGCCGAGAGACGGCGTACGGTGCGCGCCAGATCCGCCTCCCGGGCGTCCATGACGACCGGCCGGGTCGGCAGTCCCCACCCCTTGGTGATGCCGACGTACGCCTCGACGGCGCACTGGTCGAGGGTCTCCGGGAGCGCCGTGTCGGGTATCGACGCCTGGCGCCGGCGAATCTCGTCCTCGAGCCAGGCATCGGGCAGGTGCAACCGCCAGTTGACCGGGGTGCTGCTCTCGTCGGACACGGCCCAGACGCCCACGGCCTGCTGCGCGTTCATGATCTGGCCGCGGAGGGCGCAGAAGCGGCGGTCCACGCCCACCGAACTGTCCCCGGCCTTCGGGATGACCAGCGGCCTCAGCACGTGGGCCCGGGTAGGGGAGATCTCCTCCATGTGCCGGGCGAGAGCGCGGCGCACCGGGGCCCAGTCCCAGGTCGAGCCGCTGATGAAGTGGTGCAGGCTCTGCTCGGCCGACTCGCCCCCGAAGAGGGACGAGATGTTGCGGATCGACTTGCGGCCCTTGACCCCGAGCAGACCCTGGACGTACTCGACGCCCTTGCGGCGCTGGTCCCTGCGCGGCAGGGAGGCGAAGAGCACCGAGCCGAGTTCAGCCAGGACGGTGGCCCGGTTCTCCGCGTGCACGGTGCCGGGCCAGTCGCCGTCCGTCGTCCAGTTCTGCGGTCTCATCGTTCGCATCGCAATCCACCTCGCCGCTCATTCCGGTTATCGGCCTGCGTAACGCTCTTGCAGGAGCTTCGACCGGCCCGTCCAAGGAGCCGCCAAGCGGCGGGAAAGAGCCAGGTCAGGTGGCACTTCAGGGATTCTGTGAGGCCACGGCGAGGGGTCCGGAGGGGGACCTCGGGCGGGAGGCCTCCGACGGGACTGCGCGCGAGGGGACGGACGAGGCCGCTCGCCGGCCGGCACCAGGCGTGAGGGGGCGGGGCGGACCGCGCCGGGTGCGGTGCCGGTCCGTGTCCTCCCGGCGGCGCGCCGGTCCGGGCACGCGCCGATGCCCGGGACCGTCTCCGCGTCCCGTGCCGCAGCGGGGCACCGCCGTCCCGTGGGAACCCGAGGAGCCCTCAGTCGAGCGGCCGGGCCGGTGTCCACCACCGGCCTCCCGGGCACCGGACCGTGCGGCTCGCCCGCGTCGGTCCCGTCACGCCGCCTCTGCGGTGTGACGGGACCGGACCTGTTGCCCCGCACGCTCCGGGACGGGCGGGAGGCACCAGCCGAAACCGAGCACAGCACGGCCGTCGGCGGCCGTCTCCCGGGGCGCCGGCGGTTCGATCTCGATCCCTGCCGGCACCACCAGCCACGCCGGCGTGAGCCCCTCTTCTGCAGCACCCATTCCGTTTCCCCTCATCGGGTCGGTCGTGACCGGATGGGCCCGGCCACGCTCCCAGCGTCGGGCCGGCCGATCAAGGCAGGGCGAAGAGACAGTCAAGCCCACGGCCACCGCACGCCCGTGCCTCACCCCGTGGCCGTGAACCGGCCGGAACCGGAGCGTCCGGCCAGGGGCAGGACACGGGCGTCCGATGTCTCCTCCCGCGCCGTCGCCATGCGGATGAGGTCGTGGACGCGGAAGGTCATGGCCGCGGCCGTCGCCGCCTCTGCCTGCTCCGTCGCCATCACCACGTGACGGTCCAGCAGCTGGCCCACAACGGACTGCGCGCTCCAGGTGTCGCAGTCGAGCAGTTCGCGGGCCTGTGCGATGTCGAACGGGTCGGGTGCCGCTGCCGCGAGGAGGTGCAGCGCGCGGCGCAGCGGCGGGGCGAGCCGGGCGATGGCACCGGTCGCCCTGGCGAGCGCGTTGCAGGCGTCGTCGCGTAGTTCGGCCGCCAGCTGGTTCTCGTCGCGCAGACCGAGGGCGAGATCGGGGAGCGTCCACATCGGACGGACCGCGAACTTCTCGCCCACCGCCCGCAGCGAGAGCGGGAAGTTGCCCATCAGCTGCACGACCTCCCGCAGCGCCTCCGTGTCCCCTCCGACCCGCGAGGCGCCGGCCACGCGGGTGAAGAGGGCGGCCGCGTCGTCGGTGGTCAGCGGCGCCAGTGACAGACCTCGGGCACCGGTCAGTCCGGGCAGTCTGATCCGGGACGTCACCAGGACCAGGCTCCGGGTGCCTCCCGGCAGCAGGGGCAGCACCTGGTCGGTGCCCGCGGCATCCTCCAGCAACAGCAGCAGCGAGCGTTCCGAGCTCCAGTCGCGGAAGACGGCGGCGAGTTCGTCGGCCGGGCCCTGGGGGTCCAGGTCTCCCGCCGCGCCGGCGGACTTGAGCAGCGCGCGCAGCACGGAGCCCGGTTCACGGGGTTCGTCCGCGCCGTCGTGCAGCCGGGCGTGCAGCTGGCCGTCGGGAAAGCGGTCGCGCAGCAGGTGCGCGGCGTGCACGGCCAGGGCGCTCTTGCCCACGCCGGCGGGGCCGAGCACGGTCAGCACCCGGGGGCCGGGCTCGTCAAGGCACCCGGTGATGAAACCGAGTTCGCTCTCGCGTCCTACGAAATCGACCGTCGGCGGGGGCAGTTGGGACGCAACGGCCGGTACGGTCCCGGCCCGGTGGGACGGCGCGGCGGACCTCGTGGTCACGGTCTCGGCTGCCGCCTCGACGGGCGCCTCCGCGCCGAGCACGGCCCGCTGCAACTCCTGGAGCTGTTCCGACGGCTCGATGCCCAGTTCGTCGACCAGCCCCCGGCGCAGCCGCGTGAAGGCGTCGAGGGCCGCCCCGCGCTGACCCGCCCGGTACGCGGCCGTCATCAGCTGGGCGGTGAACCGCTCGTTGAGCGGATGGTCGGCGGTCAGCTTGCGCAACTCCCCGACCAGGGCCCGATGACGTCCGAGTTGCAGCTCCGCGTCGATGCGCAGCTCCAGAGCTCCCAGCCGGCTGTCTTCCAGACGGGCGATCTGCGCGGTGAGGAGCGGACCGGCCTCCAGGCCCGCGAACGGCTCGCCGCGCCACAGCCCGAGCCCTTCGCGCAGGAGTCTGGCGCCCTCCGCGGCATCGCCTTCGCTCAGGGCGATGCGCGCTCGGGCCACCCGGTGCTCGAACTCCCACAGGTCCAGCTCACCCGGGCGCAGCACGAGCCGGTAGCCGCCGGGCCCGGTCTCCAGCCGGTTGGTGCGGATATCGGCGGAGTCGCCGGGCCTGAGGGCCCGGCGCATCTGGTAGACGTACGTCTGCACGGTCTTGCGGGCGAGCCTCGGCGGCTCGCCCTCCCACAGCTCCTCGATCAGGGCCGAGGTCGACACCAGCCGGTTGGCGTTCAGCAGCAGCGCCGCCAGCGCCCGCCGGGCCATGGGCGCCGTCGGTGTGCGGTCCTGTCCCTCTGTCCGGACCTCCAGGGGGCCCAGCACCCCGATCCGCAACGCCGCCGGTTCGGCGGCGGCCGAGGAGGCTCCGGGTGGAGTGGCCTCGTTCATGATGTCTTCTCCCCTAGTCCTGTCCTGTTCCGATCGTCAGCGGTGCCGGGTTCGGCGATGCCGGCACTTCGGGACTCGAACCGTCCCCGCAGCAGCGATCGGCGGAGCTTCCCCGCGCCCGTCTTCGGAACGTCGTCCTTGGACAGCGGCACGACGTGGTCGACGCGCAGCCCGAGCCGGTCCGCCACCCGGGCCCTGACCGCGGCGGCGGCGAGCGAGGCGTCGAACCCGGACCCGCCGCCGTTCCGGGGGTGGAAGAACACGGCAAGCCCGTCCCGGCCCCCTACGGTGACCATCGAGGCCACCGTGTACGAGGGCGTGACGAAGTCGAGTTCCTCGGCCACCGCCTCGACCTCGTGGCCGTGCCGACTCGGCTCGCCGCCCCTCCCCCCGACGACATCGTCGGCGCGACCGGTGACGGTGAGGACACCGGCCTCGACGTAGGCCAGATCCCCGGTCCTGAACCAGCCGTCCTCGGTGAACGACCGGCGGTTCTGCGCCGCGTCGTCGTAGTAGCCGGGGGTGACCGACGCGCCGGTCACCTGCAGATGCCCCGGGGTACCGAGGGGAACGGTGCGCCCTGCGGCGTCGACGCAGCGGACCGCCGTCCCGGCCTGCGGGCGCCCGGCGGGGACGTACCGCTCGTCATCGGCGCCGGGCCCGGGGAACCGGCACTCCACCACCCCGGCAGCGGTCTCCGACATGCCCCAGCCGGGGAACACCGCGTCCGCGGGCAGTCCGAACGGTGCGAGCAGTTCGAGGAAGCGGCGCACGACGGCTCCGCGCACCGCCTCACCGCCGTTGAGGATGTAGCGCAGCCGGCTCAGGTCCCAGCTTCGGCCGCCCAGGCGGTGTGACTGGTCGTTGACGAGCCCGAAGGCGGAATCGGGCGCCCAGGTGGTGCAGACCCGGTACCGGTCGGCCATGTCGAGCCAGCGCAGGGGGTCCTCCAGGACCCAGGCGCGCGCCGCGTGCACCTGGTGGGCCCCCACGAGGACGTCGCGGAGGTGGAACAGGAGGAGTCCGCCCGCGTGGTCGAGCGGCATCCAGTTGAGACTTCTGGTGGCGCTGGTGAGCGCGTGGGCACGGGCGGTGGCGGCGCTGCGGCTGAGGATGTTCCGGTGGGTGAGGGGGACGGCCTTGGGCGCGCCGGTGGAACCGGAGGTGAGCAGCACCAGGGCCAGGTCGTCGGGGCGCGCCGGATACCGCGCGTGGTCGGCCCTCGCGCGGCGCAACCGGTCCGGTGTGCCGAGCCAGGCACCGGCCCAGCGCGGGTCGGAGCGGGTGGCCTCGCCGATGCGCGCGCCCCGCCCGGTGATCGCCGGTGGTCTGCCGTACCGGGTCCAGACCGAGTCGAGGAGCCGGGGCGCGGCCTCGGGGTCCCCGGCCCCGACCAGGACGGGCACGAAGCCGCCCAGGACGCAGGCCCAGAAGGCGGCGACGAGGTCGGAGGGTTCCGCGATCTGCAGCAGGACCAGTTCCGCGGCGCGGACCCCGGCGGCACGGATACCGGCGAGCAGCCCGGCCGCCTCGTCGAGCAGTTCGGCATAGGTGCGGTGGGTCTCGCCGCCGTCGGCACCGACGAAGCGGAGACCCTCGGGGGCGCCTGCCACGGCCGCCCGGCAGAGCGCTTCGCCGAGGTTCGCGCAGTCGGGCTCCGGGGCGCGACCGCCGTCGAGGAGCGCGAGCCCATGAGGGGGCCTCACAGTCCGGCCCTCTCCTTGCGGAACTCCCTTGGTGTGGTGCCGTACCGCTCGCGGAAGAGCCGGCTGAAGCGGGACGCGCCGTAGAGGCCGGCCCGTTCACCGATCAGTGCCACGGGGAGGTGGTCCAGGGCCGGGTCGGCCAGTTCCGAGCGGCAGCGCGCCAGTCGTTCGTCCCTGACCCAGCGGGCCGGGCTGATGCCGAACTCCTGGAAGATCTTCTGCAGATACCGCAGCGAGATGTTGTGGCGGCGGGCGATGACGACCGGGCTGAGATCGGGTTCGGCGAGGCGTTCGCGCACATGCGCTTGGATCCGCAGCACGAGGGCCTGCCTGGCGACCTCGGAATCGGCCGCGACATCGCGCATGCGCTCGCTGAACAGGGCCGCTGCGAGTCCGACGACGCTGCCGCCGAGAAGGTCGACCGCGGTCTCGACCTCCTTGCCGTGCCGGCAGAGTCCGTCGAGGAGGGTGGACAGCAGCGCGGCGAGCCCCTGGTCGCCTGCCCAGGGCTGCGCGGTGAGGTTCCGGGCCTCCGTGCCGCTGATGCCCACCAGGCGGTGCGGCACCATCACGTCGACCATGCGGAAGTTCTCCGGCATGATCACTTTGTACGGTCGGGTGGAGTCGAAGCAGATGAGATGGGGGCTGCGGACCACGCCGTGCCGGCCGTCCTGGAACACCCATATCTCGCCGGTCAGCGGACGGCAGACGCGCAGGTACCCGTCCCGTGCGCCGTCGATCCGATGACTCGGGAGGACCAGCTCACGCGGCCCGCCCCGCACCAGCGACACCGTCACCCCGCCGAACCGGTGGCGGGCGGTGGTGCCGTCGAGTGTCTCGCCGCACGCCGTGACGATCTGTACGCCGCCACGGTCGACGGGAGCCTTGTCGGCACCCGCGGCCGCCGTCTGGTCATGTGGTGCCAGGGCATCCACGCGTGGCATCTCAACCCCTCCTCATACATGAGGACCCGGGGAGCCGACCCGGTGGGACGGCTCCGGCAGATCCCTCCCATGAAAACATACCAGCATGCTGGTATTCAAACCTGATCGCACCTTTCGATCGCACGGGACCGAACGGGGCGTTCCGGCGAGGAGCGATCGGCTCATGCCACGTCCCGGTACGCGCGACGCTCACACAACGCGGCCGCGACCGCCGCACGAGCCTCCTGACTGCACCGCCCGGACCGGGCCAGTGCCCCCCGCTCCAGCCCGGTGGCCAGTTCCCGGTAGCAGATGCCGAGTCCTGGCAGGGCGGCGAGCACCTCCCAGGCCGCACGCTCGTTCAGAGGCCCCTCTTCGGCACGGACCGCGGCCCGTGTCCCGACGGGCGCCGGCACCGCCCGGAGCGCGTCCCACGCGACCAGGCCCAGATCGCTCCCGGACGGCCGCGCACCGTAACCGGCCCTGCGCACCGTCCCGTTGCCGTACGGCGGGGCAAAGGGCGTGCCCCACAGCAGCCGCGGCGCCCGGGCGCCGTGCCGGGCCAGGCCGGCCCAGCGGGCGCTACCGAGGAGCCGGCCGTGGAGTTCGCGCACGATCCGTGCGCTCGCCACCGCCACCCGGCCCCGTACCGCGCCGGCCGCGCCACGGTCCGCCTCCCTCAGCCGCCGTTCGACCGCGGCGTCCAGGCCGTCGACGGCGAACGACAGCACCGGAGCCACGGGAGCGGGGTCGCGCCCCGCCCTGACGGCACGCTCCAGTCCGGCGAAGCAGGACTCGACGACGCGGACGTACCGCTCCACGGAGTAGACGTGCGTGGCATGCACGCCTATCCCCGCCGCCAGGCACTCCTCGACCACCCCGAGCCCTCGCAGGGTCGCGGGGATCGCGACCAGCACATTGCTCCGGCCGACGGCGCGCCCCAGCCGCCGCGCGGCGGCCACCGAGGCGTCCGGGTCGTGCGCGAGACGGGGGTCGAGCGCGACGCTGACCTGCCCGTCCGCCCCGCCGGAGGCCTCGTGCAGCGGCCGCAGCAGGTCGGCCGCCCAGCGTGCGTCGTAGGCCAGCAGCTCCGCAAGCGCCGCGCCGGGGGACAGGTCGCGCCACGCCAGGATGGCGAGATGGGGTGCGTATGCCGACGGGCCCGCACTCCCGACGGCGGCCGGGACGCAGCAGACGCCGCGGACCCCGTGCTCCCGCACCAGCCGGCCGAGAGTCCCGTCGTACAGCTCCTGGCGGCCGATCCCGTCCAACCAGAGCCCGCCGCCCGCCGGCCTCACCGCACGGCCCTCCGCGCGGCGCGGAGCAGGCTGCTGCGCGCGGCCGCGGCCACCCGCTCGGGGGTGAGCCCGAACTGCTCGTACAGCCGCTGGTAGGGCATGCTCGCCCCGAACTGGTCGATGCCGACGGCCTCCCCGGCCGACCCGAGGAGCTCGTACCAGCCGAGGGCCGAGCCGGCCTCGACCGAGACCCGGGCCTCGACGTCCGGCGGCAGCACCGCATCGCGGTACGCCGAGTCCTGCTCGGCGAACCACTCCAGGCACGGCATGGACACCACGCGGGTGGCGACGGACTCCGCCTGGAGGATGCGTCGGGCCTCAAGGGCGATCGGAACCTCGCTGCCGGTCGCGATGAGGACGACGTCGGGGGCTTCGCCGGTGGCCTCTGCGAGGATGTAGCCGCCGCGCACGGCGCCCTCGGCGGAAGCGAGCCCGGAGGCCGGGGAGCGGTCGAGCACGGGCAGGTTCTGCCTGCTGAGGGCGAGCCCGGCGGGCCGGTCGGTGCGCTCGAGGATGCCGCGCCACACCGCGACCGTCTCGTTGGCGTCCGCCGGACGCACCACATCCAGTCCGGGGATGGCGCGCAGCGACCACAGGTGCTCGACGGGCTGGTGTGTCGGACCGTCCTCGCCCAGGCCGATCGAGTCGTGCGTCCAGACATACGTCACGGGCAGTCTCATCATTGCGGCGAGCCGGACGGCGGGACGCATGTAGTCGGAGAACACCAGGAACGTCCCACCGTAGGGACGGGTACCGCCGTGCAGCGCGATGCCGTTGAGGATCGCGCCCATCGCGTGCTCCCGGATGCCGAAATGCAGGGTGCGGCCGTATCGGTGGCCCGGGAAGGCAGCGGTGGCGTGCTCCTCCGGAACGAAGGACGGTTCGCCCTTCATCGTGGTGAGGTTGGAGTCGGCGAGGTCGGCGGACCCACCCCACAGTTCCGGAAGGGCACCGGCCAGGGCGGTCAGCACCTCGCCCGACGCCTTGCGGGTGGCGATCTGCTCACCGGCGGGGAAACCGGGCAGTGCCCGCTGCCAGCCGTCCGGGAGCCGGCGCGCGCTGATCCGGTCGAACTCGACGGCCCGCTCCGGCTGGGCGGTCCGCCAGTCCCGGAAGCGCTTGTCCCACTCCTCGTGCGCGATCCGGCCGCGCTCGGCCGCGCCGCGGGTGTGCGCGAGGACGCCGTCGGGCACCTGGAAGGTGCGCTCGGGGTCGAGCCCGAGTTCGCCCTTGAGGGCGGCCAGTTCGGCGGCGCCGAGCGCGGCGCCATGGATCTTGCCGGAGTTCCGCTTGCCGGGAGAGGGCCACCCGATCACGGTGCGCAGGGCGACCAGCGACGGCCGGCCGCGCTCGCTGCGGGCGGCGGTCAGCGCATCCTGCAGTGCCGGGACGTCCTCGGCATAGCCCTCTCCCTCGGTCCAGTCCACCCGCTGCACATGCCAGCCGTACGCCCGGTAGCGGGCCAGCACGTCCTCGGAGACGGCGATGGACGTGTCGTCCTCGATCGAGATCCGGTTGTCGTCCCAGAGCACAACCAGGTTGCCGAGTTTCTGGTGCCCGGCCAGCGAACTCGCCTCATGGCTGATGCCTTCCTCCAGGTCCCCGTCCGAGGCGAAGGCCCAGATCGTGTGGTCGAAGGGAGAGTCGCCGGGCGCGGCATCGGGGTCGAACAGCCCGCGTTCGCGGCGGGCGGCCATCGCCATGCCGACCGCGTTGGCCAGACCCTGCCCGAGCGGCCCCGTGGTGGTCTCCACGCCCGGCGTGTGCCCGTACTCGGGGTGGGCCGGGGTTGGACTGCCCCCGGTCCGCAGCGCCTTGAGGTCGTCGAGGCTGAGCCCGTAGCCGCTCAGGTACAGCTGGGTGTAGAGGGTCAGGCTGGAATGTCCGCAGGAGAGGACGAAACGGTCCCGGCCCGCCCAACGCGGGTCGGCCGGGTCGTGCCGCAGCAGCCGCTGGAACAGCAGGTAGGCGGCCGGGGCCAGGCTGATCGCGGTGCCCGGATGGCCGTGCCCGGCGCGCTCCACCGCGTCGGCGGCGAGGGCGCGTGCGACATCGACGGCCTTGCGGTCGATCTCCGTCCAGGGCGGCGTGGTCGTTCTCGGGTGGTGGTGCCCGGTCGACGCGGTGGTCATGGTTTCCTCTTTCGGTCGGGCCGGCGCTCAGCAGGCGATGCCGGTTCGGGAGGCGTCCTCGGTGCGGGCGGGCAGCAGCAGTGCCGCGGTGTGGGCGACGGAGGCGAGCGTGGTGTGCCGGTGCCAGCCGGCGAAGGAGCGGCCCGCGAAGTCGTACAGACCGACCCGGCGCCCGGTACCGGCCGCTTCCCCGGCCACGAGGCCGGGGGCACGGGTGAGCCGGACCAGGGCGTCGATGGGGTGGTCGGTCAGATCGGTGAGCCAGAACGCGGCGCGCCGGGGATGGCGCGGATCCTTGTCGACGAGCAGCACCGACCGCCGCGACGCTCCGGCGCCCGGCACCCGGCAGACGAACCGGCTCACCTCATGGGGCGCGCCGGTCGGGCCTGTGGTGGCGAGACGGGTGGCTGCGGAGGCGTCCGCGGCCAGTTGCCCCGCCGTGACGGCCGCTCGGGTGCGCCGCGGGGGCTCCCCCGCCGGAACGAGCAGTTCCGACGCGCTGACGCGGAGCAGATGGGGCAGGCCGCGCACACCGAGAGCGGCGACCGTCGGGGCGGCACGGGTACGCCGGGCGTCGAGCAGTACCGGTGCATGCCCCCGGGCGCCGTACTGAAACCCGGGGAGCATGTCGAGCCCGGCACCGACCGCGTCCAGCGGACGGGCGTCCTGCGGGATGCCGGCCCGCGCGCGCAGCCGGGGGTCGTCCAGCCAGCGCTGCGGGAGCAGCAACCGCCAGTCTGCCGGGAAGCCGCCGAGCGGCGTGACCGCCCAGAGCCCCACGGAGTGCTGCCCGTTGACGCGGACTCCGGCGCGGGGTACCGCACCGGAGTCAGGCCCGGCGGGGGCGCGGCAGGTGCGCGGGGCGGCGACAGCCTGCACCACCCACGCCGACGGCTGCACCTCGCGCGCCAGCCGGTCGGCCAGGGCCCGCCGCACCGGAATCCAGTCCCAGGTCGACTCGCTGATGAAATGGTGCAGCCGCTGGGCATCGGCGGTCCTGCCGGTGGGTGAGGCGACATTGCGGATCGTCTTGCGCCCCTGGGCGGCGAGGAGCCCTCTGATGTAGAGCTCGCCGCTGCGCCGCTGGTCGCTTCGGGGCAGCGAGTGCAGCACCTGCCGCGCCAGTTCGGCCACGAGGTCGGGGCCGCCGGCGGCGGTACCGACCCGGCACGGGCCGGGTCCTCCGGCCGGCTCCCTCGCAGCCGTCGCCGGCCGGCCCGTCCGGTGCCCGAGAACGAGCCCACGGGAACTCACGTGCCGATCCGGGTGAATGCCTCGGTCAGCAGCGCCTCTTCGGGGTCCTCCAGCAGCACCGGCCGGCCCGGTGCCTCCAGGACGACGAGACGGAGCCGGTGGCCTCGGGGCCCGTTGTCGACGGCGAACGCCGGACGCAGCCGCTCCCATGCCTCACGCGGATAGCCGGTGGGCAGTCCGACGGAGACGAGCAGCTCACGCTGGCGCTCGACGTGCTCGGGGTCCAGCCGGCCGTCGAGCGCGGCGAGTTCGGCGGCGAAACTCATTCCGATGGCGAGGGCGTGGCCGTGCCGGATCCGGTAGCGCTCCGCATGCTCGACGGCATGGGCGAGAGTGTGGCCGTAGTCGAGCAACTCACGGCGGCCGTGGCCGTGCGGCGGCTCGGCGACGAAGCCGGCCTTGACCCGCACGGCACGCTCGACGAGCTCGGCGGTGACCGGACTGCGGGGGTCGGCGGCCGCGCGCGGGTCGGCCTCGACGAGATCGAGGATTCCCGGGTCACCGGTCAGCCCCGCCTTGATGACACCGGCGAGCCCGCCGGCGTAGTCCGCACGTTTCATCCCCCGGAGCAGGTCGAGGTCACAGAGCACGTGGTCCGGGGTGTGAAAGGCCCCCACAAGGTTCTTCCCCCGGGGGATGTTGATGGCCGTCCGGCCGCCGATCGCGGCGTCGACCATGCCGAGCAGGGTGCTGGGGACCAAGGTCAGCGGCACCCCTCGCAGCCAGCTCGCCGCGAGGAACCCGGCGAGATCGGTCGTTGCCCCGCCGCCCACCGCGACGATGGCATCGGACCGGGTGAACCCCTCTTCCGCAAGGCGCGACCACAGGTACACCAGCACGCCCGCGTCCTTGGCGGCCTCACCGGGCGGTACGACGAGCGGCAGCACCGTGCGTCCGCTCTGCTCAAGCTCCTCCGCGATCCGTCTGGCGTGGACGGCCGCGACCGGCGGGTGCACGAGGGCCACCCGCACCGCCGTGCCGTCGAGCAGGTGCCCGGCCTTCCGGGAGACACCGGCCCCGATGACGACGGAACAGGGGGCCGTACCGGGAACGGTCAGACGGGCGGGGGGTGCGGCGGCGGACAGGGGACGGGCCGCGGGGGCTGCGGGGGCCGCGGGGGACATGGATTCGCTGAGTGTGGGAGGCATGAGTTCCGTCATCCGGGAGCGAGGTGGGTGAGGTAGGAGCGGAAGTTGCGGGCGGTTTCCGGGACGCTGTCGCCACCGAACTTCTCCAGGGCCGCGTCCGCGAGCACCAGCGCCGTCATGGCCTGCGCGACCACGGCCGCGGCGGGCACCGCGCAGACGTCGGAACGCTGGTGGTGGGCGGTGGCGCTCTCGCCGGTGGCGACGTCCACCGTGGCGAGGGCGCGCGGGACGGTGGCGATCGGTTTCATCGCGGCCCGGACGCGCAGGAGTTCGCCGGTGGACATGCCGCCCTCGACCCCGCCCGAGTGCGCCGTCCTGCGGCCGATCCGCCCGCCGGTGGAAACGATCTCGTCGTGCGCGCGGGACCCGGGAACGCCCGCGAGGGCGAACCCGTCACCGAGTTCGACGCCCTTGATGGCCTGGATGCCCATCAGCGCTCCGGCGAGACGCGCGTCCAGCCGGCGATCCCCGTGGACGTGGGACCCGAGGCCCGGCGGCAGGCCGTGCCCGACCACCTCCACCACCCCGCCGAGGGTGTCCCCCGCGCGCCGTGCGCGATCCACCTCGGCCACCATCGCGGCAGAGGCCTCGGGGTCGAGACAGCGGACGGGGTCCGCGTCGAGCCGTTCGGTGTCACCGGGACCCGGCAGTACCCCGGTGTCGGAGCGTGCTCCGCCCAACGCCACGACATGGCAGACGAGTTCGATGCCGAAGGCCTGCCGGAGGAACGCCTCGGCGAGAGCGCCCAGCGCCACTCGGGCCGCGGTCTCTCGGGCACTGGCCCTCTCCAGGACCGGCCGGGCGTCGTCGAACCCGTACTTCTGCATTCCGGCGAGATCGGCGTGGCCCGGCCGCGGCCGGGTCAGCGGTGCGTTGCGCGCCTGCCGGCACAGGATCTCCGGGGCGACGGGGTCCGCGGCCATGACGGTCTGCCACTTGGGCCATTCGGCGTTGCCGACCTGGACGGCGATGGGGCCCCCGAGGGTCCGACCGTGGCGTACACCGCCGAGGAAGGCCACCTCGTCCCGCTCGAACGTCATCCGGGCGCCACGGCCGTGACCGAGGCGGCGGCGGGCCAACGCGTCCGCCAGGTGGCCGGTGGAGGTCTCCACCCCGGCCGGCAGCCCTTCGAGCACGGCGGTCAGTGCCGGTCCGTGCGACTCACCCGCGGTGAGCCATCGCAACGTAGCCAAAGCAGTTCCTTCGTTGTGTACCGGGTGCGGGGTCCTAGGGGTGGCCGGCTGCGGGAGGGCCCGGGCCGGAGCGGCCGGCGCGGGGCGCAAGGCCGTCAGGGGCTATTCGTGGAGCAGGTCGGGCTGTTCGGCGGTGATCTCGTCCCAGAGCAGCTGGAAACTGAACCGCCCCAGCTGCTCGTCGCCGAAACCCGCGCCCGCGGCGACGGCCTGCTCATGGGTGAGGGTCTGTGGGGTGCCTGCCGCCCGGGCGAGCAACTGCACCTGGGCGCAGCTTTCGTAGGTGAGGAACCAGTGCACCGCCTCCTCCAGGGAGCCCCCCACGGTGATCAGCCCGTGGTGGCGCAGCAGGATCGCGCGGTTGTCGCCGAGACTCTCGGCGATGTCCCGGCCCTGCTCGACGGAGACGGACGGGCCCTGGTAGTCGCCGTAGAGCGCCTGCCGGCCGTAGAAGGCGGCGGACTCCTGATCGATGGGGTCGAGGAGTCTGCCGAGGGCGCCCAGGGCACGGGCGTGCGGGGTGTGGCCGTGGGCGGCGGCCTCGGCGCCCGGCCGGAGTTCATGGATCTGGGAGTGGATCACGAAGGCACTCGGATTGACCTGGTGGCTGCCGGCGACCACGCGCCCCGTGGCATCGACGCAGATCAGGTCGGCGACCCGCACCCGGCGGAAGGAGACGCCGAACGGGTTGACCCAGAAGCGGTCCGGGTACTCGGGGTCGCGCACCGATATGTGGCCGGAGATGCCTTCGCCGAAGCCGTACCTGCCGAAAAGGCGCAGCGCGGCGGCGAGCCGCTGCTTGCGGTGCCTGCGGGCCTCGTCCGGTCCGGAGGGGTCCGGCTCGCCGGGGATCGGCAGTCCGGTGGCGGTGGCCGCGAGAAAGGGCGGGCGGGGCTGGGGGGCTGTGGGTCTCATGGCGCGTGGCACTCCTTTCGGTGCGGGCGGTGCGGGCGGTCGGGACCGGACTCAGGCGGCGGCTTCGGCGCCGCCTCGGGCATGGCCCACGGTCTCGGCGTGCTCGCGGATCGCGGCCACGATGTCCCGGCTGCGGTCGACCAGGGAGGGGATGCCGAAGGTGAAGAACAGCGCTCCGGCGGCGATGTTGCCGAGGCCGTAGAGGCGCGGGTCGGGGCGACCGTTGCGGGTCAGCCGACTGGTGGCGCGGGCGAGTTGGACACCTCCGTGCGGATGGCGGCTGGCCGCGCGCGTCCGGATCAGGGAGGTCACGAGAGGCTGGGCGTCGCGCGGGATGCGGCCCTCGGAGGCGTTGACGGCGTTGACGACCCGGTCGGTGTGGAACCGTGTGCCGTCGGCCGCGATGACGTCGAAGCCGGCGTCCGCGGCCGGGGTGATGTCCTGCAGTCCGGAGAACATCTCCAACTGGTCTGACCGGACGAGGTCGAGGAGGACCGACGCGCTGCTGGGCGGCATGGGGCAGCACAGGCTCATGATGGTGCGGTAGTGGGCTCGCAGGAGTTGGACCTTCTGCTCCTCGCGCAGCAGCGGCCAGATGTCGGGGCCGGTCTCCGGTACGGCCCGCTGGAGGATGCGCAGGCCCATGTTGGGCGAGTCGACCTCGTCGATCTGGCGGCGCAGCCGGCCCACCGGCTCCTCGAGGTCCACCCGGAGCATGTCGTGGACCACCGTGTCCAGGTCGGCCCCGGCGTCCCGGAACTCGGCACGCAGCACGGCGGCGAGGTTCTCGATGCTCACGCCGTCGCCGCTGAGGGCCAGTTCGGCCACCCGTTCCGGGACGAGGTGGCGCAACGAGAAGGAGGCGGGCCGCTGCCGGACGGCGGGCAGCACACCGCGCCGGGAGAGCAGGCTGATCCGGCCCCGGTGCCCCTGGGCGGCGAGCGCGAGGACAACGTCGACGGCGGTCAGGCCGGAGCCGATGACGGCCACCTCGTCGTGGACATCGATGTCCCGAAGCTTGCCGGCGACCGGGTAAGGGTCGGCGATGAAACCGGGGGTCCCGGTGAGCCCGTACATGTCCTTCGGGCCGTCGCCGCCGACGTTCAGGACGACGTAGTCGAAGGCACGGGCGCGACCCCGGCGGGTGTGCAGCAGCACGTGGCCGGGCATCCGGTCGGCGGCGGTGACGGCTCCGCCGATGATGTCCACCCGCCAGCCGTCGCGGCGCAGACCGCGCAGGGCTTCGTGGGCGGACTGCTCCAGGTACTCGCCGTAGACGGTCCGCGGCGGGAAGCGGGCGCCGGACAGCCGGTCGACGCCCTGGGCGATCCCGGTGATACGGTCCCGGGCCTCCAGCCAGCGCGCGAAGTGGCCGGAGTCTCCCGCGCGTACGGACATGTCGTCCGGGGTCGAGTTGACCCGCAGGATCTCGGTGTCCATCTGGTAGGCCCGGCCGCGCCACAGGTGCGGTGAGGGCTCGAAGACGGTGAGACGGCCGGGCTCGCCCGTACTCCCGGCCAACGCGTCGATCAGGCAGACGGCGGCGGCACCGCCCCCGACGACGCCGATCGAAATTCCACGGGACATGTGTCAGTCACCAATCAGTATGCGGGCGGCGGCTCTGGTACGACCGCGCAGAGCGGCGCCTCGGGGAACACGGGTGTCCAGGTCTCACGGACACGGTCCGACGACCGTGACTCTACGAACGGGCGCGACCGCGCAGTTGCCGTGCCGCGCACCGGCAATTGCCGAATCACGCGCGGCCTGATCCGCGCCGGCACGGGGGCGAGCGGGCACGACCGGCATGGCCGGCGCCCTGGCGGGCCGGCCGTGCCGGGGCCGGTACCGAAGGTGCCTCGGTGCCGTGTGCCCCGTGCGTTCAGGCCGGGATGCGTCGCGCAGCCGGCCGCGGGCAGCCCGCTCCCTTCGCACGTGCCACGTCGCGGTGGGCGGCCTCGGTGATCTCCATGATGCGCTCGGCGTGCGGCAGCAGCAGCAGACCGGCTTCGGTGAGGGCGAGCTGGCGTCGGCTGCGGTCGAACAGGACTGCGCCCATGGCCTCTTCAAGGCTCTTGATCTGGGCGGTGACGCTCGACTGCGCGTAATGGAGGTTCCTCGCAGCGCGGGTGAAGCTCAGTTCCCTCGCCACCTCGCGGAACGCACGCAACTGCTGGATCTGCACGTCACAGCCCCTTCCTGCGGCCACGCACCGCCCCCACTCCAAATAACATACCAGCATGGATGTATTTTTCCACTGGCGCGACACGACTCACGGATGCCGCCCGGTTCAGTCGGACATCGCGGCCGGCGACATCAGGTCGCGCGCGACCTGCGGCAGCACCCGGTCGAGCAGCAGGTCCTCACGCACCGCACCCTCGACGGAGCGCGGTATGTCGTCCTGGGCGACCGCGTGCGAGAACAGCCCGGGCAGGCGGCGCTCACAGGCGGCGAGCACGGCCCGGCGCCCGGCGATCTCCAGTTCGGGCGAGAGCGGGACGTACACCGCGAGTACCGCCTCGCCCACCTCGGGCAGTTCGGTGCAGACGATCGCGGACTCCTGGATGCAGGGCAGTTCGAGCAGATCCAGTTCCAGAGCGAAGAAGCCGTCATCGAGACCACGGGCGCCGACGGTGTCGAACAGGCCGGCGGCGTCGGCCTCGTAGGCGTGGCCGTCGTACGCGTCGGCCTCGTACGCATAGCCGTCGTATGCGAAGTCGTCCACGTCGAATGGTTCGTGACCGTAGGTGTCTCTCATGCGGAAATCTCCTGGTGCTCCGACTGCTCGAGCTGCAGCTTCAGGGTGATGATCGGGACGACCGCCTCGAGCAGCTCCGCCGTCCTGATCCGGCCGGTGGGGCTGTAGGGAATGGTGTCGACGGCGATGACGTGCGCCGGGATCGACGGCACCCTGCGGGCACAGGCCTCGCTCAGCGCGCGGTAGCCGGTGATCTCACGGCCGACGGCCACCGCGGTGAAGGGCACCACGAGCGAATCGCCGAGCGCGGGCAGGTCGACCCGAAGGACTGCGGTGTCCCGCAGGCAGGGCAGGTTGAGCAGATCGGACTCGAGCCGGAACAACGCGGCATCGACGGCGCTGTCACGCATCGGCCGGGGCGCCCCACCGCTGCGCCCCGTCAGCGTCAGCAACCCATGCTCGTCCAGCACTCCGTGGTCCTCCGTCACGAAGAACCGCTGCGCACCCCGGCCGGTGTCGACCATGGCGAAGGGCCGCTCGTCGTCGAGATATCGGTCCATCATCCGATGGCCCGCGACCGCGACCCGGCCGGGCGTTCCCGCCGCCACCGGCCGGCCCTCCCGGTCGAGGACGACGAGGGTGCTGCCGAGTGCCGCCCGGCCCGATCGCATCCGGGCCACCAGGGACTCGTCCGGCCCCATGATCGCCGCAAGGCCGGTCTCGGGCGGCGCGTACGCGAGGTGCAGCACCGGACCGAGCCGCTCCCATGCCGTGTTGACCACCCAGCGACCCAGGTTCCGGCCGGAGGTGACGACGCAACGGAGCGGGCCGAATCGGGCGTGCCCGGCGGAGGCCGGGTGCGCGAGCAGCCGGGTGAGGACCGCCGGTGCGATCACTGCGGTGGTGACCCCTTCGCCCTCGAGCAGCGTGCAGAGCCGCTCGGGGATCCCGGCCCGGTCGAGAACGACCGTGGCGCCCACGGCCAGGAGCGTACGGGTCATGCTCTGCGCCAGCGGTTGCCACAGCGGAGCGGACGTCAGCTGGACGTCGCTCGCGTCGAAGCCGAACTCCTCGACGTGGTCGATGAGTTCCCGTTCCTCGGCACCGGCCGGCCGGACCGCGACCCTTGGCGCCGCGCCGCGGGGGACCACGGTGAACGACTCCTGGTCCGGCGGCGCGGGCAGCTCCCGCAGCGGCTGGGCCGCGAGGAGGTCGGCGAACGAGCTCTCGCCCGGTTGGGCCGCGTCGCCGCCGTCCAGCAGGACGCACAGCGCCTGTTCGCCGGCGGGCCATGAGCACGATCCGAGCAGAGTCCGGTGCTCCTCGGCGACGAGAACCACGACGGGATCGATCTCCCGCAGCGCGTGCGTCAGGGCGTCGGGGTGCTGGGCCGGGTCGAGCCCCGTGCAGGACACCCCGAGGGTACGGCAGGCCGCCATCGCGACCGCGAGCTCCCATCCGGTGTCCGCGAGGAACGCGGCGCGGACCGGGCGGCCCGGGGGCAGCAGAGCCGCCAGTCCCGCGGTGAACCGGTCCACGACGTCGGCGAACTGAGCCCAGGACAGCCGGTTCTCGCCGTCCACGACGGCGGACCTGTCCGGGCGGTCGGCAGCGCGCCGACGGATGTCGTCAAGTTTGATCATCTGGCTTCTCCACTCCTGGACACGGAAGCTGCGGGCCCCGCGGAGCCAGGAGAAGAAAAACAAACCGGCATGCGGGTATGCAACTGCCATCGGAAAGAGCGATTCGAGACAGCGGCGAGTTCGCCACCGTGTGTCAGGTAGGGGTTCCGGGGCCCGTCGGAGCACCACAGAATCGACCACCTGACCGGCCGGGGCCGGCCGACCCCATGGGGCGGGAACCCGGCACACGCCACCGAGTCGCCGGTCTGGTCACCGCGCCCGGTGGAGCGGTCGCCGCCCCGCGCGCCTTCCGGTGCTCGGCGCCGGGGCGGCGACTCGCGCCTCACCTGCACCCCCTGCACCCCCCGGGGGGCGACAGCCCACGCGATTCACACGGAACCGCTCTCGGCCATTGAAAAACAAACCCGCATGCACGTATCTTACGGGGCACGGGGGTGGGACCAGCCAACCCGTCATGCACCTTCACAGCAGCAGAGAAGGAAGAGCAATGACTCCGAGCACCGCAGCCGCAAGGCCGAGAGGTTCCCATGGGGGGAGACACCAGGCGCTTCTTCCGGCCATCGCACCCGAGCCCGTCACTCACCGCACGGTCGAGGCCGTGGCCAGGAAGCTCGTCCACCGGACCTATCTGCGCGATGTTCTACCGACCGGCATCACCCGGCACACGGACGAGCACTTCACCGTCTCCGTGCGCTGGCCGGCCACGCACCCGCTGCACCTGCGGGACGGGCGCTACACCCCTTCGCTCGTCATCGAAACGGTCCGCCAGGCCGGCCTGCTGACGTCGCACGCGGAGCTCGGCGTGCCGCTGGGCCATCAGTTCGTGGTCTGGGAGATCAGCCAGCGCTTCGATCCGCGGTTCCTGGAGAAGGCGCACGCACCCACGGATCTCGAACTCGATGTATACGTAAGTGGGATGCGCACGCGAGGAAGGATCCCCGCGGAGGTCTCCCTGCAGATGGCGATCCGAATCGGCGGCCGGGTCGTCGGCAAGGGATCCACCCGCTACGGCATCGTCTCACCCGGCGCGTACCGACGGCTTCGCGGCGAACGGCACGACATCGAGTGGCCGCCCACGGACATCACGCTGCCCGAACCGGTGGAACCCGCCGCCGTCCGCCGCACCAGGGAGTGCGACGTCGCACTCTCACCGGGCAGGCGACCCGGACGGTGGCAGCTACGGGCCGACACCGCCAACGAACTCCTCTTCGACCACAGCAACAACCACGTGCCCGCGATGGTGCTGCTCGAAGCAGCCCTGCAGGCCGGGTATCCCCTCTTCGGCGGACGGCCGTTCACGGCGTCGTCGTGCGAAGTGACCTGCACCCGGTACGTGGAGTTCGACTCCCCCTGCTGGATACAGGCGGACCTCGCCGCGGGCCCGGACGGCTCACCGTCCCTCCGCGTCACCGGCGAGCAGGCTCAGCAGCCCGCCTTCGCCGTACAGTTCCACCAGGCAACCCCGCTCTGACGGGCTGCGCCAGACCGGAGTCCCCCTCGAGACCGATGCGGCACCGTCCCGCCGCATCCGAACTCCTCCGGACCCGGACCGCTGCCGACGTGCGGTCCGACGCATCACAGCGCTTCCACTCGCTCGATCGCACCTCCCGACCACACCGCTCCCGAGGTCCAGCGCATCGGCTCACCACCGGCACGAGCCCGGTCGACCGCCCGCAACGGGCCCCACCCCGTTCGGCGCCCCCCCGCTCGACCACCCTGCACCACCGCGGCATCGAGCGACCCGACCCGCCGGCGCAATGCGCGAGCCGCCACCACCGTCCCCGACGGAACGGGCTGCTCGCTCTCACCACCGCACACCTGACGATGCATCCCGGGACGGGATGCATCGTCAGGGACGTCCGGCGGGAGCGGAGCCGTTTCAGCGGACCGTCCAGCCGCCGTCCACCGGCACCGTGGCGCCCACCACGAACGACGAACGGTCGCTGCCGAGCCAGGCCGCGGCTTCGGCGATCTCCTCGGCCTGCGCGATCCTGGGCAGCAGCGCCGCCCGCAGCAGCCGGCCCTCGGCCTCGGGGTCGCTTGCGATCCAGCCGTCGATCATCTCGCTGTGCGTTGTTCCCGGAGTGATTGCGTTGACCCGGATGCCCTGAGCGGCGTATTCGGCCGCGGCGGCTTTCGTCAAACCGAGTACGGCATGTTTGGAGGCGATATAGGGCGCTGCGACAGGGGTGGCGACAAGGCCCGCCGTACTGCTGGTGTTCACGATGGATCCACCATGCTCAAGCATTGCGGAGATCTCATGGCGCATACAGTTCCAGACACCTCTCACATTGGTGTCCATAATCATGTCGTAGATGTCTTCCGACATGCGGTGCATCGGAATTTGCGCGGCACCGGCACCGGCATTATTGAAAGCGACATCAAGTCTTCCGAAGCGTCGCACCACGTGCTGCACGGCCGCGGCCACTTCGGCGTCGCACGCAACGTCGGCGACCGCGTAGTCGGCTTCATGCCCCTGCTCACGGAGTTCAGCGACGAGCGCGGCGAGCTTGCCCTCGCGCCGGGCCACCAGCGTGACGGTCGCCCCCTCCTCGCAGAAGACCTTGGCAGCCGCAGCACCGATTCCGCTGCTGGCACCGGTGATAAGCGCGTTCTTGCCTGCCAGAATTCCATCTCTTGCCATGTCGGAACGCTACCAGAATTTCCACCTCCGGCATGTCGCGCCGGAATGCACGAGAAGATTCCCGGACCGTGGCCGGTATAGCGCAGGAAAGGCAGGCAGGAATGACTCGCAGGCGCATACTCATAACCGGCGCGACGGGATTCGTCGGCTCCCGCGTTGCCGCCCTCCTCTCGACCGGCGACGCGACGGGCTCCTCGCCGGCGATCCGACTGCTCGCCCATCGAAGACGGCCCTGGCTCGGCCCCGGCGTCCGGACCGAGGTCCGGGCCGGGAGTCTGGACCGGCCCGACTCCCTGCGCGGCATCTGCGACGGGGTGGACACGGTGCTGCATCTGGCCTCGAAGATCGGCGGCACGCTTCGGACCTGTGCGGAGGTCAACGACGGGGGCACGGCGGCGCTGCTCGCGGAGGCCGAGCGGGCCGGGGTCCGGCGGGTGATTCAGCTGGGGACCACCGCCGTGTACCGGGACGGTCGCCATCTCCGCGCACGGGAAGGCGAGTTGAGGGTCGGGCCGACGACGGCGACCAGTGTGACGCGGCTGGCGGGCGAGGAGCGCGTGCTGGCCTCCGGTGGGCTCGTGCTGCGGCCCCACCTCGTCTACGGGAGCGGTGACACCTGGGTGGTGCCCGCGCTCGCCGAGTTCATCAGGGTGGTGCCGCACTGGGTGGCGGGCGGGCTGGCGCGCGTCTCGGTGATCGGGGTGGCCGACCTGGCCCGGGTGATCGCGGCGCTCGCAGTGCGGGATTCCCTCCCGGTCGGCGAGGTACTGCATGCGAGCCGACCCGAGCCGGTGCGGGTGCGCGCTCTGATTGAGGCGACCGCGGCCGCTCTTGACCTGCCGCTTCCGCAGGGTGAGCTGACACGTGCGCAGGCGGCCGAGCGGCTCGGCGCGGCACGCGATGCGACGTGGCGGCGAAGGCTGTCCCTGCTCACGGTCGATCACTGGTACGACAGCTCCCACCTGTGGAATCTCCTCGGCACCGGCCCTGCCCTGGAGTTCGCCGCGGACTTCGCCGAGAGCGTGCCCTGGTACCGGGCGTCGGCCGGCCTGTCGCCGCGTCGGGCTGCCGGCCCGGGTGGCGTGCTCGCCGGGCAGTGAACCCCCCACCGTCGCCGGTGCGCCGGTGTCCTCGGCCCGGTGGCCTGCGCTGCGGCTCACCCGACGATACCGACGCTGTACGGGTTGTGCGGGGTGCCGCCGAGCAGTTGGGCACCCACGGACTGGACGACCTGGTCCTGCGCGATGACGTGCTGGCACATGGTGTTGAGGTCGCGCAGCCAGCGGTCCAGGGGTGAGGGCCGGTAGACGGCGGCCGTGGCCATCAGGTCGAAGAGCCGGGCCACGACGGACCGGGCGGTCCGGAATGCGCCCACCCGGGCGAGCACCGTCGCGGCCCGCTGGTCCGGGGTCGGGGTGCCGCCGTACCGCAGGATCCTTCCCTGGTCGCGCAAGCTCCCGTACACGGCGTACCGCGCGGCAGAGAGATCCATCTCGGCCTCGGCGACGGTCATGTGGACGCGGTAGTTCTCCGACCACGGTGTCCCCGTCGGCCGGTCCCAGCGGGTGGGCACCAGTTCGCGCACATGGTCCAGGGCGGCCCGCGCCACCCCGAGCGGCACACCGGGCATGTTGCGCAGCACCGCGTCGGGGCCCGGGGCCACACCGCCGGGCCGCTGTTCGGCGAAGCTGAACGTGTGCTCCTCGGGGACGAAGAGGTTCTCGGCCCGGTAGTCATGGCTGCCGCTGCCGGCCAGTCCGGTGCTGTGCCAGGTGTCCATGATCTCGAAGGCCGTCACGGGTGCCACGACGATCCGCCAGTGCTCGGAGGTGCCGCGCGGGCCCGGCTCGGGCTCGCCGTCACGGGTCACCAGGACACCGCCCACGACCCAGGTGCTGTGGGTGATGCCGCTGCCGAAGCGCCAGTGGCCGCTGACCCGGAAGCCACCGGGTACCCGCTCGGCCCGTCCCATCGGCATGATGGCGCCCGCGGTGACGGCATCGGGGTCGGTGAACAGGCCGCGGGCGACGTCCTCGTCGAGGTATCCGGCGTAGATGGGGGTGTCCATACCGATCATGGCGCACCAGGCGGCCGAGGCGTCCCCGTGCGCCAGTGCCTCTATCACCTCGGTCTGCTGGACCGCGTCGAGTTCGGGCCCTCCCCGGGACCTGGGCAGGGCCATCCGGAACACGCCGGTCGTCCGCAGCATCTCCACGACGTCAGCGGGCAGCCGGCGTTGCCGCTCGATCTCCTCGGCGCGCTCGCGGAGCCTCGGTGCGGCCTGCTTCGCCCGCACCAGGATCTGCTCGGCGGTGAGGGGGTCCACCCCCCGTCCGGTCCCGGCGTTCTGGACATCGGGGACGTCCGGGATGTGAGGCAGACTCATTTCGGGACTCTCCCAGCGTGAGCACGGGCACGGGCGGTGATGTGCAACGGGTCAGGCGTAGCGGCCGGGCGCGATGGCGCAGTGCGGGTCGACCAGCTCTTTCAGACGCCGGGCGAAGGCCCGCGCCCCGGGGTCGGGGGCCAGCCGGTCGGCCCAGTCGGCGTGTTCGATCCCGAGCCGGTAGGGGGTGAAGCCGTCCGCGGCGAACAGCTCGTGGAGCCGGTCGTGCGCCCGATGGGCGCGCTCGACCGCCGCACCGTCGTCGCGGTCGAACCTGATCGTGATGACGCAGTCGACGACATCGGCGTCGAGGGCGTTGGCGGTGGATCCGCAGCGGATCCCGGTCTCGGCCCGCACCCGGGCGAGCAGTTCGTCTGCCCGGGCGAGGGCGGGGCCGGTGAAGGGCACCAGGGGCAGGAAGAAGAGGAATCCGCCGTCCTGGTCGAGGCGGGCCGCCGAGGCTCCCGTCTTGGCCTCGAACAGGACGTCAGCGGCGTCGGGTTCGCCGGCGTAGGCCCGCTCGACGCGCCGGGCGACCTCGTGGCGCGGACTGTCGGGATCGGTGGCGTCGGTCGAGGAAACGTCCTGGAAGAGGCCGGAGCCGGCGGCCTCCTCCGTGACGATGCGGGTCAGCGCGTCGACCGCCCGCCGGGTTCCGTCGACGCACACGTGCGCCAGATGGAGCCCGGGGGGACTGCCGTACGCCCGCGCCGCCGTCTCGTTGTACATCTTCACCACACCCCTGGCCAGCCCCTGGCTCACCCAGCTGCGGATCTCGGCCGCGACCTGCCCGAGCACCTCGGGCCGGAAGTCGAGCCGGACGACCCGCAGGGCTTCGGGGCGGGGCATCAGACGTACGGCCGCAGCGGTCACCACTCCGAGGTTCGACTGGACGAACAGCGGCAGCAGCGAGGGGCCGAGCCCATGGGCGTACACGGGGGCGGTCCTGTGCGGGACGGGCCACCAGCCCACCCGTATCAACTCGCCGCTGGGCAAGGCGACTTCCAGTCCTGCCAGATCGTCGACCCGCTGACGCCGCAGGCCGACGCCGCGGTCGAGGGCGTTGCCTACGACGCTGGTGTGGGCGGACGAGGCCGTGAGGTTGAGCATCCGCCCGGTACCCGCGAGCCGTTCGGCGAGAGAGGCCTGGGTCACTCCGGGCTCGAGCACGGCCCAGCCCCCGGCTGTGTCGAGGGCGCGGATCCGGTCGAGTCCCGCGAGGTCCAGTGCCACGGCTCCGTCCCGCGCCGGCTCGCGCGAGCCCAGGCCCCAGTTGCCGCCGGTACTGAAGGCGTGCAGCGGCGCCAGGTCGTCGTCGGCGAACAGTTCGACGAGGCGGCGGACCTCTTCGGCCGTACGCGGGCGGACGACACCGGCGACCGCGCGGGAGCGGTATCGGCTCACGTTCGGCCCGAAGCCAGCAGGCAGCGGGGTGACCCGGTCGGCCCCCACCACCTCCGCCGCGATCTGCAGGTCCGGCCCGAGGCGGCGCGCGGACGGCGCTGCGCGCTCGGTCTCGTCGGTGCGCAGGACGGTCATGGGAGCACCTCGGGGCACCTTCGTCGGTGGTTGAAGCCTTTCGGGGCCGGCAGCTCTCCGCGTGAACGGTGCATCCGCCGCGGCGGGCCCACCCGGACGGTGCGCTCTCGCTCCGCCGAGGTCCCGCGCCGTCGCCGACTCTAGACGGCGGCGAGGCCCCGGTCTCGCGCGGTCGCGCACGCCCTCTGCGCACTTCGCGCACGGGCCGCCGGCGTGGGAGCCGGAGCCGCGTCGGGCGGGGTTCGCCCGGCCGAACCCCGGCTGACGCGGGCACTAGGCCCCGCGCTCCGCCATCAGACGCCGGCCGAGGTCCGGGGAGATGTCCAGTTCCGCGAGAGTCTCCGGCGTGGCGATCAAGGGCATCAGGATCGAGTACAGGTTCGCGATGCGTTCCTCCAGGTCCTCCCACCCCGTCATCACTCCGGACATGATCTGGACGCCGGAGAAGACACCGACGAGGAGTTCGCCGTACATCCTCACGTCGACGTCCGGCAGCAGCTCGCCGCGCTCCTTCGCCTCGCTGAGCACCTCGGTCTGGAAGTCGACCCAGGCCTGGTACGGCGGCCGGCGGTCCAGGTCGCTGCCCTGGTCGATGGAGAGCCGGATGCTGCCCTGCAGCAGACTGTCGAAGTGGAGCCGGTGGGCGACCAGCAGAGCCGAGTCCACCGCCTCCTGCAGCTTCACCTCACGTGCGTACCCCGGCAGATGACCGGTCTGACTCACCATCTGCGTGTCCAGGACTTCCTGGGCCAGCTGCTCCTTCGAACTGAAGTGGAAGTAGAAGGCCCCCTTCGTCATCCCTGCTCGCTGGTAGACGTCGGAGATCCTCGTCGATCCGTATCCCCGTTCCGCGAAGACCGCGCCCGCGGCCTCGAGAATCGCCTGCCTCGTCCTGACCGCACGCTCCTGCTGCGCCATACGGACTCCCCTCTTGCCTGCCGCCGCCTGGTTCCGGCGGACCGTGCTGTTTCCAGGAGGCCAAAAACAAACCCGCAGGCACGTATCTTACTGCGTGCTACCACCTCGGGGCCAGTCGAGCGATGGTGGACATTCCTCGAGCCGTGCAACCGCTGGCCTACGGCCGTTTCGCCTGGCGACTCCGCCCCGCACAAGTCGGTAGCGCTCACGACACAACCACACACCGTCACAATTCCTTCGCGAACAGCACACTCCCCCGACCGTTCCCATCGGCGTCCCCGCGGTCGCATGGGGATTCCGGTTCGCCCGACCAGACTGACTGCAGGCGGCGGCCCGAGGCGCCCGCACTTGACGGTGGAGTGCCCGGCCGCATGTGCTCCGAGTCCGGTGCCCGCAGCACCGCCTCCACGACGTCCCCGGGACTCCGTCCGCGAAGGAGTGGAGACGCCGCCCCGCCCCCACGACAGGGATCGATTCTCGTCAGGCGTGCAGGAGCCCCGCGGCTGTCGGCGTCTGCGAAGGGGCCGTCCCGTAGACCCGTCCGTACGCCGCGGAGAAGGCGCCCGGGTCGCCCCAGCCCCAGCGTGCGGCGATCGTCTCGACCGATTCGCCCTCCCCCGGCTCCGCCGTCCGGAGTTCGCGGTGCGCACGTTCCAGGCGCACCCGGCGCAGGTAGCCCATGGGGGTCGTGTCGTGGAAGTGGCGGAAGCCGTCGTGGAGGGTCCTGGCGGAGACTCCCGCCGCGGTGGCCAGGTCCGTGAGCGTGATCGGACGGTCTGCGTGGTCGTGGATGTACTGTGCCGCCCGGTCCACCGTCGCCTCGCCGACGTTGCCGGTCCCGGAGGCCAGTGGGTCGTGCTCGGTGTAGCTGTTCGGGAACATCGACAGGGCCACCGCCGCGACCGTGCGGGCCGCCGCGTCGCGCGACAGGGGAGTACCGGCGGCGCTGTCCTCGCCGAGCAGATCCCATGCCCGGCGCGTCGCGGCCTGCCAGACCGCGGCCTGCTCGGCGGGCGCGGGCTCCTGGGACCGCGGCATCCGCATCGGCTCGCGCGGCTCCTCCTCGCCCAGGCCCGCGACGTCGCGCAGCAGTTCCGGCTCCATCCGCGCGGTGCGTGCCTCGACGTGGTCGGCGTGCGTGCGGTGGGGAATGTCGGGCCGGCCGGCGGGCATCACGTCCCCCGGCAGCCATCCGGTGTCGGTTCCGGCGCAGTCGACATCCTGGCGCCCGGAGAGGAGTTGCGTCACCAGCAGGTACCGCGCGGGTTCCAGGAAGTAGTGTGCCCCCGCCGGAACGCGCACCGCGTCCAGCGCCAGTTCGGGCATCGCACGCCGCTCGTGCCGGAACGGCGCGCGGAAGGACGGCGTCGGCGCTCCCATTCGGATGTCCGCACCGTAGGCGGAGGCCAGATACGCCCTGCCCCGTTCCGCATCGGTCGTGGAGAAGACACTGCGGACCACGTCGTCACGGCTGTTGGCACTCATCGCGTTTCGCCTCACTTCACCGGGCTGCCCCGTCCCACCTCGACCGCGGCAGACGGGGAGGCGAGCCCGTGGCCCTCGCTTCCGACGGTACGCCGACGCCCCGTGCCGGGCGATCCGGGGGCTCGTGGGCTTCCGGCCGGTGACGACCGGGCCGGTGGCCATTCGCCGGATGCGGTCAGGCGGGGAGCACCGAGTCGTCCTCCGGGCGCGCGCCCGGGAGATGGAAGCGCGCGGCGATCAGCGCCGCGTCGACGTCGCTCGTTCCCGTGGACACGCACAGGGTGTACGCCACGTCCTCCATGCGCCGGCGCACGGGCTCGCTGCCGTTCTCGGCGTGCAGGAGCCGGAGCGTCTCGTACTGTTCCACGAGGTTGTCCAGGACCGCAGGGTGTGCCATCAACATCGAAAGTCGCCTCGCTTCGTCCGGAGGACCACCACCCGGGGTGCCGCGGTTGGTACCTGCCGCGACCTGCGCCCGGAAAGGCGTGCCGAAAACCGGCTCGACCAGTGCCCTCCGCGGTCACCGGCCGCACGCGGCAAGCAGTTCCCTTTACCGTACAGCCGCTGCCCGCCGGCTGTACGGTCGTCCCCGTCCGTGTCATCCGGGGCACGGACGGGGACGCCCCGGTGCGGGGGGCGTCCCCGCGGACGCCGCACCGTGTCGGGGCCCGGTCCGGCGGGTACACGCGGAACGGGAGGGTACGCGCCGCAACGCGCTGGAGGTCAGGCCACTGCGTTGCGCGAAGGCACCGATTGGCATCAGCTCATCATTTGGCACCGCGCCATCATCAACCTTCAACCAACTCGAAGGTCAACACCGACGAGCAGCGACACCAACCTCATGGCCAGCAACAGCTAACGCCCGCTTGGACATGCCGCGAACTTCGCGCCAGCGCGCCACCTCGGCCGCCTGCACCGCGTCCGGCCGGTTGCGGGACTCGCGGACCTGCTTGCCCAGCACCGCCGCCGTCGCGGGTCCCTGGTGCAGCGGCATCCACTGGGTGCTTTCCTCGCTCCACGCGACCGCCTTCGGGTCGCCGCCTCGCGCGGCCTGTTTCGTTGCGTGCTCGTAGGCGGCGAACGATTCCTTGATCACCGACCGGCATGCGTCCGCCAGCCGGTGCCACTCCCCTCGGTGTAGGGCGGGAGAGTTTGGTGTGGCTGTGGATCACCAACCTCGCCGTACTGCTCGGGCTGGAGTTCGACGCCGAGCTCGCGCGTCAGCGGGCGATCGCCGGCGGTCATCCCGCGGACGCGGAGCCGTACGTCGAGCCCCGGGACACCTCGGCGTGGAGCGAGGAGGACGAGCGCCGGGTGGGAGGGTGATCGCTCCCGGGCGGGGTACGCCTGGCCCGGAGCGAGCCGGGCACCGGGGAGACCCGTCAGCGACCGGTGAAGGTGGGCGGGCGCTTCTGGAGGAAGGCCCGCATGCCTTCCTTCTGATCCTCGGTCGCGAACAGGGCGTGGAAGGAGCGGCGTTCAAAACGCAACCCGTGACTGAGCCCCACCTCCAGGGACTGGTCCACGGCCTCGCGGGCCGCACGCACCGCAGCCCGGCCGAAACCGGCCACGGTGGCGGCGGTCTCGGCGGCCTCCCTTGTCAGGTCGGTCGCCGGCACCACCCGGGAGACCAGACCGGCGCGTTCGGCCTCCTCGGCACTCATCCGACGCCCCGTGAGGACGAGGTCCATCGCCTTGGCCCGACCCACCAGACGCGTCAGCCGCTGGGTCCCGCCGATGCCGGGCATGACACCGAGCAGGACTTCGGGCTGCCCGAACACCGCCCGGTCGGATGCGATGACGATGTCGCACATCATCGCCAGTTCGCAGCCGCCCCCCAAGGCGTAGCCGTCCACTGCGGCAACTTTCGGGGTCCGCAGGGCGGCGAACTCCTCCCACCGGGCGAAGTAGTCCTCCTCCGCCATCTCGGGGGCGGACCGGTCGGCCATTTCCGCGATGTCCGCGCCAGCGGCGAACACCCCGTCGGACCCGGTGACGATGAAGCACCCGACGTCCGGATCCCCGTCCAGCGGGGCGAGCGTACCGAGGAGTTCGTCCAGCAGCGCGCTGTTCAACGCGTTGCGAACGGCCGGGCGGTGCAGACGGACGGTGACCACGGCCCCGTCCCGCTGGACGACGATGTGGCGCAGGTTCCGTTCGTTCACGGTGTACTTCCCTTCATCAGGTCAGGAGTCCCAGATCGCGCCGTAGGCGGGGATGCCCAGGCGTTCCAGACCGTGGACCACCTTCCAGGTCACGTGCTTGTTGGAGATGCAGATAACGGCCTCGGCACCGCATTCCTGCCGTGCCTCGTAGGCGAGCCGCACCATGTCCGGCTTGCCGCGGGCGGAGGTGTCCCAGACGGTGGCGTCCGGCTGTGCCGTGAGGATCTCCTCGACCAGGGCGTCGCCGTAGGTCTCCCGTGGCGACCGGGTGACCCACACCAGACGGGCAGGGACCTCGGCAGCAAGCAGGTGCGGCAGGCACGGACCGATCCCGCTGCCGGTCGCCACGTACACCACCTTCGTGAACAGCGTCTCGATGTTCGCGACCCCCGCCGTGGTGATGCCCTTGACCCAGACGTGCTCCGGGGCTTCGTCGATGAACGAACCGGTCCAGTCACCGGCTCGCGACACGGTCAGGCGGAAGCCGCTGCGCCCGGGAGCGGGGACGTTCGCGAATGAATGCCACTCCCAGAGCGGACGGCGGCTGATCGCCGTCGACGAGCCGGCGAACGGGGTGTGCCCGTGGTCGAAGCTCACCAGCGCCACATGGGAGGACGGCCGTTTGACCGACACCGGCACCTTGCGCAGACGCAGCCACGGCAGGGCGACGCTGAACGTCACCAGCGCGAGCAACCAGGTCTGAGGAGCGGTGAACGCGGAACGGCCGTCCCCGTGCACGAGCAGCAGCGTGTGCCACCAGAACAGCACGAGAGCCGCCCATCCGCCGAATCGGTGGATCCGCTCGAAGACGTTGTGGAACCGGCCGCGCACCGGCGGCAGCGCGGTGACCACCAGTACGCCCAGCAGGACCGCCACGGCGTAGGAGACGGCCAGCAGTGCCGGGTCCGCGCCCTGCACGGCCAGCTGGACCAGCAGCGTCGTGAACCACACGGTGCCGCACAGCGCGCCGCCCACGTGCAGGCCCCCGAAGTGGTAGACCTTGCCGAGCGTCCAACGCAGCCGCAGCGGCCAGGAGACGGGGGCCGCGGTGGCCACCCGGAACAGCGCATTGATGACGTACTGCTGCCGGATCAGGACGGCGAGGGCCAGATTCACCAGTACCGCGTCGGCGCACGTCCGCGGGTCGATCCCGCCGGGAGCGGCGGCTCCGGCGACGATCAGATTGACCAGTACGACCAAGGCGATCAGTCGGTTGTAGTGCATCAGAAGCGGATGCTTGAGCATGCGGCGCAGCGGCGGCAGTGGGTCCGGAAGGCCGGCCGCGGACTCCGACGAGGAGGCTGGGTCGTGTTGCTGACCGCGTGCCCGCGTGGGCGAGGCGGAGGACGTCATGAAGTGCCGCCCTCTCCTGCCAGTCGGCGCAACGCCGCCTTGTCGACCTTGCCGCGATCGGTCTGCGGCAGTTGTGACAGACGGTGAACGACGGCGGGTACGCAGTAGTAGGGCAGTGCGTCGGCGACGGCCGCGCGGGCCGCTTCCGCGTCCACCGCGGCGGGCGTCACGAAGGACATCAAGGTGCGGTCGTCGGTCTTGAGGGTCACGGCCCGTTCGCAGCCGGGCAGCGTCTCCAGCACGGCGGAGACCGCGTCCAGCTCCACCCGGAAGCCGCGAACCTTGACCTGGTCGTCGGTACGTCCCAGGTGCTCCAGCTCTCCCTCGGCGGTCCAGCGTCCGAGGTCGCGGGTGCGGAACATCAGCCGTGAGCCGCCCAGAAACGGATCGGGCGCATAGCGCTCGGTGTTCAGGTCCGGGGCGGCGAGGTACCCGGCGGACACGCCGTCACCGCCCGCCCACATTTCGCCGACCTCACCCGGGGCGCAGAGTCGCCCCCGCGGGTCGAGGATGTAGACGGTGTTGTTGGGTGTGGGGCGGCCGATCGTCAGCGACGGCGCGGTGGGGCAGTGCCGTTGGAGAGTGTTCACGATGGTCGTCTCCGTCGGACCGCAACCGTTGTAGAAGGTGCAGCGACGTGCCCAGGTGTCGGCGAGCGTGCGCGGACACGGCTCGCCCGCCACGGCCACCACGCGTATCCGCGCGCAGTCACCGGGGTCGATCGTCGCGAGCACACTGGGCGTTGCGATGATCACGTCGGCGTCACGCACTGCCGCCGTGGTGTCGGTACCGCGCACGACCAGGGTCGCCCCGTGGGCGAGCGCTCCGAGGATTTCCCACGCGGCCATGTCGAAGGCGATGTTCAGGATCTGGCCGACCCGCCAGCCGGGCCTGATCCCTAGGTCCCCCGGCGCGGTGAGCAGCAGATTGCAGACGTTGCGATGGGTGACGGCGACGCCGTTGGGGCGGCCGGTCGTGCCGGACGTGAACAGGACGTAGCAGACGTCATCGGGCTGGACGGGACGCAGCGGCCGGAACCCCGAGGCGTACGGGGGCAGCGGCTCCTCCAACATCCGGTCCACGGACACCAGTCGGGTCCCCGTCGGCACCGCCAGCTTCTCTGCGTAGGCCGATGTGGTGAGCACCACCGTGATGCCGGCGGTTCGGACCACGTGTTCCACCTGTGCGGCTGGGGCCTGCTCAGCGTCCTGGGGCACATACGCGGCACCGGTCTTCAGCACCGCGACGATGCCGACCAGCATCGGCAGCGACCGCCGCAGGAACAGTCCCACCCGGTCGCCGGGGCGCACGCCGTGCTCGGTGAGTAGCGCGGCGAGGCGGTTGGCCCGTGCGTCCAGCTCGCCGTAGGTCAGGGTCCGGCCCTCGTGCTCGGCGGCCGTCGCGTGAGGCCGGGCCGCGGCGAATTCCTCTACCGGATGGTGGATACAGGGGTGCGACGGTGTTGCGGCGGGCCCCTGGCCGAATTGCTGGAGAAGCCACCGCTGGTCCCTCGGTAGATGGGCGAGGGAGGTCGGACCCCACGGGCGTTGCCGGGCGTCCGGGTCGGGGGGACGGTGACCGCGGGGAGGAGCACCGGCGGTACGGTGCGCCTGTGACGGTACTGCGGGGCGCAGGGACAGCTGCTCGGTCATCTCGAACTCCCGGAGCGTGGAACGGTCGGGGACGCAGTGGCGGCGGCCGTACGCGTCTCCGGAGAGAACACCAGTCCGATCATTCGACGAAGGCGGAAATGGGCATCGCGTCAGACTTCCGTAAGGGTCGCGCCGGCCGCCGTGCACGGTCGAGCCGCCCGAAGGGAGCACCGTACGGAGCAGGGCGGTGGACGGACCAAGCCGGCGCCGGCCGGTCACCGGCCGCGTAGACGAGCAGGCGGCCTGCCGTTGGGAACCGGCGCCGGCAGTCACCTGAACGTGAGAAGTTGCAGGCCACGGATGCCCGCCGGGCCTCGGCGTGTCCATGGTCAGTCGTCCGAGGCAGCCGAAGAGCAGGAGGACCCCGTGCGCGTCCACGTCTGCGCGGATGGAACCTGTCGCGGCACGTGCGCCTCGCACCATCCAGGCGCCCGGACACGCATGCACGCCCTGCTCAGCGGAGGTCGCCCGCATCCTGGACCGGACCGCTCATACGGTGTCGGAGGGCCACCAGCATGCTCACGGAACCGAGGGTCAGCAGACCCGCCGTGGCCAGGAGAGCGACGAGGAACCCCTGGGTGTAGGCGCCGTTCGCGATGTCGAGGACGGCCTGCGCCGACGGTCGGGGCAGTGAGTCCAACAGGCGGCGGCCCCGCTCGCCGTCGGAGACCAAGCTGTCCAGATCGCGTCGCTGCACGGAATCGAGTCCCCCCACACGGGTGAGCCGGGCACGCTTGTCCGCCTGCGCCTGGGAGAAGACCATCCCGGAGACGGCCAGGCCCAGGACACCGCCCAGCTGGCGGGCCGTCGTGGTGAAGCCACTGATCAGCCCGTAGCTCGAGGCCGGCACGGAGGACAACGCGAGGCTGTTGGCCGGCGTGTAGACCAGGGGTGCCGCGCAGCCGAAGGCGAGCAGCCCCAGCACCAGCATCACGATGTCGCCCCGGGCGACGGCCCGGGCGATCAGTAGCAGGGACACCGCACCCAGGAGGGCTCCGCTGACGACGGTCCACCAGGTGGGCGCGTAGTCGTGCAACCGCCCCACCAGGCTGGGCAGGAGGAGCGGCCCCAGGTACCCGGGCAGGACGACGAGCCCGGCCTGCAGCGCGCTGTAGTCGAGCACCTGCTGCAGATAGAAGCTCAGGTAGATCGACAACACCAGGCTCGCCCACTGGGCCAGCGCCAGGGCGCCACCCGCGGCGACCACGTTGCGGCGCCGGCACATCCGGAGGTCGATGAGCGGGTCCGCCACGGCCCTCTCGACCAGGACGAACGCCAGGAGAACGACGGCACCGGCGAGGAACAGCAGCAGCGCCGTGAGGTCCCGGTGCCCCCAGGCCGCCACTCTCTCGAGGGAGACCACCACCAGGGTGAGTCCGCCCGTCAGGGTGAGGAATCCCTTCCAGTCCATGGGCACCGACACCGACTTCCCGCCCGTGCCGTAGCGCTCCTGCCCGGCCAGTACGAACAGGACGAGTCCGGCGACCGCGTAGGCGCCGAAGCCCCATCGCCAGTCGGCGAAGTCGGTGAGCGCCGCGACGAGGTAGGGGGCCGCGGTGCTGGTCACGGTGATCGACAGAGCGAGCGTGCCCAGGGCCCAGCCATGCATACGGACCGGGATTTCCCTGGCCAGCAGGGCGACTCCCAGCGGGGCGGCCAGGGCCACGGCGGTCCCCTGGAGGATCCGGCCCAAGATCAACCAGGAGCCGGTGGGCCCCAGGGCGCAGACGGCGGAGGCGATGGCGAAGCCGAGCAGGGCGGTGCGCAGCACGGCGCGGTAACCCAGCAGGTCGGCCAGGCGCCCGGCGGCCGCCGCCAGGCAGCAGAGCGGAAGCTGGGCCGCGATCACGATCCAGCGCAGCGTGGACGTGCTGGCGTCCAGATCGCGCTGGATGGTCGGCAGGGCGAGAGTGATGCCGGGGGCGCTGGAGAAGAGTACGGAGCTCGTGATGCATGCCAGGGCCATCATCCTGCGTTGCCGCCGGGTGATCGCACGGAAGCGCCTCACCGGCCCATCACAGCATGGGCCACGTCGCCGTGCACCTCATGGCCGTCGCCGGGACCGGTGGTGCCGACGGCGCCGGGAGGGCTCGGCCCGGAACTCGGACGGGCCGGGCGTCCGCCGATGCGCCGCCGGCGGTTCGCGGATAGTGTGCGAAGCAGGAGGGTGGACGCCCAGGTCGGGGGCGAGCCCCGGACCGCGCGGACCGCGGTCGCACGGACGCATCGTCCCCGGGGCCGATCCATTCCGGAGGCCGCCGATGGCACACGCGCAGACGTTCCCGGAGCCCGACGCGGGCCCCCCGGTCCGCGTGGACGTCGCCCTGCTCGTCAACGGTGAGGCCCGGAAGCTCACCATCGACACAAGGATGTCCCTCTTGGACGTGTTGCGCGACCGGCTCGGCCTGACGGGGGCGAAAGCCGGCTGCGACCGGGGGCAGTGCGGCTGCTGCACCGTGCTGGTCGACGACCGGCGGGTCTACAGCTGTCTGAGGCTCGCCGTCACCTGTGACACCGCCAGCGTGGTGACCGTCGAGGGCCTCGCCGGAGCGGAACTCCACCCTCTGCAGCGGGCCTTCGTGGAGTACGACGCGCTACAGTGCGGCTTCTGCACGCCCGGGCAGCTGTGCTCGGCGGTCGGAATGCTGGACGAAGTCGCACGGGGGTGGCCGAGCGCCGTCACGGACCGCCCCACCGGCGCCCCCGAACTCTCCGACGCGGAGGTCCGGGAGCGCATGAGCGGCAACCTCTGCCGATGCGGGGCCTACCAGAACATCGTCGCGGCGATCAGGGGAACGGCCCCATGACGGGCGCCCGGAGCAGCGACCCCGGCCCCGAACTCGCCCGCAGCGGGGCGCTGCCGGTCGCCGGCACCCGGCTACCCGGCCCGGCGCCCGCGGCCACCTCGGAAGCGGCGGCTCCGGTGCAGCGCTCGATCGGGGTCTCCGTCCCGCGGCGGGACGCCCGGGACAAGGTCACCGGCCGCGCGCGCTACACCGGCGACGTGAGGATCCCGGGAGCGGCGTACGTCGCGGCGGTTCCGGCGACGGTGGCCCACGGGCGCGTGCGGGCCGTCCGCACCGAGCGGGCGCTCGCCCTTCCGGGTGTGATGGCCGTGATCTACTTCGCCAACTGCCCGCGCCTGCGCAGGACGGACGACGGAGAACTCGCCCTGCTCCAGTCTCCCGGTGTCGCCTACCGGGGGCAGTTCGTCGCGGCGGTCGTCGCCGAGTCCCCGCAGCTCGCCCGGGAGGCGGCGCGGCACGTGGGCGTCGACTACACCACCCGTCCGTACGAGCTCACCCTGCGCACCGACGGACCCACGCTGCACCCGCCCCCGCAGCACGGTCCGTGGTTCCCCACCGACTGCGTGCACGGCGACCCGGAGGCAGCGCTGCTGCGCTCTGCCGTGCGGGTGGAGGCGGTGTACAGCACGCCCCCGTACCACCACCACGTGATGGAGCCGCACGCGTCGATGGCGTACTGGCACGACGGGTACCTGACCGTCCACGACACCACGCAGGGGCCTACGGGAACGCGTGACGTCCTCGCGCGCCTCTTCGGGATCAGGCCCGACCGCGTGCGGGTCTTCGCCCATCACATCGGTGGGGGCTTCGGTTCCAAGGCCGCGCCGCGCGCCCAGTTGGTCCTGGCCTCCCTGGCGGCCCGGGTGGTGCACAGACCGGTCATCACCGCCCTCAGCCGGGAGCAGCTCAGCGCCGTCGTGGGGTACCGGACTCCGACGATCCAGCGGGTCCGCCTCGGGGCCGGCCCGGACGGGCGCCTGGTGGCCGTCTCCCACACGGCTTTCGAGCAGACCTCCGTGATCAAGGACTTCTCCGAGTGCTCCGCCGCCCCCACCCGCACCATGTACGCGGCGCCCCACCGCGAGACCAGCCACCGGTGTGCCCGACTGCACGTCCCGTCCCCGACCTGGCTGCGCGCGCCCGGTGAGTGCCCGGGGATGTTCGCGCTGGAGTCGGCGATGGACGAACTCGCCGAGGCGTGCGGACTCGACCCCGTCGAACTCCGACTGCGCAACGACACACCGGTCGATCCGCACAGCGGACGGCCCTTCAGCTCCCGGAACCTGGCCGCCTGCCTGCGCCTGGGCGCGGAACGGTTCGGTTGGGCGGAGCGCGAGGGGCTGCGGGCGCGGCTCAGCGACCGGCGGCGGCTCGTGGGCCTGGGCGTCGCCGCGTCGACCATTCCGCAGTACCGGTTTCCCTCACGGGCGACCGTGCACGCCGACGGCCACGGCCGTTACATCGTGCGTATCGCGGCAGCGGATGTCGGCACGGGAGCCCGGACGGTGCTGGCCCAGATCGCCGGCGACGCGCTCCGCGTTCCGCCGGATCGCGTCGCCGTGGAACTCGGCGACAGTTCCTACCCGTCGGCGAGTTGGGCCGGGCGTTCCAGCGGAACGACCTCCTGGGGAACGGCCGTGGTGCGGGCGTGCGAGGCGCTGCGCGCCGAGATCGGGCGGCTTGGCGGCCACCTGCCGCCAGGCGGCGTCGAAGCCTCCGCAGACACCTTCGACGAACTGGCTCCGCCGCGGGCCTTCTCCCAGTACGCGTTCGGTGCGCAGTTCGCAGAGGTCACCGTGGACCGGGCCACCAAGGAAGTACGGGTGCCCCGCCTCCTCGGTGTCTTCGCCGTGGGCCGTGTCATCAACCCCACCACCGCGCGGTCACAGTTGATCGGAGGCATGGTCATGGGCGTCTCCATGGCCCTCTGCGAGGAGGGCGTCCTGGATCCTGACCGCGGGCACTTCCTCACCCGGGATCTCGCCGCCTACCGCGTCGCGACGTACGCGGACGTCCCCCGCATCGATGCCGTCTGTGTCGAGGAGGAGGACTTCCGCACGAGCCCCATGGGGGCGAAAGGCGTCGGCGAGATCGGCATCGTCGGAACGGCGGCCGCGATCGCCAACGCGGTGCACCACGCCACTGGCCACCGGTTCCGTGACCTGCCGCTGACCCCCCGGCGCCTCGTCGAGACGATGGGGCCGGCCGTGCGGCCGGGGATGGTCTCGTCGCCCCGGTCACCGGACCAGCCATGACCGGGCGGCGGCGGGGAGTGCACCGCGGATCCCCCGTCGGCCGGCCCCTCCCCTCGCCACAACGTGGTGGCCCGGGAACCGTCCGGCGGGGAGGCAGGTGATGCGACCCTTCGCCTATGCGCGCCCCGCCACGGCAGAGGAGGCCGTGGCACTCGTCGCGTCCCGTCCGGGCGCGGCGTTCCTGGGCGGCGGGACGAATCTCGTCGAGCAACTCAGGCTGGGGATCGTCCGGCCCCACCTGCTGGTGGACGTCACCGGGCTGCCGTTGGACACCGTGGACGAACTTCCCGGCGGGGGGCTGCGCATCGGGGCGACGGTCCGCAACGCCGACCTGGCGGCCCATCCGGCGGTGCACGAACGCTATCCCGCGGTCTCCCAGGCGCTGTTGTCGGGGGCTTCGGCACAGTTGCGCAACGCCGCGACCATGGGCGGGAACCTGATGCAGCGCACCCGGTGCGTCCACTTCCAGGACCTGGACACCCCGTGCAACAAGAGGGAGCCCGGCTCCGGCTGTTCGGCCCTGAGCGGATTCACGGGCAACAACGCGGTCCTGGGGTTCTCGGAGCACTGTGTGGCGGTGCACCCCTCCGACGTGGCGGTCGCGCTGTGCGCCATGGACGCCGTCGTCGTGACCCTGGGGCCCTCAGGCCCACGTCGGATGCCCCTGACCCGGTTGCACCGGCTGCCCGGGGACGCGCCGGAGCGGGACACGAGGCTGGAGCACGGGGAACTCATCACGGCGATCGACCTGCCGCCCCCGGCGCCCGCGGCCCGCTCCGGCTTCCGCAAGGTGCAGGACAGGGCGTCCTTCGCCTTCGCGCTCGTCTCGGTCGCCGTGATGCTCGATCTGGAGGGCGGCACGGTCCGCGACGTGCGAGTCGCGTTCGGCGGCATCGCGCCGGTACCGTGGCGGGCCACCAGGGCTGAGAGCGCCCTGCGGGGCGCTCCCGCGACGGCGAACTCGTTCGCCGCGGCGGCGTCCGCGGAGTTGGCAGCGGCGCGCACCGTTCCGGGAAACGCCTACAAGGTCCCGCTCGCGTGCGACACGTGCGTCGCCACACTCCTCGACCTCTGCGAAGGGGACTGAACGGCCGCGTCGTCGTCGGCGGCGGTCGCCGCCGGGCGCCGGAAGATCGGACTTGACGGCCACTCGGATTTGGATGAGGCGTCCGCCGAGAGCGGCTGCTTGACCAGGGTGATCACCTCGCGAGAATCGGCTGCCGCAAGATTCGGACCGCCGACGCTCTGGAGGGTTCCTGCTGAGACTCCGCACCTTCGTACTGGTGCTCGCCACGCTGCTGGACCTCACCGGTGGACGGCACCCGCTGGCTCGGCCGTCGATACCGGAACGGCGACATACGAAGTCTGGCACTGGAACATCGCCGGTCACGCGAACGACTTCGGGTCGGTCGACAACGGCCTCGTGGATGCGACCGTCGGCTCGGTGAGTTACCGGGAACGGAACCGGACTTCATCTCCCTCAACGAGGGCTGTCCCGGCCAGTACCACGCCATCCTGACGCGCCTGCAGACGATGGGACGGGCGCGGAGCTCGACCAACTCCGCCCGGTTCGAGCCCATGCCGGACGTGGACGCCGACTTGTGCAAGAGCGACAACGGCGGCCCTGACACGGACCCCTACGGCGTCGCGGTCTTCAGCAGGTTCGCCCCGAGCGGTACCGACCGGATCACGTGGAGAGCCGGCTGCTCGACCTACGGGCACGTCCGGTTCGGCGGGCGGGGACGGGAAGACCGACACCCGAAACGGTGCACGGCGTCCCGTACCCGACCCGACTCATGAAGAAGGGGGACGCCTCGGCGGGAATGCAACGCCAGTACACCGGCACCGAGGGGCGCATCGAGGACTCCCAGGTCGGCGTCTTCCTCGCCCATCGCCGCCAGTTCGGCGCCCGAGCGACCCGCCCCACCGGCCCACCTCACCCGCGGTCACCCTCCGATCAAGCTGACCGTCCCGGAGATCCGACACCTACTCGCCGCCGTCCTCAACACGCCGGCAGTGTCAGCGGCCAAGCTGCTGCACTGGTCCACTGGCGGCGACAACACCAGGCGACAGCCCGCCGCAGCCACTGCCGACGACCCTCCGCCGACGAACCGACCGGATAGAGCACGAAGCCGCACTGGAGTACTAGAAGCTGCCGTAGTTGACCTGCCAGGTCGGCAGGCCCATACGCCGCCAGACGGCCACGACACGGTCGCGGTCGTCGAGCGAGACGCGTACCGCGAAACGGCTGCGGACGTGGCGGTCGAAGAGTTCGGCCTTGACGACGTCGTCGCGCCGGTGGTCGCCCGCCGCGCGCATCCACAGCTCGTCGTAGGGCACGTCGTACCGCTCCAGCCATGCCTCCGTCCGCTCCCTGTGCTCCTCGCCGCGGCCCGAGAGCAGCACGATCACATCGCCGTCGGCACGGCGGAAGGAGCCGAGGGCGTCGCGCACCGCCACGTTGAGGAGGTCCTCCTCGCAGCGGGTGAAGTCGTAGGGCCCCCGGTCGCCCCGGAGGGCGAGGGTGCCGTCGATGTCGCACATCACCGCCGCCGGCAGCGTGGGGTCGGCGGCGTACGGCTCGACAGCGGGCTCGTCGTTCAGCCACTCCGCGGTCAGCCGCCAACCGCCCCTGATGGCCTTGACGTGCTTCTCGGCGAGGATCCGGATGATCTCCTCGCCCACCCCACGCTCCCGTCCGGCGTCGCGCCGGACGCACTCCTCCACGGGTACGCCGGTGAAGTCGTGCACGACGAAGGTCGCCTGCCCGGCGACCGCCGCCTTCAGCCGCTTCGGGATGTGGGGCGTGAGGTGGGTGTTGTCCACGACGACGTCGAAGCCGCCCTCCACGGCCGCCCGCACCGCGGCGTCCTGGATCGCCAGAACGGTCTGCTCGTGGGCGTGCGACCGGCCGCGCTCGGGTGCCGGCACGTCGAGCATCCGCCGCAGGTCGTCGAGGTTGACGCGGCGCATCCTGCCCTCGGCACCGGCCTGCAGTTCGCGGGCGGCGGTGGTCTTGCCCGAGGCCGGCAGGCCGGTCATGACGTGTACTACGGGCACTTTCAGTTCTCCTCGTCGGATGTGAACGGGTCGGACGCCTCGGGCCGGACGGACCGGTACGTCATCAGCTCGGTGGAACGGCCGTCCAGTCGCTGGAACACGGCGGGTCGCACCGCGGGGTCGGGCAGCGTCTTCACGGCACGCGCGAACGCGCCCCGGTCCCCGGTGAGATGGGCGATGGAGCGGTACGCCTCGTCAATGGCGCGCTCGCGCTCCGCCACCTCGGCGTCGATCCGCACGATCACCTCCCGCACCCAGGCGTCGAACTCGTCGGGCACCTGTTCCAGCAGCGCGTCCAGGGGCCTGCCGCCGGACGCCTCGATGTCGGCTGCGGAGCAGTTGAGTGCCTGGGCCAGCTGCTTGACCGGACGGCCGGCGAAGCGCTGGATGCCGTGGCCGCGCCAGACGTCCCGCTCCGTCACGCCCGTGAGCACCTTGTGGAGCCGTACGTACTCGGCGAGTTTGGCCTTGGCACGGACTCCGGAGGCGAATCGCAGCACGAATCCCTCGGCGTCGGTACCGGTGACAGTCCGGCCACCGGGCAGCCGGTTGGACTCGGCCAGCGCCAGGAGTTCGGCGAGCGGCACGGCGGGCCACACGGTCACGACGGAGCCGATGGCCTTCCAGCCGACGGCGGCCTCGTCCAGCGGGACCTCGCGGCCGTCCTTGGCGAAGGCGGCGAGCAGCACCAGGTCGCGGCGGTCCCCGTAGTCGACGACGATCCGGTTCTGCGGGTACAGGATCTCGGCGAGGTAGGTCACTCCGGGCACCAGCGAGGTCGTGTCCCTGCCGTCGAGCAGCCGCTGCGCCCAGGTGGCCTGGGTGCTGATGAACGACCCCTTGGACGCGACGTGCCAGCGGCCCGCGTAGTGGAACACCACGGCGAGGCTTCCGTCGACCTTGTCGTACACCTCGAACGGCTCGTCCGGGAGGGCGGGCGCATGGGGCAGACCGGCCTCGTGCTCGCCGACGTTGAAGAACTTCGGCAGCGGCAGGGCCACGACCTCGCCGGTCTCGTCGTCGGCGACGAGACCGCGGCAGCGTGTGGTCACCCGGTTCCACACCCGCTCGTACTGGCACGTCCTCGTGTACGTGTAGATCGACAGCGGCAGCCGGGGGTGACCCTTTCGGGTCACGTGCCCCGCGTCGATGGCCGCCGCCAGTTCCTGCGGCGGCAGCAGCTCATGGAGAGTCAGGTTCGCCCGGCTCATGCGTCCTCCCGTTCGTGAGCCTTGATTCTCGGCTGCGGAAGGCGTACTTGCGTACTGAATTAGCGCACACGACCTCCGCGGAGACGCAGGTCACGGCCCCGTCGGCGTCGGCGGGGCCGGGCCCCTGCGACGTCTTGCGCGGGGCGGCCGTCGAACGGGCGCGGCCCACGGCCCGGTCGGTTCCCTGTCCTGGCGCGGGTGCTCCGGGCCCCTGGCGCCGCGCCTGCCGGCCACGTCGGTGCCCGGGACCTCCGGGGCCGCGGGCCCGGGTGCGCCGTCCGAGTCGGGCTCCGCCGCCCCCTGTTCGCGGTGCCGGCACCACCGGTGCGGCGTTCTCCGCCCGTGTCCTCCGGCCCGAGTCCGTCGCCGCCGCGATGCGCGTGCGATACATTTTGCCGCGCCTTGACCACGATCATTCTCGGACGACGGAGACTGCCTTCCCCATGACGGACATAGTCAACGGACTCGGCCGGGCCACCGCTTACGGTGCCCTCGGCGTCGTGCTGCTGGTCCTCGGCATCGTGCTGGTGGACGTACTGACGCCCGGCAAGCTCGGCCGCCTCATCTGGGAGGAGCGCAACCGGAACGCCGCGGTTCTGCTGAGTTCGGCGCTGCTGGGGATCGGCGGGATCGTCTTCACCTCGATCTGGACGACGTACGACGACTTCGCCAAGGGGCTGGCGTCGACGGCCGCGTTCGGCGTGCTGGGGCTGGTGCTGATGGCCGTGGCCTTCCTGGTCGTCGACCTCGTGACCCCGGGCAAGCTCGGGGCGACGCTGGTGGAGCCGGAACCGCACCCGGCGGTCTGGGTCACGGCGTCGTGCAACCTGGCGGTCGCCGCGATCGTCTCGGCGTCGATCGCCTGACGCCCGGCCGACGGCGGGGACACACGTCCGGCGGTCCGGCCCGGGTAGGGACCCACCCTCGCGCTGCCCGACCCGGGTGGGGACCCACTTCGCGACCGCCCGGACGGCCTCACACCGCCGGGCCGGTACGGTCCCGGCGGGGACGGAACTCCCTCGGACCGGACCGCGCACGCCGCCCCCTTGCGCGGTGTGACCGTCCGCTCACAACGGGCCGGGTTCCCGGGCGGTTTCGCCTGCCGGGCTGCACCGCGCCGGATACCGCGTGATGCTGGTATTCAGTCCCCAGCTACGGGAGTCGCCCGGAGGCAGATCATGAAGCAGGACAACACAGGAGAGCAGCAGCCCGAGAGCAGGCAGCGGCCGGTTCAGCTCTTCACCGGATCGGAACGGCCCTTCGACCCCGAGGATCTGGTGATGGCGTCCGGCCGTGAGTGCACGCCCGAAAACGTGGCCCGCGCCCGCAAGGAGATCGCGGAGAAGGGTGCCGCCGCGCTGGAGCGTTACCTGCCCTGACGGCGGGCCGCGTTCACCTCGCCCGCCGCCACGCACGGTCGGCGAACGCTGACCGTGCGTAGGCGGATCGCCCCCTCTCGGGCGTTCACGGCATCCCCTCGGCGATGCCCGAACGTCGAATGCGTCAAATAGGTACATTTGGGTATCAGGCCGACAGAGCCCGACCGGCGGTCCCGCCACATCCGGTGGCGCCGGCTCCCTTCCGTCGAAGGACGCTCATGTCCAGCTTCCCGATCACCCGTGACCCCGACGTCGGCGCCGCCCTGCCGAGCCGGCCGGCGGCGCTCGACGATCTGCCGGAGATCCCGGATTTCCGGACCGTCAGCGCGCTCGACGCGCGTGCCCTGTCCCTCGCTCTGTTCCAGCGGCTCCGTACGCTGGAGGAGGGCTCGGCGGAGTACTCGTACGTCCGCAACACGCTGGTGGAACTCAATCTGAGCCTCGTGAAGTACGCCGCCGCCCGGTTCCGGGGCCGCAGCGAGCCGATGGAGGACATCGTGCAGGTCGGCACGGTCGGCCTGATCAAGGCGATCAACCGCTTCGACGTCCAGCGCGAGGTCGAGTTCACCTCCTTCGCACTGCCCACCGTCGTCGGCGAGATCAAGCGCTTCTTCCGCGACACCAGCTGGGCGGTACGCGTGCCGAGGCGGCTCCAGGAGCTCCGGCTGGACCTCGCCAAGGCGTACGACGCGCTGGAACAGGATCTGGGCCGTGCCCCCACGGCGGCGGAACTGGCCGCCCACCTCGAACTCACCGAGGAGGAGGTCGTCGAGGGCCAGCAGGCCGCCAACGGCTATGTCGCCCGCTCGATAGAGCCGCTCGAGGACGACGAGAACGAGAGCCCCCTCGCCCGCCGACTCGGCCACGAGGACCCGGCCCTGGACGTCATCGAGTGCCTGGAGTGCCTCAAGCCGCTGATCGCCCGGCTACCGGAACGCGAACGCACCATCCTGTCCCTGCGGTTCGGGGAGGACCTGACCCAGTCCGAGATCGGCGAACGGCTGGGCATCTCGCAGATGCACGTGTCCCGGCTCCTGGCCCGCGTCCTGACCGAGCTGCGCGCGGCGCTGCTCGCCGAGGACGGCACACCGGAGCACGGAGAGCCGCGACACTGAGGCCACGCTGTCGAGGTGGCGCCGTCGCGCGCTCGGGCCGCCTGCCGGCCGTGCGCTCCGCAGGACCGGGCGAGTCACCGGCACCCCTGCCGTGACTCGCACCCCGGAGAAAGGACGACGCCATGGGCGCAGGCATGTGGGGCTTCCCCGAGGGTTCAGGACACGCACCGGGCGCGGAACTCGTCGGTTACCGCGTCGAGGCCACCGACGGGTCCATCGGCAAGATCGACAAGCATTCGGAGGACGTGGGGCGTTGCTACATCGTCGTGGACACCGGCCCCTGGATCTTCGGCCACCACAAGCTGATCCCGGCCGGCGTGGTGCCGCGCATCGACCGGGAGCGGGAAGTGGTGTACCTGAACTGTTCCAAGGAGCAGATCAAGGAAGCCCCGGACTTCGAGCGGGGGCGGTACGACGGCGACGCGGCCACCGTCCGGCTCATCGAGCAGCATTACGCGAACTGGCACCTGTGACGTACGAGTTCGGCCGGGTGGCGCCCGTGGAGCCGGGATCCGCGGGGGACCCGGGGCCGCCGATCCGGACGGCTCCCGAGGCCGGCGGCGCGGCGACACTCCTCTTCCGCGGCGGCGCGGCCCGCGGGCACAAGGGCCCCGGCCCGGCACCGCGGGCGCCGGGCCGGTCTGCTCCCCTCCGTCCTCGGCTTTCCGTCCCCGACGCCACACCGCCACCGGCACGGGGCGTCTCCCGACGCGGCACCTGCGCCGGGCCGCGGGGCCCGTGGTTCACCGACCGCCTGGCTCAGGCGCCGTTGTTCGGCGGCGCGGAACTGATGCCGGCGAGGGCGGAGCCCGGTTCACGTGCCCTCGCGAGGTCGCCCAGACTGACGACGCCGACCGGATGGCCGTCGTCCTCCACCACCGCGAGCCGGCGCACCCCGTGATCCCTCATGACCCTCATCGCGTGTGAGGCGTCCACTTCCGGGCGGACCGTGAGAACGTCCGGAGTGCAGACGGACCGGACCGGCATGATGTGCGGGTTGTGTCCCATGGCCACCGACCGCACCGCGATGTCCCGGTCCGTCAGCATCCCGAGCAACCGGTCCCTGTCCGCGACGATGACATCCCCGACGTCCATGTCACGCATCAACCGGGCCGCCTCGACGAGCGACGCCTCGGGCGGGAGCGTCAGCACTCCGGCCGTCATCACGTCCTTCACCAGCTGTGTCATGACTCGGCTCCCTTCCCTGACACACCGCGCCTGCCCGGGTTCCTCCCGGATATACCGGAAAGCGCCGGAAGGGAGGTCCATGGCCTGCTGACGGAGTCGCCGTTCGTAGGGGCCCGGCACCGACACCGCGCGTACGGGTCCCTCCCTCCGTCCCCGCCGGCTGCCGGCCGGCCGGGAGGGAGGGAGGAAGGAAGGAACATCCCGGTTGGAAGGCCGTTCGTCACGCTGGGTGACGTTGTGCGGATGCGCCGGCGGCCCCGCCGTGTTTGCCTGGCAGATGGCCCCTGGCCCGGCGGCGTCAGGCGTCCGGGCCCGGAAGGAGGAGCCATGAGCACAGCACGCGAACCGGTCAGGACGTCGGAGGAGCTCCGGTTCATGGCCGACGAGCTCACCCGCGGCGCGGAGCGCTGCAAGGACCCAGAACACCGTGAACGACTGCACCGCAGGGCGGAGGAGTTGCGCCGCCAGTGCGACACCGGCGAAGGCTCGGAGGAGAGGTCGCCGGTACACGCGAGGCAGGAGACGTACCGGCCCCAGCAGCACGGCTCCAGAAGGCCGCAGGGCCGGCGGCCCGAGCGGCCGCGTGACACCTGACCGCCGAGGCGCCGGTCGCCGGACCCGGTGACGGGTCCGGCGACCGGCCGCCACCCGGCGACCCGGAGCCCGGGGCCTTGTGCACGGGTAGAATCCGGTTCGTCACGCTGGAGACGACATGACCATGTCCGAGCAGGAACCGGTCGAGCCGGGTCCCGACCCGCTGGTCGACGCAGTCACGCAGCTCACCGCCGAACTCGCCGTACTGCGCCGCGATGTCGCCCGCCGTCATCTGCTGGACCTGGCCTGCGGTGTGCTCGTCGCGCGGCACTCCCTCAGCCCCGGCGAGGCCATGGACCACCTGGCCCAGCTGGCCGAGACCATGAACGTCGGCGCGGAGGACATCGCCGCCGACGTCGTCAACGGCGCCATCCGCCCGTCCGGGGCGGCCGGCGGTCCGGCGTCCGAGGGGAGCGCCGACCCGCGGACAGCGGACGGCACCGACGAGGCCGACGAGGAGCGGACCAAGGGCCGCAAGGCGCGGTTCGTCGAGGCCGCCGCCGAGGCGGCGGCGCAGACGGGAGGCACGGTCGACGAGATCGCGGCGACCCTGCTGAACGGCGGAATGCGCCCGCTCGGCGCCCGCGCACTGTGGTTGTTCCGCCGCACGGAGACGGACTGCCTGCGACTGGCGGGTCAGGCCGGGGCGAACTCGCTGGAGGCGGCCCACTGGCGCTGGGTGCCACCGGCCGCGGGCAGCGCCCTGCACCGGGTGCTGAACGACGGAACACCCCTGTGGCTGCCCGACGGCACGTCCGCGGCCGAAGCGCTGCCGGGCCCCGCGCCCGGCTCCGCACGGGCGGTGCTGCCGCTGCGGCAGCGCGGTGTCGTGACGGGGCTCGCCCTGGTCGACTGGCCGGGCCCAGCGGCTCTGGACGAGCCCGTCCGGCGGTCGCTGACCGGGCTGGCCGTACCGGCCGCCCGGATCCTGGACGCGGGCGCTCCCGGCACCCCCGATCCCGGGGCACTCGCCCCGCTGCTCGATCTGCTGACGCATCCCGCCATGGCTCTGCGCGCGGACCCGGAGGGCGGCACCCTGCGCATCGAGCACCTCAACCGGCCGGCGCTGGACTCGGCCCGCCATGTGCACGGTCCCGCCGGCCGGCCGCTCGCCGAGGTGTTTCCGGCCATGCACGCCGACCTCGTACGGCTCGCACGGACGGCCCGGGAGTCGGCGGCGCCGCAGCGGGTGGCCCGGGTGCCCGTCGAGCACCGGCCCGGCGACCCCGACCCGCTGCACGACGTACGGGTGCTCCCCGTCGGCCCCGACCGTACGGTGGTGTTCTGGCACGGTGCCACGAATCCCGAACTCTCCCTCAGCCGGGTGCTGGGCCGGCTGGAGAACCTGGCCGCGTTCGAGGACGACCTGATCACGGGGAAGTCCCGGTGGAGCGAGCAGGCGTTCCGGATCTTCGGGCTCGAGCCGGGCAGTTCCCCGGTGCCCCTGCGGCGGCTCGCCCCGCATCTGCACCGCGAGGACACCGGCAAGCTCAACGACCTGCTGATGGAACTGACACAGCGCCGGGAGGGCACCGACACCGTGGTGCGGGCGGTCCGCGAGGACGGCGGGCTGAGGCATCTGCGGATCGCCGCGGAACCGCTGCTGACGGGCGGCGTCCTCACCGGGATCACGGGCGTGTACCAGGACGTCTCGGCGCAGCACCACACCGAGATCGCGCTGAGCGCCACCTTCGACCGGCTGACCGCCGCACAGACCCAGGCGGCGCTGCGGCACCAGCTCGTCCTCCAGCTCCAGCAGGCGATCGTCCCCGAGGTGCCGGAACTCCAGCTGCTGCCCGGTCTGCAGGTGGCAGCCCGCTACCGGCCGGCCGCCGAGGAGTACCGGGTGGGCGGCGACTGGTACGACGTACTGCCGCTGCCCGACGGCCGGGTGCTCGTCGTCACCGGGGACATCGCGGGGCACGGCATCGACTCGGTGACGGGGATGGTGGCGCTGCGCAACGCCCTGCGCGGGCTTGCGTTCACCGGGCACACCCCGGGCCGGCTGATGGCCTGGCTCAACGAGGTCACGCTGCAGACGCACGGGCATCCGACCGCCACCGCCGTCTGCGGCCTGTACGACCCGTCGGACCGCTCGCTGTGCTGGGCCAGCGCCGGTCACCTGCCGCCGGTGCTGCTCCGCGAGGGAGCCGCCGACCTGCTCGAACCGCCGAGGAGCATCCTTCTCGGCGCGGTCCCGGCGGCCGCGTACCAGGAGACGGTGACGCGGCTGGAGCCCGGGGACACCCTGATGCTGTACACGGACGGGCTGGTGGAGAGCCGCCGCACCGGCATCGACGAGAGTCTGGACAGGCTGCGGCGGGCGGTGGAGCGGCTCGCCCCCGCCGGTCTGGACGAGCAGGCGGACGCGCTGCTGGCGGCGGTCACCGGAGACACCGACGACGACACGAGCCTGGTGGTCGTCCGGGTGTCCTGAGACCCCGGAGGCGCCGCCCGGCGGCTCGCGGGCGGGCCGGGCCGTGGCGCCCGCCCGGGTCCGAACCGCTTCAGTCGCGGCCGAGCCAGTGGTGCACGCGTTCGACCAGGTCGTGGGCGTCGACGGGTTTGGTGACGTAGTCGTTCGCCCCGGACTCCAGGCTCTTGGCCCGGTCTCCGGGCATCGCCTTCGCGGTGACCGTGATGATCGGCACATCGGCGAAGCCCGGCATGTCGCGGATCGCGGCGGTGGCCGTGTGGCCGTCCATACCGGACATCATCACGTCCATCACGATGAGGTCCACCTCCCGGTGGGCGGTGAGCAGTTCGATACCGGAGCGCCCGTCGGCGGCGGTGAGCACATGTACCCCTTCCGCCTCCAGGATCTCGGTGAGCGCGTACACGTTCCGTACGTCGTCGTCGACGATGAGCACCACGCGTCCGGCGAGCGATCCGCGGTGGGCGGCCGAGGCGTCGCCGCCGGGCTCGAGGGATCCCTCCGGGGCGCCGGAGTCCGGGCCGCGCGGCAGGCCGACGCCGATGGGGACGTAGAAGGTGAACTCGCTGCCCTCACCGAGCCGGCTCTCGGCGACGATCACCCCGCCCAGGAGCTGGGCGACCTCACGGCTGATGGAGAGGCCCAGTCCGGTACCGCCGTAGCGGCGGCCGGTGGCGAGGGCACCCTGCTGGAACGCTCCGAAGATGGTGTCCAGGTGCTCGGGCGCGATACCGACGCCGGTGTCCCGCACCCGGAAGGCGACCACCGACATGCCGCGCATCCGCTCGGGGAGTTCGTCGTCGGCCGCCTTCTGGACCCGCAGTTCGACCCCGCCGCGCTCGGTGAACTTCAGGGCGTTGGACAGCAGATTGCGCAGCACCTGCCGCAGCCGCGGCTCGTCCGTGGTGATCTCCGCGGGTACCCCGGGCGCGGTGACGACCCGGAACTCCAGCTCGCGTTCGGACGCCAGGGGCCGGAAGGTCATCTCGACGTACTCCAGCAACTGGCCCAGCGCGAAAGGCTCGCGGTGGATGTCCATCTTCCCCGCCTCGACCTTCGACAGGTCGAGGATGTCGTTGATCAGCTGGAGCAGGTCCGAGCCGGCGGAGTGGATGACCTCCGCGTAGTCGACCTGCTTCTCCGTCAGGTTTCCCTCGGGGTTCTGTGCGAGCAACTGGGCCAGGATGAGCAGGCTGTTGAGCGGGGTGCGCAGCTCATGGCTCATGTTGGCGAGGAACTCGGACTTGTACATCGAGGTACGGGAGAGCTGCTTGGCCCGTTCCTCGAGCTCCTGCCGGGCCTGCTCGATCTCCAGGTTCTTGCGCTCGATGTCGCGGTTGCGGTCGGCCAGCAGGGCCGCCTTCTCGGCGAGTTCGGCGTTGGAACTCTGCAGCTCCTCCTGCCGCACCTGGAGTTCCTGCGAGCGGGCGCGGAGCTCGGCGGTGAGCAGCTGGGACTGCTCCAGCAGTTCGTCGGTCCGGGCGTGTGCGATCAGAGAGCTCACGATGACGCCGACCGTCTCGATGAACCGGTCGAGGAAGTCCCGGTGAAGGCCGGAGAAGGGCCGCAGCGAGGCGAGTTCCACGGCGCCGAGCACCTGGCCCTCGACGAGGATCGGCAGCACGATCAGCGCCCCCGGCGGACCGGCGCCGAGTCCGGAGGAGATCGTGAGATAGCCGGGCGGCAGGTCCTCGACGGCGATGGTGCGGCGGCTGAGCGCCGCCTGCCCGACCAGGGACTCACCGAGCCGGAAGCGCGTCGGCGGTTCGGACGGGCCGGCGGGCGGTGCCCCGTAGGAGGCGATCCTGACGAGCTCGATACCGGCCACCCCCTCGCCCGCGTCCGTTCCTTCGTCTTCCCCCGTCCGCTCTCCGTCGTCCGCGCGCTCGCCCGTCCCGGCTCCGGCCCCCGTACTCCCGCCCGCGCCCTCGCCCGCCGGCGCCGCCAGGAAGAACGCCCCGTACTGGGCCGCGACCAGCGGCGGCAGCTCCTCCATGATCACGTGGGCCACCTGGACGGGGTCGCGGCTGCTCTGCATCAGCCCGGCGAGCCGTGCCAGATTGGTCTTGAGCCAGTCCTGCTCCTCGTTGGCGCGGGTGGTGGCGCGCAGGGA
>NZ_JASHLT010000029.1:0-92540 GCF_030056615.1 Streptomyces sp. HNM0645 | reverse complement strand
AGATCCGATTTCCGTCTCCGCCACCCGCTGGAGCGGGTTGCCGGGCCGTTCTTCCGCTTTCGCGTTTTCCCTTTCCGGCGGTTCCGACTCTATCAGATCCTTTCGGACCTGATTCCCAGTCGGAGTGGGTTGTCTTTCCGGCCACCGGGCCGTTCCGACGAGCAAACTCTAGCCCATTTCCCAGTCGGCTCATAATCGGGCCGATCGAAATGTTTTTCGGCATGCCGGAAAACATCCCGGTAGGGAGATCGTGCTGAGTTGGTTTGCCGCGTTCGCGGCGGGATCGGTCGTCGAAGAACCGTTCCGGCTCCGTGACAACTCGAAGAACCTTACGGATCGGCGCAGGCGGTGTCAACTCGCGCCGTTCACCTCGTCGACGCCGGCCCGTACCCGGCCTGCCAAGGGCTGTCCCGCAACCCCTGCGGGACAGCCCTTAGTCGAGGTCGGTGAGACGTCCGCCGGCATCAGGCTGGGCCTGCTCGACGCGACGCAGGAGACGGATCAGCATCTCACCGAGGACTCCGCGTTCCTCCCCACTGAGGTCCTGCAGCAGGTCCTCCTCGAAGTCCGTCGCCATGCGCATGGCCTCCAGCCACTTCGCGCGGCCCTCGTCGGTCAGCTCGACGATCACGCGCACCCGGTTGGACTCGTCCCGGTCCCTGGTGACCAGGCCCTCCGCCGCCATCCGGTCGATGCGGTGGGTCATGGCCGCCGGGGTCAGGCCCAGCCGCTTCGCAAGGTCTCCCGGGCCCAGGCGGTACGGGGCACCGGAGAGGACCAGTGTCTTGAGGACCTCCCATTCGGCGTTGCTGATGCCCAGTGCGGCGACCTGGCGGCCGTACGCCACGTTCATCCGGCGGTTGAGTCGGCCCAGGGCCGAGACGACCTTCTCCACCTGGGGGTCCAGGTCGCGGAACTCGCGCTGGTAGGCCGCGATCTGCTCGTCGAGGGTCGGCTCCTGCGTGGCCCCGGGGTTCGCGGAGCTTCCCGGGACGGCTGACGCCGAGGGCTTGGACGCGGCGGAACCGCCAGACGAAGAGGAAGAGCGAGAGGGCGACGAGGCGGAGGGAGCGGCCGCGTCGGCCGGGGAGCCCTGTGCCGGCTTGCCGACCTCTGCGCCTGACGGGTCGGCCGGTGTTGTCGCGGGTGTCTGCTCGGCTCGCGTCGGACGGCCGGGCCTCTGCTCGGGGGTGTCGGACATGCGCCTCACTATCCCATGCCGCTGGTTTGGTTCTAAGTCCTTGAATGTGTATTGTTCAGGTTCTAACTTTAGTTTCTAAGTCTTCAAAGTTCAGTCCTCCGGACTGGCCGACCGAGGCAGGTGAGTGTGACCAAGGCGATGGGTGCAGCGATGCGCCGGATCCAGGCAGGGAACGTGCTGAGCGCGTTCGGGCTCGGGTTCACCGTTCCGTACCTCTATGTGTATGTGGCGCAGGTTCGGGACCTGGGGGCGAGCACGGCGGGTGCCGTGCTCGCCGTCTTCGCCATGGCCGCGCTCGTGGTACTGCCCTTCACCGGGCGGACCATCGACCGCCGCGGGCCGCTGCCCGTGCTCGTCGTGGCCGCGCTGCTGGCCTCGGGCGGGGCTCTGTCCATGGGCCTGGCCGGCAGCGTGTCCGTCGCGGTGCTGTCCGCGGCGCTGCTGGGCGCGGGTACGGCCGTGATGCAGCCGGCGCTGGCGACGATGATCGTCTGGTGCTCGAGCCCGTCCACCCGCACTCGGGCGTTCGCCATGCAGTTCTTCCTGCAGAACCTGGGACTGGGCATCGGTGGTCTGTTCGGCGGGCAGATCGTCGACAAGAGCCGGCCCGGCAGCTTCACGCTGCTGTTCTCGATCGAGGCCGCGATGTTCGTCGTCCTGGCCGTGATCGCCGCGACCGTGCGGATGCCGAAGTCGCCGTCGATCCCCGACGCGATGCCGGAGAACACCGAGGCAAAGGCCAGGGGCGGAATGCGGTCGCTGCTCGGGCACCGAGCCATGGTGCAGCTGTGCGTCCTCGGCTTCGTGCTCTTCTTCGCCTGTTACGGCCAGTTCGAGTCGGGCCTCGCGGCCTACGGCACCGAGGCCGCGGGAATCGACCCGGCGGCGCTCGGTTACGCCCTGGCCGCCAACACCGCGGTGATCGTGCTCGCGCAGTTCCTCGTGCTGCGGTTCGTCGAGCGGCGCCGTCGTTCGCGTGTGATCGCCGCGGTCGGGCTGATCTGGGCCGTGGCCTGGATCGTCGCCGGATACGCGGGGCTCGGGCACGGCGGACAGGCGATGGCGACGGCCGCCTTCGTCTCGACGTACGCGTTGTTCGGGCTCGGCGAGGCGATGCTGTCGCCGACGGTGGCACCGCTCGTCGCGGATCTCGCACCGGATTCGATGGTCGGGCAGTACAACTCGGCGTTCGCTCTGGTCAAGCAGCTGGCGCTGGCGGTCGGCCCGGCGGTGGGCGGTCCGATGGGGGCCACGCTGCACGGTCCGTACATCGTGACGTTCGTCGTCTTCTCCCTGGGCATCAGCGTGCTGGCCCTGAAACTGGGGCGGAACCTCACGACCGTGCAGGACCAGCCCTCGCTCGCGTCCGCGTCGCGGGTCGTCGCCCGGCACCGGCCCGAACAGGACAGGGTGGCGTCCGCCGCCTGACGGGCGGCGGCCCGCCGCCGGCCGCTAACCCGGCGGATCGGGGAGGGCGAACTCGCACCACACCGCCTTGCCGCCGCCGGGAGTGCGGCGGCTCCCCCAGGACGAGGCGATCGTCGCGACGATGGAGATACCGCGGCCCGCCTCGTCCTCCGTCTCGGCACGGCGTCGGCGCGGAAGGTGATCGTCACCGTCCGTGACCTCGATGATCAGCCGGCGGTCGGTGCGCCGCAGCCGCAGCCGCATGGGCGGCGTGCCGTGCTGGAGTGAGTTCGCGACCAGCTCGCTCGCCGCGAGCACGCCGAGGTCGCGCAGCTCCACGGGGAACCGCCACGACGCCAGTACTCCCGATGCGAACGCACGTGCGCGGGGCGCGGCCTCCACACCGCCGAGCAGTTCGAGCGCGGCATTGTGGAAGAGCTCCGCGTCCCCGCCCGAGCGGGTCGGGTGCTGCAGGACGAGGACCGCGACGTCGTCGTCGTGGTCCGCGGTGACACCAAGGGAGCGGATCAGCCGGTCGCACACGACCTGGGGTGTGCCGGTCGCTCCGGCGAGCGCCCGCTCCAGCGTGGCGACACCTTCGTCGATGTCCTCGCCGCGCCGCTCGACCAGTCCGTCCGTGTAGAGCACGGCGGTGGAGCCCGGCTGCAGCGCGATCGTGGCGGACGAGTGGAGCCAGCCGCCGGTGCCGAGCGGCGGGCCGGTCGGCTCCTCGGCGCGGTGGACCGTGCCGTCGGCGTCGCGCACGAGGATCGGCAGATGGCCCGCGGACGCGTACACCAGGCGGCCCTCGTTCGGGTCGTGCACCGCGTACACGCAGGTGGCGATCTGGCTGGGGTCGATCTCGGAGGCCAGTCCGTCAAGGAGCTGGAGCACTTCGTGCGGGGGCAGGTCGAGGCGGGCGTACGCGCGGACGGCGGTGCGCAGCTGGCCCATGACGGCGGCCGCTCGCACGCCGCGGCCCATGACGTCGCCGATGACGAGCGCGGTGCGGCCGGCGCCGAGCGTGATCACGTCGTACCAGTCGCCTCCGACCGCGGCGTCCGTGCCGCCCGGCCGGTAGTCGGCGGCGATGCGCAGGTCGTCCGGCTGCTCGAGTTCCTGCGGCAGTAGTGAGCGCTGCAGGGTGACGGCAGCCTCGCGGTGACGGCTCTCGCTGGCGCGCAGGCGTTCGGCGGCCTCGGCGTGGGCCGTGACGTCGGCGGCGAAGACGAGGACGCCCTTGAGGAGCTCGCCCTCCCGGTGCGGATCGGGAGCCTCGGCGGGCAGGCACGTGACCGTGTACGAACCACCGCCCCGGACCCGGCGGGACTTCACCGTGCGGGGCCTGCCGCTGCGCAGCACCTGGTCGAGCAGCGGAAGCAGTCCCAGTTCGGCGAGTTCGGGGCAGGCGGCCGCGGCCGCGGCACCGGCGGGGCGGGGGCCGAACGCCGTCTCGTACGCCTCGTTGACGTACGAGACGCGGTGCTCGGGGCCGTGGACGAGCGCGACCAGCGCGGGCAGCCCGTCGAGCAGCCCGCGGACGGGGAACTGCTCGAGTGCCGGAACGGCGGACTCCGCCGACGGGGCCGGTGCGCCGTGCGGATCGGTGACGGCGTCGGTGGCGTCGGGCTGCCGGTCCGTCCGCCGGTCGTACTCACCGCGGGCCGCGGGGACGGACCCGCGGTCCGTCCGCGCTGCGGCGCGACGCTGCGTACCGGGGAGCCGGGCGCTCCAACGCGTGAAGTTCACGGATTTTCAAGCCTCGTGGTGTCGTTGCTGTTGTCGTGCGCGGTTGCGCCCGTGTGTGTGACCGTGGCCGGTGGGGGTCCGGTTCCGGTTCCGCAGGCCGCTCCTCACCGGAGCGGCCAAGTCTGCTGGTCTCGTTGCCGATTGCCGTGGAGGGGACGGTGCGGCCCCGGGCACGTCACTCTGCGCTGGCCACTCGTCCACCTATCGTCACACGCTCAGTGTGGCCCACCGCACCGACAGCGGGGTCAGCCCTCCTCGGTTCCGGGTCCGGGAGCGTCCTGGCCCTTCCTCCCCCGGTCGCCGCCCGGCGCGGCGTCGGGCGGCGCACCCGACGCGCCGGGACGGGTACCGGGCGCCCGGCCCCGCCTCCTCTCCCGGGCGCTCATGGGCGGGTCCTCGTGGCGGCGTGCGAGCGGCCTGGACGGGACGCCGCCCGCGGCGAGTTCGAACTCGGCACGCGGGTGCTCCAGCGACCCGAGGGAGACGATCTCACGCTTGAACAGCCCGGCCAGTGTCCACTCGGCGAGGATGCGGGCCTTCCGGTTGAAGGTGGGCATGCGGCTGAGATGGTACGCGCGGTGCATCAGCCAGGCCGGATAGCCCTTCAGCTTGCGGCCGTACACATGCGCCACGCCCTTGTGCAGCCCCAGCGACGCCACGGATCCGACGTACTTGTGGGCGTAGGTCTGCAGGGGCTGTCCCCGCAGCGAGGCGACGATGTTCTCGGCGAGCACCTTCGTCTGGCGGACCGCGTGCTGGGCGTTCGGTGCGCACTCCGTGCCGGGTTCCTTCGCGGTGACGTCGGGCACGGCGGCGGCGTCGCCCGCCGACCAGGCGTGCTCGGTGCCCTCGACGGTGAGTTCGGCGGTGCACCTGAGCCGGCCTCGCTCGTTGAGCGGCAGGTCGGTGGCCGCCAGGACGGGGGCGGGCCGGACACCCGCGGTCCACACCACCGTGCGGGTCGGTAGCCGGGAGCCGTCGCTGAGAACGGCGACCCGGTTCTCGCAGGAGTCGAGGCGGGTGTCGAGCCGCACGTCGATGTTGCGGGCCCGCAATTCCCGGATGGCGTACTTCCCCATCTCCGCACCGACCTCCGGCAGGATCCGGTCGCTCGCCTCGACCAGGACCCACTTCAGGTCCTCGGGCTTGATGTTGTGGTAGTAGCGCGTGGCGTAGCGGGCCATGTCCTCGAGCTCGGCGAGCGCTTCGACGCCCGCGTAGCCGCCGCCCACGACGACGAAGGTGAGTGCCGCGTCGCGCAGGGCGGGCTCACGGGTGGAGGAGGCGATGTCCATCTGCTCGATGACGTGGTTGCGCAGGCCGATGGCCTCCTCCACGGTCTTGAACCCGATGGCGTACTCGGCGAGTCCCGGCACGGGCAGCGTGCGCGAGACGGAGCCGGGGGCGAGCACCAGTTCGTCGTACCCGATCTGGATGGCTCCGGCACCCTCCTCCTCGGTGGCGAGGGTGGTGAAGGCGGCGGTGCGCTTGGCATGGTCCACGGACCGGACCTCGCCGCTGACGATCTTGCATCTGTGGAGGACCCGGCGGAGCGGTACGACCACATGGCGGGGCGAGATGGAGCCCGCGGCCGCCTCGGGGAGGAAGGGCTGGTAGGTCATGTAGGGCTCGGTCGACACGACCACGATCTCGACCTCGCCGCGCTCCAGCTCGCCCTTCAGCTTCTGCTGGAGACGGATCGCGGTGTACATCCCCACGTACCCCCCGCCGGCGACGAGAATGCGCGTGCGCGGCGGGGTGCCTGGGGTCGTGTCCCGGGAGTATGCAGCCTTCACCATCCCATGACGCAACGCTCCTCGGAGTTTGTCCACAGCCCCGGCCGATTGTGTGACCGGAGGTTCTGGCCACGGCCCGGCGGGGCGGTTGCCTCCGTCGGGGGAAGGTACGCAGGTCAGCGGGGAGAGAGAGGGTCCGGGGCGGGGGTGGGATGAGGAAGGTTCCTGCCCTTGCTCCGATCGGGGGGCGCACCGGACGGAACTGCCCCTTCTGAATTGACCCCGACTCAACTATGTTCGTACCTCGTCGGGGTGTTCTGGCCGGTGACTCGTCTGATTCACCCCGGCGTCACGGCGGGGAGTCTCCGGGGGGAGACGACATCATTTCCGGGGGAACATTCATGCACATTCAGGAATCGCATTGGTCGGGCGCCGTCGCTACGGATGCCAGCGGAGACGGGCGTGTGGGCGCGACTGCGACCAGCCGTTCCGCACCGCTGAGGGTGGACGCGCAGCGCAATCTGGAGCACGTGCTCAGGGCCGCTCGCGAGGTGTTCGGGGAGCTGGGTTACGGCGCTCCGATGGAGGACGTGGCGCGTCGGGCGAGGGTGGGCGTGGGCACGGTCTACCGCCGCTTCCCGAGCAAGGACGTGCTGGTACGGCGGATAGCCGAGGAGGAGACCTCCCGGCTCACGGAGCAGGCGCGTACCGCCCTCGGCCAGGAGGAGGAGCCCTGGTCGGCGCTCTCCCGCTTCCTGCGCACGTCGGTGGCCTCCGGAGCGGGCCGGCTGCTGCCGCCGCACGTTCTGCGGGTCGGTGTGGCCGACGACTCGACGGTCGTCGAGGACGCCGTCCCGGAGGAGACGCGAGTGCCGCAGCAGCGTCTGGGCCTCGCCGGACAGCCGGAACTGCGGGTGGTCGCACCGCGTCCGGTGCCCGCCGCCGAGCAGGACGACGCGGGAGCGGGCGAGCTGCTCGACGTCGTGGGGCAGCTGGTCGACCGGGCGCGGGAGGCCGGTGAACTGCGCGTCGACGTCACCGTGGCGGACGTACTGCTGGTGATAGCCACCGCCGCGCCGTCCCTTCCGGACGCTGCGCAGCAGGCGGCAGCCTCGGCACGGCTGCTGGACATCCTGCTGGAGGGGCTGCGCTCGCGGCCCGTGTGACCGCGGGTGCACGGCCTCCGCCGGTCGGCCGGCGGCCGACCGGGGCTCGGGGCGCGGCCGCTCGGACGCGGCCGCCCGCCGGTTGGGCGCGGGGCCCTCGTCAGTCGGTCCCGGTGCGCGGGCTCCCCGGGGGACGGCTCCCGTACCCGGGGCTCACCGGACGGCCCGTTGTGCGCGACGCGTCCTGCGCACGCGGGCTCGGGAGCGGGCCCTCGGGAACGGGCTCTCGTGCAGTCCGGGTGTCGTCCTTGGATTCGGATGGTCTCCCGGACGAGTGGTTGCTGTCCGGGAGAGGCTTGACAGCCCAATCCCTGTGGCACTCTTGGCCGGTGTTCGGGTCACTGGGTGGGTACGGGGGCTTCCGCGATGAGCGGTGAGGGTCGCAACGAGCCCCAGGCCGGAGGCACCGGCGACGAGGCCGGCGCGCTCGGCAGGGAAACCGGGGGGCGGGTTCCGTCGCAGCGCGAGGGCGGCTCGTCGGGGCCCGGCGTGGATGCCTCGCCCTCCCCGTCGGCACCGTCGGACGCCGACCTGGTCCTGCGGATACGCGGGGGTGACGACAGCGCGTACGAAGAGCTCTTCCGCAGGCACGCGGACGCCGTGCGTCGCTACGCCCGCACCTGCTGCCGTGACGCCCACACAGCGGACGATCTGACGGCCGAGGTGTTCGCCAGGACGCTGCAGGCGGTGCGGGGAGGCGCGGGACCCGAACAGGCGGTCCGGGCGTATCTGCTGACCGCCGTGCGCCGCGTCGCCGCCGCCTGGGCGAGGTCCGCCCGCCGGGAGCAACTGGTCGAGGACTTCGCGGCCTTCGCCGACCAGGCGGCCAGTGCCACCGGAGTGCGGCGCGAGGACACGCTCGAGCTCGGTGCCGATGTGCGCGCCATGCACGAGGCCGAGCGGTCGATGGCCCTGCAGGCCTTCCGCTCGCTGCCCGAACGCTGGCAGGCGGTGCTGTGGCACACCACCGTCGAGGAGGAACCACCGAGCGCGGTGGCGCCGCTGTTCGGTCTCACCGCCAACGCCACGGCGGTCCTGGCAGGCCGCGCCCGGGAAGGGCTCAAGCAGGCCTATCTGCAGGCCCATGTGAGCTCCGCGCTCACCTCGGGCGGCGACTGCGCCCGGTACGCCGACCGCCTCGGTGCCTACGCCCGCGGCGGGCTTCGGATGCGGGCCGAGCGCGGCCTCCGCAAGCACCTGGAGACATGCGTCAGATGCCGGCTGGCCGCGGGCGAGCTGGATCAGGTGAACTCCGGGATCCCGGCGCTGCTGCCGGTCGCCGTCATCGGCTGGTTCGCCGCGGGGTACTCGTTCAAGGCCGCCGGGGTCGTGACGGGCGGCGCTGCGGGAGCGGGAGCCGCGGCGGCCGGTTCGGCCGCCGGTTCGGCGGGCGCGGCGGCCGGGGCCGGTTCGGCCTCCGGTGGGTACGGAGGCGCGGGCGGAACGGCTGCGGCGGAGGGGCTCGCGGCTCCCGTGAAGGCCGGAATCGCCGCCGCGGTGGCGGCCGCGGTGGGCGCGGGACTGATGCTGGCGCTCGCGGGTGAACCGGCACCGGCGCCGAAGCCCCTTGCGCGGCCGCCGGTGGCGCAGCCCGTCGTTCCGGCGCCCCCGGCCTCCACGGCGCCCTCCACGGCGCCCTCGCCGGTGCCGCCCCCGCTCTCCGTGCCCGACGCCGGGCCCGCCGCGGCACCCCGTGCGCCGACGCCAGCCGTGCCGCCTGCGGCGGCGCCGGGTACCTCGCCGTCCCGGGCACGTCCGGCACCCGCGGCGCCGCAGCCGCCGGCACCGGTGCCCGTGCCGTTCCCACCGCCCGGGGAGACGCCTTCGCCCTCGCCGACGACGCCTCCTCCGCCCACGACCGTCCACCGGCTCAACCGGCTCCAGTACGGGGTGGCCGGCGACCACACCCGGCCCGAAGTACGGCTCGGCCCCGACAGTTGGGTCTGGAAGCGCCACGGCATGTCCATCGGCGGCACCCGGTACGAGCACGGCGTCTCCGTCCACGCCAGGTCGTCCGTGATGATCGACCTGAACCGTGAGTGCACTTCGTACGACGCGCTCGTCGGCGTCGACGACATGACACCGGGGCTGGGAGCGGTGCGCTTCTCCGTGTACGCGGACGGGGCGCGGCGGTGGCGGTCGCCGATGCTGCGCGGCGGTGACCCGGCGGTGCCCCTGTCCGTCGGCCTCACCGGCAGGGAGACGCTCCGCCTGGTCGTCGAACCCGTCGGCGTACGGCCACTCGCCGCGACGGCGATCGCCGACTGGGCACGGTCTCGGATCACTTGCGTGTAGCGCCGCGAGGGGCGGTACGGATGGCCCGCACGAGACGTGCGTGCACGGGGCTCCCGACTCGGACGCATGGGTGACGGCGCCCCGGCACGAGCACGTCCGGTCCGGGGTGCCGGGCATCCCACTCGAGCGTCCCGCACACCGCCCCTCGGCGCCCCTGAGCGCCGCGCCCGCACACGCCTGCCCCACCGCGAGCGCCGCGCCCACGCGCCCCTACGCCTGGAGCGTCGGGCGGCGGGGTACGCCCGAGGCGACCGCGCGGCGGCGGGGTGCCTCCGTGCCCGTCCAGCACGTACCGCGCCGCGCCAGCAGCCGTCGCAGCCAGAGCTCGGTGGAGACCAGGTCCGCGAGTCCGTCCAACGGCACCGGTTCCCCCTCGGACGCGGCGTGCAGCGCCTTGCGGACGACCCTCGCCTCGACGATGCCCGCGTCGGCGAGCAGCGGAGTGTCGAACAGGTCCAGCAGATGCGGCAGCGACAGCCGCATTCCGGCCCGCGTCGCCGTGTTCGTAGCGGTCTGCGAAGGCGCGCCCCAGCCGGGCGGCAGGTCGTGGACGCCGGCTCCGGCGAGGACCGTGCGCAGGACGGCGGTGCGTGCACCGGGCTGGACCCGCAGCGCCTCGGGGAGGTCGCGCGCGGCCCGTACGACCTGGTTGTCGAGGAAGGGAGCGTGCAGCCGCTGGCTGCGTACCTCCGAAGCCTGCTCCATGACGCGGTGGTCCGCGGCGTACCGCGCGAGTGCCGCGCGGGCACGGGCCTCACCGGGCCGTTGCACCGATGTCGGCCGGGTCGCCGCCTGTTGGAGGCGAACCGATACTTCGGCGAGTGCCTCGCCCGTGAGCCAGCGTGCCGCGGGCCCGGGACGGGACCAGGCGAGCGCCGCGAGGGACGCGCCGAGCGGTCCGTTGACGGCCGTTACCCGGCGGTTGGCCTCGGGTAGCCGTGCGGCCGCCGTCTCGAGGCCGGTGCGGTAGGGGGTCCGGGCGAGGCGCCGCGCCGCCCGGTAGACGGTGAGCGGCACGAGCAGCGAGCCGGCGGTGGGGCCGGAGGCACGGGCGAGTGCGGAGACGGGACGGAGCAGGGGCCGTCTCCGGCGGTCCATCAGCAGGTCGGCCAGGCGCGCCGGGTGGGCGTCCAGGACCTGCCGGGCGCCGTGCCCGGTGAAGTGGTCGGCGCTGCCGGACGCGAGACGCCGCCGGTTGCGTTCGGCTTCGACGAGGGAGGGGCCCGGCTCGTCGGTGAGGGGACCGTCCAGATCGGCGTAGGGAAGGGCCTCCGCGCCCGCGGCGACGACGACGTGGTGCAGCCGTGGATTCTCGGCGATGCTCCCGGCCCGTTCCATCTCGGCCTCGCGTCCCTGCGGGGTGGCGAGGTCGTTGAAGGTGACGGCCAACAGCCGCTCCCCGGCGCCGGTGCCGTGGCCGAGGATCGTGCCCGGGACGCCGGGCAGACCGGCGGCGAGCAGTGCGAGGGTGCCTGAGGCGCTGCCTCCGGACAGGTCTGCGCCGATGCCGGGCGCGGGTGCGCCGCGGGCGGCGCGCCGTTCCGCAGGACCCATGCCGGGCACCGGTCCCGGGTCGGGCGGCAGTGTCTCGGGGGCGTGCCGGGGAGCGGTGAGCCGTGCGCGTACCGAGTCGACGAGCGCGTCCCGCATCGCCTCCATGGCCCGGTCCGGGTCGAGTTGGGGCGCGGCGACGGCGAGGGAGGCGACGGGTTCGTAGCCGGTGATCTCGCGGGAGCCCTCACGCAGGATCAGGGCGTGACCGGGCGGGATCCGTTTGACCCCGGCGTACGGGGTGGAGTCGCGCAGGGCCTCCGGGGATTCGGGGCAGGCGAGGAGCGCGGCGAGGTGCCCGATGTCGAGCTGGGCCTCGATGAGGTCGGCCAGGGGCAGTGCGGCGGTCGAGTAGGCCGTGCCGTTGGCCCAGGGGGTGTAGAAGACGGGGCGTGCTCCGGCCAGGTCGCCGGTGACGGTGATGCGGCGGCCGACCTGGACGACTGCCGTGTAGCTGCCGGCCCAGGCGGTGAGATGCCGCAGTGCGCCCCCGCGGGCCGCGAAGAGGCCGACGCGCAGTTCCTCGTCGCTGGCGGCGCAGCAGCCCAGCACGGCCAGGCGGATGGTGGGCGTCCCTCCGCCGAAGCCGGGGGGAGGGCCTGCGGTGACGACGCGGACCTCGTCCGGCCGCCAGTCGCCGACGGCCCACAGCGGATCGGGGTCGCCCCACAGGAGCTGGGCTCCGACGGGGTGGACGGTGCGGTGGTCGTCGCCGGAGGCGGAGGCGCGGGAACCGACCGCTCCCGCCGTACCGAAGCTTGCGGCGATACTGCTCCACCCCACCAGCCACCGCATCGCGCCTCCACAGCCTGTGGACAACTTTCGGCACACCCGACTCGGCACACCCCGATGAAGACATGCTGCCACGACAAGGGCGCACGGGAGGGGCTCCGGGTCGCGGGCGCGGAAAGTGAACGCGCCCCTGGCAAGAGCCGTACGGCGACTGCCCGGCCACTGGGAGGGCGGGCGCCGGCAGCGGCGACGGGGCGGCGGGCGAAACGCCGCCGAAGGGGGCGGCATTCAGCCAATCTGAAGAACTCGAGAAGGGGGACATACCGCAAGGAACGGACACAGGCGCACGGCCCGGGAGGCGGCACTCACCTCCCGGGCCGGTCCACCGCCCGCGGGGATTGAGGCGGCGGCATCCCCCAGCCCATCGGATCCCTCGCCGATGGGCCGACCCACGCAGCACTCATGGAAGCGCTCCCCCGACGGCCGGACGAGAGCGCACGGACAGGCGCATGGCCACACGCCCGGAGCACGGTCCGGAGGGGGACTCCCGCCCGAACACACAACAATCTCGCCATACGGAACACCGCCTCTTAACGGTCGGGATGCGGCGAACTACCCTGTGTGTCACTGCTGTTCTCCTCGGGGGTGCATATTCCCGGGGGCTCGGACACCTGCTCTTGCGTCCGGCTTCCGGGGAGTTGTCCCCCTGTGGGGAGGGCGGAGCGAACGCCGGAAGCGGATGCCCGGCGGCCGTCTGTGTGTCGAGGGGTGGCGCATGTCCAGGGAGCAACGCGGGCCGAACGAAAAGCTCGGCACCGTTCTCGCCCTCGCGGGAATCAGCAACGCCGGTCTCGCCCGGCGGGTCAACGACCTCGGGGCGCAGCGCGGTCTGACCCTCCGCTACGACAAGACGTCGGTGGCGCGGTGGGTGTCGAAGGGCATGGTGCCGCAGGGCGCCGCGCCCCATCTCATCGCGGCGGCCATCGGGCAGAAGCTGGGCCGCCCGGTGCCGCTGCACGAGATCGGGCTCGCGGACGCCGACCCGGCGCCGGAGGTCGGGCTGGCCTTCCCACGGGACGTGGGCGAGGCGGTGAAGGCCGCCACGGAGCTCTACCGGCTTGATCTCGCCGGCAGGCGCGCGGGCGGCGGTGGGATCTGGCAGTCACTGGCCGGTTCGTTCTCCGTGAGTGCGTACGCCACCCCCGCCTCCCGCTGGCTGATCAACCCGGCCGACTCGTCCGTGGAACGCCCCCTCCGGGGAACCGGGGGCGGCGAGAGCCAGGAGAGCCCCGAGGACGGCCAGGTGCGGGTGGGCCACAGCGATGTGACCAAGCTGCGTGAGGCGGCCGAGGACGCCCGGCGCTGGGACTCCAAGTACGGCGGCGGGGACTGGCGCTCGTCGATGGTCCCGGAGTGCTTACGGGTCGACGCCGCACCGCTGCTGCTCGGTTCGTACTCGGACGAGGTGGGCCGGGCCCTGTTCGGGGCGACGTCCGAGCTGACCCGGCTGGCGGGCTGGATGGCCTTCGACACCGGGCAGCAGGAGGCGGCCCAGCGCTACTACATCCAGGCGCTGCGGCTGGCACGCGCTGCGGCCGATGTTCCACTGGGCGGCTACGTGCTGGCGTCGATGTCGCTGCAGGCGACCTACCGCGGCTTCGCCGACGAGGGCGTGGACCTCGCGCAGGCGGCCGTGGAGCGCAACCGCGGCCTGGCGACGTCCCGCACGATGAGCTTCTTCCGGCTGGTGGAGGCACGGGCCCATGCGAAGGCGAGCGACGCGCTGGCCGCCGGGACGGCGCTGAAGGCCGCGGAGAGCTGGCTGGAGCGCTCCCGGGAGGGCGACGCGGACCCGTCCTGGCTGGGGTTCTACTCGTACGACCGGTTCGCGGCGGACGCCGCCGAGTGCTACCGGGACCTCAAGGCGCCCCGCCAGGTGCGCCGCTTCACCGAGCAGGCGCTGTCCCGGCCCACGGAGGAGTACGTGCGCTCGCACGGACTGCGCCTCGTGGTGAGCGCCGTGGCCGAGCTGGAGTCCGGCAACCTGGACGCCGCCTGCGCGGCGGGCACCCGCGCGGTGGAGGTCGCGGGCCGGATCTCCTCCGCGCGTACGACGGAGTACGTACGGGACCTGCTGCACCGGCTGGAACCGTACGGCGACGAACCGAGGGTGGCGGAGCTGAGGGAGCGGGCCAGACCGCTGCTGATGGCCCCGGCGTGAGCCGTACGCGTCCCGTGACGCGTGTCCCACCCGGTTTAACGCGCCTGTCAGTGGGCCAGTGCATCATCGGGGGCGGGACGGTTTCCCGGGAGGGCACTGCCGGGCTGGAAGGTGTGTGGTGAAGGCGGCCGCATTCGACTGCGACGTGCTGGTGATCGGCGGCGGGATCATCGGGCTGTCGACGGCCCATGCCCTGACGCGTGCCGCGCCGGGCACCTCCGTGGTGGTGCTGGAGAAGGAGCAGGGCCCGGCCCGTCACCAGACCGGGCGGAACAGCGGAGTGATCCACAGCGGGATCTACTACCGCCCGGGTTCACTGAAGGCACGTTTCGCCGTGCGCGGCGCGGCGGAGACGGTGAAGTTCTGCGCCGAGTACGGCATCCCCCACGAGGTCACCGGCAAGCTCATCGTCGCCACCGCGCGCGAGGAGCTGCCCCGACTGCACGCGCTCGTCCAGCGAGGCCGGGAGAACGGCATCCCCGTGCGCGAGCTGGGCCCCGCCCAGATCGCGGAGTACGAGCCGGAGGTCGGCGGCGTCGCCGCGATCCACGTCGGTACGACCGGGGTGTGCGACTTCGGGGCCGTCGCCGCCCAGTTGGCGGAGGTCTCGGCCGCCTCGGGTGCGGAGGTCCGATACGGCGAGGAGGTGCTGCTCGTCGACCGGCGCCCGCGGGGTGTCGCGGTCCGTACGTCCACCGGCCGGATCATCCGCGCCCGCACCCTGGTGAACTGCGCGGGACTGCACTGCGACCGGGTGGCCGAGCTCGCCGGGGAGCGGCCCGGCATGCGGATCGTGCCCTTCCGCGGGGAGTACTACGAGCTGACCCGCCCCGAGCTGGTGCGCGGCCTGGTGTACCCGGTGCCCGACCCCGCCTTCCCCTTCCTCGGGGTCCACCTCACCCGCGGTGTCGAGGGCGACGTCCATGTGGGACCGAACGCCGTCCCCGCGCTGGCCCGCGAGGGATACGGCTGGTCCACGGTCCGCCCGGGCGAGCTCGCGGCCACGCTGGCCTGGCCCGGTTCCTGGCGGATCGCCCGACGCCACTGGCGCTACGGCGCGGGCGAGCTGCACCGCTCGTTCTCGAAGCGCGCCTTCACCGCGGCCGTGCGACGGCTGCTGCCGGCCGTCACGGAGGACGATCTGCGGCCGGTGGCCGCGGGTGTCCGGGCCCAGGCGGTGCTCCGGGACGGCACCCTGGTGGACGACTTCATGATCAAGGAGTCGCCCCGTGCGGTCCACGTCCTGAACGCACCGTCCCCGGCGGCTACCGCCTCACTGCCGATCGGCCGGGAGGTGGCCAGGCGGGCGCTCGCCCATCTCGCCGAGGTGTGACGCGGGCCGCCCTCGGCCGGTGTCCGCCACCGTACAATCGGGTCATTGTGTCTGTGTCTGAGTTCGAGAACGTCACCACCGGGAGCCCGCGCGGGGAAACCCCTCGTACCGCCGCCGCACGGCCGAAGGGCGAGCCCCGGTTCCCGGGCGGCCCCGCGGCCGACCCCGCGGGTTCGCACCACGAGCGGCGGATCCGCAGCTTCCAGCCGCGCCGGAGCCGGGTGACGGCCGGACAGGCCGACGCGCTGCGGCGCCTCTGGCCGCTCTGGGGGCTGGACATCGACGGGCTCCGTGCACTCGACCTGGACGAGATGTTCGGCGGACTGCCGGTCGTCCTGGAGATCGGCTTCGGCATGGGTGAGGCGACCGCGCGGATGGCCGCGGCCGACCCGGCCACGGGCATCCTCGCCGTCGACGTCCACACCCCCGGCCAGGGCAATCTGCTCGGGCTGGCGGAGCGGGCGGGCCTGAGCAATGTGCGGGTGGCCAACGGCGACGCGATCATCCTGCTCCGCGAGATGCTGCCCCCGGCCGCCCTCGACGGCCTGCGGGTGTACTTCCCCGACCCCTGGCCCAAGAAGCGCCACCACAAGCGCCGGCTGATCCAGCCGGATTTCCTCACCCTGGCGGCGAGCCGGATGAAGCCGGGCGCGGTCCTGCACTGCGCGACGGACTGGGAGCCGTACGCCGAGCAGATGCTCGAGGTGCTCGGCGCCCATCCGGACTTCGAGAACACCGAGGCCGCCGGCGGCTACGCGCCCCGGCCCGCCTTCCGCCCGCTGACCCGCTTCGAGGGCCAGGGCCTCGACAAGGGGCACGTGGTGCACGACCTCCTCTTCCGGCGCCGGGAGACCTGACTCCGGGCGGTGCACCCACCGGCACCAACGCCGTCGCGCGTTGTCCGTGCCGCTCGTTAGGGTCGTCTGGTGTCCGACTGGTCCCCGCAGCCGCATCCGGCCGCCCGCCCCGCCGTCCCGGCGTGCGACGAGCGGCCGCTGTTCGACGCCGTACCTGAGCGCGCCCGCTGGCGCTACAAGCCGCGCCGCGACTTCTGGCGCAGCAAGGCCGTGCGCGCCTGGGCGCTGATCACCCTGCTGGCGCTCTCGGGTCTGGTGATCCTCGCGCTGGTGCGCGAGCAGACCGGCACCGAGGGCTTCCTCGTCGGGCTCGGCCTCGCCGTGCTGCCGGTGCCCCTGCTGATGGGGGCGTTCCGATGGCTGGACCGGGTGGAGCCGGGGCCCTGGCGGAACCTCGTCTTCGCCTTCGCCTGGGGGGCCTGCGCGGCCGCCCTCGTCGCGATCATCGCCAACTCGTTCGCGACCCAGTGGATAGCCACGGCCACGGCCGATCCGACGCACGCGGACACGATCGGTGCGACCGTCATCGCCCCCGTGGTCGAGGAGACCGCCAAGGCGGCCGCGGTGCTACTGGTGTTCCTCTTCCGGAGACGGGACTTCACCGGCCTCGTCGACGGTGTCGTGATCGCCGGTTTCACGGCGACGGGCTTCGCGTTCACCGAGAACATCCTCTATCTCGGCAACGCCTTCGGCGAGGACCAGGAGTTCGGGACCTCCGGCTTCGCCTCCGTCACGGCCGCCACGTTCTTCGTACGGATCGTGATGTCTCCGTTCGCGCACCCGCTGTTCACGGTGCTCACGGGCATCGGTTTCGGGCTGGCGGCCGCCACCGCACGGGACCGGACGGTTCGCAGGGTCGTACTGCCCGTACTCGGCCTGCTCCTCTCCATGGGCATGCACGCCCTGTGGAACGGCTCGGGCATCTTCGGCCCTCTGGGTTTCTACGCGGTGTACGCGGCGTTCATGGTGCCCGCCTTCGGTCTGCTGACCTGGCTGGCGGTGTGGACCCGGCAGCGTGAGCTGCGCACGGTCGCGGCGGAACTGCCGGCCTACGCCGCGGCCGGGTGGCTGGCGCCCGCCGAGCCGCTGGCCCTGTCCTCCATGAAGGCCCGCACGATGGCCCGCGATGTGGCGGGCCGCACCCACGGCGCCGCCGCAGCGCGTGCCGTCTCCGAGTACGAGGTGTTCGCCACCTCCCTGGCCTTCCTCCGCCACCGGGCCGAGCGGGGCACGGCCGGGCCGGACTTCGCCGCCCGGGAGCAGGAGCTGCTGCACCACCTGTGGCAGCGCCGGGATCTCGCGGGCCCCGCCCTGACGTACGCCGCCCGCGCGACGGGCCGCGCCTGGCAGCCCCCTCCGCATCTGGACTACAGCGGCTTCAACCCGTATCGCGGCTGAGGCCACCCCGGCGGGCGCCCGAGGGGCGTGCGTGGACACCGGACGGTGCATGAATGCCGACGAGCGGAGCGCGGGCACGCACAGCCGACGGCCCGTCGGACGTCGGTGGGACGTCGCCGGGCCGCCGGCGGCCGGAGCACGAGGCTCCACGAGGATGGGCCGGAGCACGAGGCTCCGGGCGAACGGCCACCGGAGCTCGCGGTTCCGTGCCGATGGATCAGACGGAGAGGCCCTTGTCGCGCAGCCACGCGGCGGGGTCGACCCCGTCGCCGCCCGGGGTGTGCACCTCGAGGTGGAGGTGCGGGCCGGTGACATTGCCGGTGGCGCCGACGCGGCCGATGGTCTCGGAGGTGGAGACCTTCTGCCCCGCGCTGACGGTCATCGACGACAGGTGGCAGTACCAGACCTCGGTGCCGTCCTCGAGCTCCAGCACGATGCGGTAGCCGTACGAACCGGACCAGCCTGCCGACTTGATGGTGCCGCCGTGCACGGCCTTGACGGGGGTCCCCGTCGGCGCGGCGAAGTCGAGACCCGTGTGGTAGCCGGAGGACCACATGGATCCGGCCTGCCCGTAGGTGGAGGTCAGCGTGTACGACGAGGTCGGCAGCGAATAGCTCGCGGCGAGCTTGGCGAGGCGCTCGGCCTCCGCCTTGCGGGCGGCCTCCTCCGCAGCCTTGCGCTCGGCTTCGGCGGCCGCTTCGGCCGCCTCGGCGGCCTCGGTCGCCTGACGCTTCGCCTCGGCGGCGGCCTGCTCCACGGCGGCCTGCTCGGCAGCCGCCCGGGCCTCGGCCTCGGCCTTGACCTGCTGCTGCTCTGCCTGCTGGAGGATCCGGGCGCGCAGGGCCTCGCCCGCGTCATCACCCTGGACCGCGATGTCGGCCGTGGTGAGCGGTCCGTCCGCGACCGCCTCGTCGGCGGACTCGTCCGACATCAAGGAGCCGACACCGGGCAGCGATTCGGCGTCGGGGAGTTTGTCCGTGATGACGTCGGGAAGGGAGATGGAGACCGCGGGCTTGTCCTGGGCGGTGGCCATACCACCCGCACCGACCGCGGCGATGACACCGACACCGAGGACGGTGGAGCTCCGTGCGAGCGCGTTGCGTTGTTTGACGACGCGGTGCCTGCCACGGACGGGACGGACCGATTCCTCGGTCGGGTTCCACTCCTCCACCCCGGGGGCGGGAGCCCACTGGTCGCTGGGGACCCACTGCGCAGTGGGCGGCTCCTGGAGGGCAGGCTCGTTGGACGCCACGGAGGCGTTCTCCTTTCCTTCCTTCTCGCCTACCGGGTTAGCTGACGGGTTCGGAGCAGGAAGGTCTCCTACGGGCACCACGAAGTGCCCGATTCACCCCAATAGTTGGTTCCCCGGTTCCCTTGCGGGATTCGGCGCGTGCGCACGGTGCCGCCTCTGGCGACGACTGGGACGACCGCGCTGCGTTATCGAACGTTAATAGAGACCGAGCCCGGATTCCAAGCCGTTCCGACTGATCATTAAGGACGTTGGCCGGGACTTACCTGCAACAACATCCCCGAAACGGACAAGTTGATGGGCCTTCATTCGGGCAAGGCCTTCTGATGGTTAGTCAGTTGTTATGCGGAGGGCTCCCTTCTGATCACGTTCCGTGGCATTGCGCTTCCCAGGCAGCCCTCACGCCCCACATGCCGCACCGGCACCGAACCGCCAAGTGGAGAGGCGCCCCGCCCCTCACGGCGGGACCGGCGCCATCCCGCGCCGTGGCGGCTTCCGCTCCTTCTCCCGGGTGACCGCGAGCAGCGCCATGTCGTCCGTCGCCGCCCCTCCCGTGTGCCGTCGCACATCGGCGACGACCGCGTCCAGCAGTTCCTCCGGGCTGGAGAAGGCCCGGCCGCCCAGCCGCCGGCGCGGGTCGTACATGACGCCGTGCGCGTCCCGTGCCTCGGACAGGCCGTCGGTGTAGAGGAGGAGCGTGCCACCGGGCGGATAGGGGGTCTCGGACGTCACGTCCGGCCAGGCCCCGAGGCCCGTCCCCAGGGGCAGCGCCCGCTCGGGCGGATCCAGCACGAGCAGTGCGCCGTCCGCCCCGAGCAGCAGTGGCGGAGGGTGCCCTCGGTTGACGATCCTGATCCGACCGCCGTCACGCGGGATCTCGGCGAGCACGGCTGTGGTGAAGCCCTCGACGGCGCCGAACCGGGATTCCCACGCGCCCTCCCGTGCGAGCGCCCGCTCCAGCCGCTGCGCCACCCCCGCCAGCGAGTCCTCCTGCTCGGCGGCCTCCCGGAAGGCGCCCAGCACCAGGGCGACCGTCCCGACCACGCCCAGGCCCTTCCCCTGCACGTCACCCACGACCAGCCGCACCCCGTACGGGGTCTTCTGCGCGGCGTACAGGTCCCCGCCGATGAACGCGTCCTGCTCGGCAGCCTCGTACCGGGCGGCGATCTGCAGGCCGTCGATCCGCTCGTCCGGCGTGGGCAGCACGGCTCTCTGCGCGGCCTCCGCGACGACGCGGGCCGACGCCAGGCGCTCACCGCTGCGCCGCACGATCCGGTTGATGAAGAGGGCCAGTACGGAGACCGTGAACACGGTCAGCAGCTCGGTGACGGCCGGGATCTTCTGGAGCCTCTCGCTGTAGACGTGCATGCCGGTCACCGCCGCGCAGGCCGCCACCCCGGTGGCCAGTGTGTAGAGCATCGAGAAGAAGGGCGCGGCGATCAGCGGCGCGGCCGTGAAGAGAGGGGCCGCGGTGAACGTGTCCGGCGTCCCCAGGTCGTAGAAGACCCCGCCCACGATCAACAGCCACGGGAGTACCGCGACGAAACGACGGCCACCGTTCCCCCGCTGCCCCTCACCGCGTTGTCGATGCCGCACCAGTGGTCTCCTGCCGCGTCCGTCCCAGGGTCGCGGACGGTACCGCGCCCCATCCAGGCTGGCCGCCGCCGCGCCGCGCCACGAGTCGCCATCGGCCAACCGGCCGAGCCCCCGCGGCGTCGCCGCGCCGGCGTGACGGTCACCAGGGGCCCTCCTGGTGGCCGCGCCGCACCGGGCGACCGGTCGCCCGCCCGGGTGACCGCCGACTCGGTTACCGGTCGTCGCCGAGACGGCGCTCCGCGTAGACCTTCAGGGCGTCCCGGACGAAGACCGCGGTGCCCTCACCGTGCCGGTCGTAGTTGGCCGTGAAGCGCGGGTCGGCGACGTACATCTCACCCAGCCCGATCACGTACGACCTGGTGGGGGTGACCGTCGCCGACAGCCACTCGCAGTGCCGCCGGGCGATGTCCTGGACCTGGTCGCTGTCCGGCGCGAGCCCGTCCCTCAGAGCCTGCCCGAAGTCACGTGCGATCGCGACCTGGCGGTCCTGGAAGTCCCGCTTCTCCTGCGCGCTCAGCGAGCGCCACCAGCGGTCGCCCTTCTCGTACGCCTCGCGACCCCAGCGCTCGGTCACCTCCTCCTCGTACCGGATGTGGTCGAAGCCGTCGAAGACCTCTTCCGCCATCAGTTCCTCCCCTTTCTCCGTCCGGTCGAGAGTGGTCCGCACCGAGGCGATCTGCCGCCCGATGCGTTCCCGTTCCTGCTCCAGCAGCCGAAGGTGCGTGCGCAGCGCGGTGGCCGTGTCCCGCTGGCCTTCCAGGGCCTGCGCGATGGCGGGCAGGCCGAGGCCCAGCTCCCGCAGCAGCAGGATGCGCTGCAACCGCACCAGGGCTTCCTGGTCGTAGTAGCGGTAGCCGTTGCTGCCGATCCGGCTCGGTACGAGGAGGCCGAGCTCCCCGTAGTGACGAAGCGTGCGGCTCGTCGTGCCGGCCTTCCTGGCGATCTCCTGGATGGACCACTCCATGCCCGAAACGTTAGATCTTGACGTTGCGTAAAGGTCAAGCCGAAAAGGACCGGGCCGGGGAACGGGCATCGGCGCACCGGGAAGAGAAACGCACCGAGGGCCCGGAACCATGTGGTTCCGGGCCCTCGGCCTTCAGTAGCGGGGACAGGATTTGAACCTGCGCCCTCTGGGTTATGAGCCCAGCGAGCTACCGAGCTGCTCCACCCCGCGTCGGTGAACACCACCTTACGCCATACGGAACAAGATCAACTCCATTTCCCGCAGGCACGGTCGCCGGACGCGTGGCGAAACCGTCAGCAACCACGCACAAGGGTCCCCTTTCCGGGGCGGCAGACCCGTCCGCCCCGGCTCTTTCCAGCCCGCCGACCTGCGGTTACTCCGCGACTTCGGTGCGTTCCCACCACTCGTAGACGGTCAGCCGCCCTTCGGGGGCATCCTCGTGGCGGGTCGTGGCCTTGAAATGCTCGTAGCCGCCGCGATGCGGGATCTTCAGCTCCTGCCCCGGAGGGGTGATCGGCACGACCTGCCCCCGCAGATCGTCCGGCCCGCCCTCGAGGCGTGCCTTGCTAGCCATACCTCCAGTTTTCCCCCTCCCCGGACCACCCCGCACGCCCGCGGCGCCGATCACCTCGTCCGGGTGCCCCGCCGACGGACGCCCGACGGACTCCGGCGGACGCGGACGAGTCGGCGGGGGTGCGCTCACGGGCGCCCCGGAAGTGGGACTCAGCGGGCCGGCGGATCCGGCCGGGCACATGGAGATGGGCTGCGTGGGACTCGAACCCACGACCAACGGACCGGTGGGTCCCGGCAGGGTCCTGCCGGGACCCACCGGTCCGGAAATGCCTGGCCAGGAGGCGGCCTCTTGCTCCCGATCCGTGTCGGAACACCCCGTGCTGAGACGTCCGCTCACGCAGAACGGGGCTCTCCAGGCAGTAGCGCGTCCCGTCGGACGGGGTGCGCGGGGGTCGTGCAAGCATGTCGGGCGATCAACGTTCGAGAGGTGAAAAGATGACCCCACACATACGGCGGGCCGTCCAACTGGGCGCCTCGCTGGCGCTGTTGTTCGTCACGGCGTGCGGTAGCGGTGACGACTGGACGCCGCCGCAGACCCAAGCGGAGGCGGAAGAGGCCACGCGGCGGACGGCGCTTCAGCCCGAGCAGTGGGGCAAGGGTTTCGAGCGCGCGGATGACTACGAAGTCTCGGAGATGGCCTTGGGACGGCCGGGCAAGGACTGCCGCTGGCACCGGGACCCGGACCGTGAGCAGCCCGAACTGGTGGGCCTCGCACGCAATGTCCACATCTCGAGTCCCGACGACCCCGACGTCGACACGGCACATGCGGACTCGACCGTCCTCGTGCACGATCACGAGTCCACGGCCCGTTCTCAGGTGGAGAGCATGCGGGACGCGGTTGAGCGCTGCGAGAGCTGGGAGTACAGCGAGGCTCAGCGTTACGGCGACATTCGTCCCGTGAGCGTCGAGGCCAATGGTGCGGACGAGGTCCTCGCCTGGTCGGCAACGGCCAGGGGTGCAGGCCGATCCGATGACGGTGACACGACGGACTGGCACGTCACCGAGGTCATGGCCCGCAAGGGGCCGGTGGTCCTCAACGCACGCATCACCGGAGCCCCGGACGCCCACAGCACGGACGCGCTGCGGAACCACGTCGCTTCCGCGATCGACGAGATGGTGGCCCGGCTCACCAGCGAGGGCTGACGCGCCCGCTTCGCAGAGCTGATGACGTGGACGGAGCGCTCATCGGAGTCGCCACGTTGACCGTGTTCCAAGGAGTGGAGTAGCTGATCTCGGCTGCGGTGGCGGCGCCGATGAGCCGGCGAGCTGCGGCTGCCGGAGGGGTCGGGGCTGTACGCGGTGCAATGGCCTTTGCTGGAGCTACGCCGGGCCCCGGCTGCCTTGGCCGGGGGCGCCGGGTCAGTCCGGGATCTGGATCTCCAGCGGGCCGCAGCCGAGTCGCTTCGCCTCCGCCGCCACATATGCGGGGAACACCTCGCGGATGAAGGTGTAGTTGCGGAAAGCCTCTCGCTCCTGCGCGATGAAGACGACATCGCCCTTCGGGCACTCGGTCCGCAGCGCGGCGATGGTCGGGGAGTAGGAGCCTGTTCTCTCGGATGCGCCGGTCCTCATGGACGGGCCGCTGTGGATGGCGGCACTTCCCACAGCACCGGTGAGATCTTGCTCCTGGATCGTCTGGAGCCGCAGCTGCGGGCGAATGGTGTCGCCCACAACGATGTCGCAGGTGCGGACGGGGCCGTGCTCTCCGGCCGAGGTACGTAGACGGATGTCCGACCCTGCATAGGGTTTGGGCAGACGCAGTCCCTTGAGGCCACACAGCTCGCCACCGGCGGGCATCACCTGAAAGTCCGGTACGGCGGTCAACGTGCCAGGCTCAGGGAGTGAGCCTGAGCAGCCGAGTTCCGCCATGGTGGCGTTCGCGACATGAACGGCGGTCCGGGCGAGAGCCTTGTGGAACGTGGCGTTTCTGTCTGCGTTCGGGGTGTTCTGGATCTCGTCGTCGCCCATGGTGACGTCCACGACCGCCGGGCCCGAGAACATCCCGGACTTGGAGCAGTTGTCCGGGAGCGCCACCCAGGCGCGGGTGTCCGAAGCCATACCCAGCAGCCCGTCGCCCAGCGGAGTCAGCCGGGACGACAGGAACTCCTCGGCCCAGGGGATGTTGCCCTTCTTGAGGCCGTCGAGTTTGTGAACCCGAATGTTGATCTGACGGCCCGGGGTGCCTCCGTCGTGGCTCGTGATGCGGCAACTGCCGTGCAACGGCACGTTCGACTTTCGGGACCACGCCGGCTGTATCTCCGCGTCCTCGGTCTCCCAGCCGCCGAGGAGCTCGTTGAGGTCCTGGTCCGTAACGGAATCCCAGCAGGGGGAGTCGGCGAGAGGAAGCGTGTCCGTCTGCCAGGCGACGACGCCCGCGCCGAGGAGCGTCCCGGCGGCCGTCAGAGCGACAGCGCCCAGCAGGCGGCGGCGACGGCCCGCAGGTGAACGGGTCGGCCCGACGGGTGCGGGGTGTGCGGACGGGGAAGATACCGAACCGGTGCCGAGCGCTGCGGCGACGGGTCTGCTCGGCGGCCCGTACGGCCCTTGGTTGTCGGTGCTCATGCTGCCAGTCCCCCTGGTTCTTCCGGCTCTTGTCGTATCGCCTGCGGAATCGTAGTCACAGGACCCTGGGACGCTGACGAGGGCAGGCCCAATCCCAGCACTGCCGCTGCGCGTCAACCGCGCCCGCAACCCAAAGCGGACCCGGACCTCACAGGCCGCCGCACGGCCGCGTGCCCGTACGGTCGCCTCGGTAGTGACCAATGCCGGAGCGTCCGCTCACGCAACGACGGTGCGCCCCGACCGAATTGAACCGATCGAGGCGCTCCGTAGCAGGCCAGAGGGGGGATCCCTCATCCGCGCAAGTGGTAGGCCGTGTGGGACTCGAACCCACAACAACCAACGCGGCGACGCCCTTGCCGTCTGAGGCGCTCTCCCTCGCCGGAGCAGCGTTCCTCAGCGTGCAAGACCTCGCCGCGGACCTGCGAGAGGCCAACGCCGCCCGGGACGCACCCGCCGCCCAGGTCGAGCAGCTCGGCGCGGAACCCGTCGCAGGCCCGCCCGGCTCCCGCGGGAAGCCCGGCGAGAGCATCACCGGCCCGCCCGGGCCGCAGGGTGAGCCCGGCCCCACGGGACCGCCTGGACCGCCTGGACCGCCTGGACCGCCTGGACCGAGCGGAGCGACCGGGCCACCCGGCAAGACCGGCAGCCCCGGCGTCGCCGGCGTCGGCCAGACCGGCGCGGCTGGCAACGACGGCCAGGACGGAGCGGCCGGGCCCCCGGGCCCGCCCGGGCCCCAGGGAGAACCCGGGCCCGCCGGGCCGCAAGGCGACCGCGGCCCGGCCGGCGAGGACGGCCGAGACGGCCAGACCTGCCCGGACGGGTACAGCCTCCAACCCCCGGCAGACGACCCCGACGCCCTCGTCTGCAGGAGAGACGACGCACCCGCCCCCGAACCCACCGAGCGCCGCGGGCTACTGTCCGCAGGCCTCGACCCTCAGCGCCGCCAGTACCCCTGAACACGAGCGCCCCCTCGCCTGGCCACCACGGTCGGGCGAGGGGGCGCGTTCGTGCGTCCGGGATCAGGCGCCGGGCCGCCGGTTGTACGTCTCCAAGGTGGCCTTGTTCGTTGAGGCGTCCTGGAAGACCAGTTCCCACGGCCCGGTATTCACGTCGAACTCCTTGCCGAACCCGACCCACTTGCCGGTCATACGCCGGCCGGTCGGCTCGACGAGCAGCTGGATCGCGCCGTGGTAGCGGGCTCCGCGGTAGTAGCCGTCGGTCGCGGTCTGCTCCGTCCACGTACCGGTGGCGACGTGGCCGTCGACCTCGAGGTCCATCGTGAGCGGGCTGTCGGACGAGCCGGGCAGGCTGCGTACCGTGAGCCGGTTGCCGTGCTGGAGCACGACGACGTAGTGCCGGCCGGAGTACGAGGAGTCGCGGCCGCTGGAGAAGTACTCGTAGCGGGACAGCCACACCCCGGAGTAGTTCCGGTGCGCGGCCTGCGGCTCGCCCTGCGGCTTGGCGGCCGCGGGGGCGATGCCGTTCGTTGAGGCTTCGACGTCGTGCCCGCCGTGCCCGTCCTCAGAGACCTGCCCGGCCGCCGCGGCGGAGAAGCCGAGGGACTCTATGGGCAGGCCGGTGACGGCCTCCAGGGCGCGGGCGTAGACCGGGCGGGGGGCCGTGGTCGTACCGGCTTCCCAGCGCTGGACGAGGCGCTTGTTGGCGTCGTTGGGCTGGCCCGCGCGGGCGCCGGCTTCTCGCACGGCGCGGGCGAAGTCGTCTTGGGACATGAGCAGGCCGAGGCGGACCGCTCGCAGTGCGCTGTTCGGTGTGGCCATACGTGCACGGTAGACCCAACCCCCTTGGAATGACACCGAAATGACGCCCCGTATGTCGCCGCTTTGACGTCTGCACTGACGCCGCGCAACTCTCCGTGCTCACGCCATCTTGAATGCGTGACGACCACAGGTAACGGCTCATCACGCGACGGCCTGACCGTGCGCGTATACCGCGTCAACCCCACGACAGGGGTACGGACCGCGGCCAGGGAGCGCACGCTCCCGCCCGCCGAAGAGCCGATGGCCACGGGCGCGTTCCCGCCGTGCTCCTGCCCGCGCTGCCGCAAGGTGGGCACACGATGAGTCCGATGTGGGACGACCAGCCGGAGTACGCCGCCGGCATCTGCGCCGCGTGCGGACTGCACACCGACGACGGGATCGTCACCTGGGTGCCACGCATGTCAGCCGCGGACCTGCGGCTCATCGTGCACGCCGACCCAGGCGCCTGCCCGGCGCCCCAGAACCCCAGCCCGCTGCCACTGCGGCGGCTCTAGCAGCGGGCTGGGCACCACCATCCATCACCACGGGAGGGCTCCCATGACCCAGACCGCGCGCGCCTTACTGACCGACGCGCAGTTCAACGACGTCCGCGCCACGATCCTCGGCAACAACCCCGGCATGGAGCCCGACCTCGCCGGCCGCATCCTCGTCGACGCTCTCGGATTCCTCGCCACCGCGGCGAGCAGCCCGCTCCAGGCCCTCGTTCCGTCCCGCGTCGTCGACGAGGGCTGGCACGCGCTCATCCTCCACACGTCCGTGTACTACGGGCTGTGCTCACGGTTCGGGAACTTCGTGCACCACCTGCCCGAGCGGCCCGACCCCGGCCGCCACGACGAGGCCGTCATCGAGCGGACCATCGCGCGCATCGAAGCCGCCGGCTTCACCGTCGACCGCGACCTGTGGCACGGGCCGACCGACACACTCGTCTCCGTGGCCGCCGAGTGCCAGCACTCCGACGACTCCGGACCGATCGTGACCATCCCCAAGCCCAAGGGCTGACGGGCCCCTAGGCTGCGGCACGGAAGGGAGTACGCCATGCCCGAGTGGATCGACCCCCGGTACGCCCAGCTGGTCGCCGCGTGGAAGCGCACGCAGCGGCCGAGCTCGCGAGACCCGGAGGAGCCCCGCCCCCGGCGCGCCTTCGTCGTGCCACAGCGCTAACCCGAGACCGCCCCGGCCCGCCGCCCCCCGTCGGCGAGCCGGGGCTTCTTCATGCCCGCGCTCAAGGGGTACTCACCGGTGAGTACCCCTTCGCGGGAGGGGCGAACGGTCATGATCGTTAGCGCTTCGGTTGAGCATCGACTGAGCACACGCCCGGTGTGCCCGACTCCAACGAGATCAGCACCCGGCCGGACAGTGCCTGACCAGGTGCTGAGCGAGTAGGCCGTGTGGGACTCGAACCCACAACCAACGGATTAAAAGTCCGCTGCTCTGCCAATTGAGCTAACGGCCCTCGGCGAGTCATCCCCGAGCATAGCCGTACGACGCCCGGCATCCGATCGGGTATCCCCCGCGGGCTGCCGTCACGGGTGGAAAACGTGGTCCTGCCGGGCGTGTGCGCGCCGGTCGGACGATAGGTCGAGCAGGTGTGCGGTGCGCCCCACGCCGGTGTGCGCCGGGCGGGACACCGATTCCCAGGCCGGCCGCCGTCGATGCCGCCGAAGGTCCGCCCGTGGGTCACGGGCGCGCTACCAGGTCCGGACTCCCCGTCACCTCTCGGATCACCGGGCGACGTCAGCACGTTGAACCGGCCGGGCCCACACCTGTCCCGACAACGGGTACGCGGCCGTCGGGGTCAACGTCTTCCCCCCGACCGGGCGGTACGCGCGCAGTTCGGAGCCCAGCCGCACCAGCACGTCGTCGCGCCGGTCACCGACCGGCCCCGCGACGGCCGACGCCGACCAGCGAGCGAGAGAGACACCCAGCCAGCCCCCGTGCGAGTGCGTCGACCCCGACACCGGCCCACCGGCGGTGAAAGGAGATTCGAACCCGTCCAAAGCGAAGGGGCCCGTACCGCACCGAAGTGCGGTACGGGCCCGTTCGTCAGGGCTCGGCGACGGCGTCAGCCGTTGCGCTTCCAGCGCGGCTTGTCGTCACGGCGGCCGCCCCCGAAGGAGCCGGAGTTCGAACCGCCGCGGTGGTCGTCACGGCGGCCGTACGGGCGGTCGTGGCCGCCGGAGCGGAAGCCGCCGCCCGAGGGGCGGTCGTCGCGACGGTCGCGGTTGAACGGACGGTCGCTGCCGGCGCGGTGGTCGCGGCGCTCGAAGGAACGGCCACCGCGGTCGTCGCGACGGTCGTCACGACGGAAGCCGCCACGGTCGTCACGACGCTCGAAACCGCGGTCGTTGTCGCGACGGTCGCGGTTGAACGGACGGTCGCTGCCGGCGCGGTGGTCGCGGCGCTCGAAGGAACGGCCACCGCGGTCGTCGCGACGGTCGTCACGACGGAAGCCGCCACGGTCGTCACGACGCTCGAAACCGCGGTCGTTGTCGCGACGGTCGCGGTTGAACGGACGGTCGTTGTCCCGGCGCTCGAAGGAACGGCCACCGCGGTCGTTGTCCCGGCGGAGACCACCGCGGTCGTTGTCCCGGCGGAAGCCGCCGCGGTCGTTGTCGCGACGGTCGCGGTTGAACGGACGGTCGTTGTCCCGGCGCTCGAAGGAACGGCCACCGCGGTCGTTGTCCCGGCGGTCGTCACGACGGAAGCCGCCACGGTCGTCACGACGCTCGAAACCGCGGTCACCACGGTCGTTGTCCCGGCGGTCACGGCGGTCGAAGTTGCCCCGCTCGTCACGACGGTCGTCACGGCGCTCGCGGACCGGACGCTCCTCGCGGGCCTCACGCACCGGCTGCTCCGGTACGGACACCTCGGCGACTGCCTGCGCCTCCGCCTCAGCCGCCTGCGCGGCCTCGGCGACCGCGGCCTCCGGGTCCTCGCCCCGCTCCCGCGCCGCACGGGCGACGAGGCGGTCGGCCTCCTCGCGCAGCTCGACGGCACGGCGCTGCAGACGCTCCAGCTGCTTGGTGAGCTGGTCGACCTCGCGCTCGGCCTGCTTCGCGGCGTTGCTCGCGGAGTCCGCCTGGACCTCGGTCAGCGAACGGGCGCCGGTGATCTCGGCGACCTCGGGGTCGAACACGCCGGCACCGCCGACGATGTGGCGCGAGGCGTCGACGCCCGCGTCCTCCATCAGCCGGAAGATCTGGCGGCGCTGGTGCGGGAGCGCCAGCGAGACGACGGTGCCGGACTGGCCGGCGCGGGCGGTGCGGCCCGAGCGGTGCAGGTAGTCCTTGTGGTCACCGGCCGGGTCCACGTTCAGGACCAGGTCGATGCCGTCGACGTGGATACCGCGGGCGGCGACGTCGGTCGCGACCAGCACGTTCACGTAGCCGTCCTTGAAGTCGGCGAGCGTGCGCGTACGGGCGCCCTGCGTCATACCGCCGTGCAGCGCGTCCGCGCGCACTCCGGCGTCCCGCAGCTGCTCGGCGACGCGGTCCGCGCCCAGCTGGGTGCGGACGAAGATGATGGTGCGGCCCTTTCGGGCGGCGATGGCGGCCGTGACCGGCGCCTTGTCCTTGGGCTTCACGACCAGGACGTGGTGGGTCATGGTCGTGACGGCACCGGCGGACGGGTCGACCTCGTGCGTCACCGGGTCGACCAGGTAGCGCTTGACGAGGCTGTCGATCTCGTTCTCCAGCGTCGCCGAGAACAGCAGGCGCTGGCCGCCCTCGGGGATCTGGTCGAGCAGTTCGGTGACCTCGGGAAGGAAGCCCAGGTCGGCCATCTGGTCGGCCTCGTCGAGGACCGCGATCCGGACGGACTCCAGGGAGCAGGCGCCGCGGTTGATGATGTCCCGCAGCCGGCCCGGGGTCGCGACGAGGATGTCGACGCCCCGCTCCAGGGCGTAGATCTGGTTGCCCATGGACGTACCGCCGCAGACGACCTTCATCTTCAGGCCGAGGACGTCGCCGTACGGCTGGAGCGCGTCGGCGACCTGCATGGCGAGCTCACGGGTCGGGGTGAGGATGACGCCGCGGGGCTTCTTCTTCTCGGTGTGGCCGCCGGCCAGGGTGGCGAGCAGCGGCAGACCGAAGGAGAGGGTCTTTCCGGAGCCGGTGCGGCCGCGGCCGAGGATGTCCTTGCCGGCCAGGGCGTCCGGGATGGTCGCGGCCTGGATCGGGAACGGGACGGTGACGCCGTTCTGGGCGAGCTTGCGGACGACGCCCTCGGGGAGGCCGAGGTCGCCGAAGGTCACCTCGGGCGCGTCGGACGTCTCGGCGGTGTCTGCGGCCTCGTCGGTGACGTGAGTGCCGTCGGTGTTCAGGGTGTTCCCGGCCTCGACGATCTCGTCGTTCTCGGGCAGGACGGCACGGTCAGAACTGGAAATGGACATGCGAAATGCGAAACCTTCCGGAGTCTCGGCACGCGCCCAAACTCCGTGTTTCGCAATTCGACCGCCTCGATGCGGTCAGCCACGGCAAGGGAGAGTACGCGCCACACGCGGCGCGCTTCGGTGGTGGCGCCGGGCAAATGGGATCAAACGATCTACCACCATACGCACCCTCCCCGGCTCAAGGCAAACTGCCTCGGTGCGTCGCTCGTCACACTCCCGGGACGCCCTCGATGAGCCCCACCCCCGCACCTGCTCCGACCGGACGTCCCGCGCTGTCCGCCGAGCGTCAACGGGCGCCGGCCCGGCGTCCCACGACCGGGAACGCGGACGGCGCACGAGCATCTTGCCGGCGCCTCACGACCGGGAACTCCGACCGCCCCCCCGCCGCGCCTCGGCCACCGTCAAACGGGTGCCACCTGTGGTGATGCCTTCGGCTCCGTGCCGAACCCCTCCCCTTGCGCGTCGACGGCCTCCCGCATCCCGCCCAGCTGGGTCTCCGCGGCGGGTGACTCCGTCGGCGGTTCGGTCGGCTCTCCGGTGGGGCCGGGATCGGGGCTCGACGGCGTCGGCTCGGCCGGAGGTGTCGGCTCGGCCGGAGGTGTCGGCTCGGCGGGCGGCGTCGGCTCGCCGGGCGGCGGCGTCGGCCGCTGGGGGGACGGCGGCTTCGCCTCACCCGCGCCCCCGGAGGGCGAGGCCGGCGGCGCCGCGGAGACTCCCGGGCTCGCCGACTCGTCCGCCCCCGCACTCCTGGACCCGCCGCCGGAGGGCCCCGTACCGCCCATGCCCGTCCGGCTCCGACCGCCGGAACCGCCCGGCGCGCCCCCGCCGCCGTCCGGTTCGGCGGCGGCACCGCGCCGCTGTGGTGTCTTCACCGGCGCCGGACCGTCGGCGTCGTCGCTCACGCTCACACAGCCGGCGGAGGCCGCGACGGCCAGTGCGGTGGCGAACCAGACGGCACAACGGCCGGGGGCGGACAGCTGGCGCACGGTGGCACCTCCGGGGCACGGGACGCGGTTTCCCTGCCCAACTCCCCGAGCCCCGCAGGGGACACGCCCCCGCGCGACCGCCGGGCGCCGCCGCCGGACCGGACCTAAGGCGCCAAGCCCCCCGCCAGATCGGCCCCGAGGATCACCGCCCCCAACCCCACCAGCACCGACCCGGCCGCATTCGCCAGCGCCAGGAACAGCCGGCCCCGCTCGGCCAGCCGCAGCGTCTCGTACGAGAAGGTGGAGTACGTCGTCAAGGCGCCGCACAGCCCCGTGCCGAGCAGCGCGTAGCTGCCCGACGCGATCGAGGCGCCGGCCAGCAGGCCGAGGACGAAGCTGCCCGAGGCGTTCACCGCGAACGTGCCCCACGGGAAGACCGAGTCGTGGCGCAGCTGGATCTCACGGTCCATCAGATAGCGCAGCGGAGCACCCACCATCGCGCCCACCACGACCAGCACCCAGTTCACGGACCCGCCCCCCGCCGGTCCACCAGCCGGCGCGCCGCCGACGCCCCCAGCCACACCGCCCCCACGGCCGCGGCGAGCGTCGCGGCGGCGTACAGCAGCGCGGTGCCCGCCCGGTGGAGTTCCAACAGCCGGGCGAAGTCGAGGACGTACGCCGAGAAGGTGGTGAAACCGCCCAGCACCCCGACGCCGAGGAACGGCCGCACGAGCGGACGTGTGACCACACCGCGCTCGCTCACCAGCACCATCAGCACCCCGATGAGCAGGCAGCCGAACGCGTTGACGGCCAACGTCGCCCAGGCGGAGGGCCACAGCTGGGACACCCCGTACCGCGCCGACGCCCCGATCGCCCCGCCGGCCGCGACCACCGCGAGGACCTTCCACTTCCGGGGCCCCTCGGTCTCGATGCGCTGGGCCGGCACATGGAGGTCGACGTCCGGGTCGATCGCCTCCGAACGGGGGCCGCGCGAAGGGGGATACGGGTGCGTACTCATCGGCACCCCGGCCCCGGTCCCGTCGCCGGCACGACTGCCCGCCCCGGCCCCCTCGGCGGCACGGCTCCCGGCCTCATCCGTAGCCGAGCGCGTGCAGCCGCTCGTCGTCGATCCCGAAATGGTGCGCGATCTCGTGGACGACCGTGATCTCGGTCTCCTCGACCACGTCCTCGCGCGACTCGCACATCCGGAGCGTCGGCCCGCGGTAGATCGTGATCCGGTCCGGCAGCACGCCCGCGTACCACTCCCCGCGGTCCGTCAGCGGAGTCCCCTCGTAGAGCCCGAGCAGCTCGGGGTCGGACGGGTCGGGTTCGTCCTCGACGAACACGGCGACGTTGTCCATCAGACGTGTCAGCTCGGGCGGGATCCTGTCCAGCGCCTCAGCGACCAGTTCCTCGAACTCCTCGCGCGTCATCTCCAGCACCCGGCCATTGTCACGCACACGCGCCCCCGCCGGTGGGCATAGCCCGGCGCGGACGCGGGCATACGCGACCAATGGCCCGCGCCCACGAACTTCTCCATGCCGGCCTCGTCCGCCTCAAGCGCCACTACCGGTCCCACCACACGAACCCCGTCAGCACCCTGGTCCACAGCCCTCACCCGTACGGCCGCGCCTTCGGACTCGTGGCCGTCGTCCTGCTGGGGGCGTGGCTGGGGCTGCTGGTCGTGGGGGCCGTACGCACCCCGGTGGGACCCATGGACACGGACATGACGCTCCGCCCGTCCCTCTCCGGCGGCACGAAGATCAACGTCTCCCCGCTCGGCGCCCTCGACCTCGACTCGCACACCGCGCCGATCCGGCTCGACGTCGACATCGACCGGCTCGACCCCATCCGCTCCCAGGCACTCGTGGAACACCCCGAGCGTCTCGCCGGACTCCAGGAGGAGATAGGCCAGGACGTCACGGACGGCACACGCGAGCTCGCCCTGCGCTCCTGCGTAGCCGTGGTCTCCGGCGCCACGGCCCTCGGCCTCGTCGTCTACCGCCGCCCGCGCCGGGCCCTCGCGGCCGGCGGCCTGGCCCTCGTGCTGCTGGCCGCCTCCGGGGTGAGCGCATGGGCCACCTGGAACCCGAAATCGGTACTGGAGCCCCGGTTCTCCGGCCTGCTGAGCAGCGCACCCTCGGTCGTCGGCAACGCGCGCTCGATCGTCACCGAATTCGACGTCTACCAGAAGGAGTTGGCACGCCTCGTCACCAACGTCACCAAGCTGTACGAGGCGACCTCCACGCTGCCGGTCTACCAGCCGGACCCGGGCACCATGCGCGTGCTGCACGTCTCCGACATCCACCTCAACCCGGCCTCGTGGCACATCATCGGCTCGCTCGTGGAGCAGTACGACATAGACGTGATCATCGACTCCGGCGACACCATGGACCACGGCACGGCGGCGGAGAACGCCTTCCTCGATCCGATCCCGGACCTCGGCGCGCCCTACGTCTGGGTGCGCGGCAACCACGACTCGCCCGTGACCCAGAGCTATCTCCAGCGGCTGAAGAACGTCCACGTCCTCGACGAGGGCCGTGCGGTGACCGTGGGCGGCCTGCGGGTGGCGGGCACCGGCGATCCCCAGTTCACCCCGGACCGCTCGACGGTCCCCGCGGGCGATCCCGCCGAGCGCATGGCCGGCATCCGGCTCGCCTCGGCCCTGCGCGACCAGAGCGCGGCCGGCACCCCGGTCGACATCGCGGTCGCCCACAACCCCGTCGCCGCGCGCGAGACCGACGGCGAGGTGCCGCTGGCCCTGGCGGGTCACGTCCACCGCCGGGACACCGAGATCCTCCCGCTCGGCACCCGTCTCAAGATCGAGGGCTCCACGGGCGGCGGCGGTCTGCGGGCGGTCGAGGGCGACGAGCCGGAAAAGGTCCGCGCCTCCGTGCTCTACCTCGACCGCGACACGCGGACCCTTCAGGCCTGGGACGAGATCACCCTCGGCGGGCTGGGCCTCACGACGGCCGAGGTCAGCCGCCACCTGGCCGAGGTGCCTCCGCCGCAGGGCCCGGAGGCGCCCCGGACACCGCCCCCGACGGGCCTGCCGTCCCCCGCCCCGTAAACCGTTTTGGCGATAGGTCCCCGCATCCCATATGCTTCTCACGTCCCCGACGCGCTGCGAAGCGCCCAGGCGGGCCCTTAGCCCTCATCGTCTAGTGGCCCAGGACGCCGCCCTTTCAAGGCGGTAGCACGGGTTCGAATCCCGTTGGGGGCACGCAGAAAGTTACGTATGCAAATTCGTTCGTATACGTAAATATGGTCCTGTGGAGCAGTTTGGAGTGCTCGCCACCCTGTCAAGGTGGAGGCCGCGGGTTCAAATCCCGTCAGGACCGCTCGCAGTTCACTTCGCTGAACTGCGTGGCTGGGTAGCTCAGTTGGTACGAGCGATCGCCTGAAAAGCGATAGGTCGCCGGTTCGATCCCGGCCCCAGCCACCACCCCGAGAACGTCCCGGACGGTATACCGTCCGGGACGTTCTCGTTGCATGCCCCAGCAAAGGTCCACCCGTGGCGGCAGCCGGCCCCGAGGGTTTCCTGTGCTGACACGGTGCTGACGTGTCAGCACCTCACTGCCATGATTCCGTGCCGCCGAACCTCCACGCCTCCGACCGCCAGGAGAAGTGTCCTGTGAAGGGGGCAGCCGGGCCGACACGAGGCCCGGGATCGTGGATCACCGCGGCGCGAAGGCCGGCTTGCGGCGCTCCCGGACGGCTGCCATGGCCTCGGGGAAATCAGGCCGGGCGAAGGATTCCCGCATGAGGGAGACGGACTCGGCCACGGCTTCGGCCGCGGGCATGCGCAGGCCGTCCAGGATCTGGCGCTTAATGACAGCCATGGACGCCGGTGAGCAGGTCTCGGCGAGTTGGCGGGCGTACTCCTGGGCGGTCGCCAGCACCGTGTCGCGGGGCGCGGTGTGCTGCACCAGGCCCATCCGCAGCGCCTCCTGCGCGCCCACGGCCCTGGAGGACAGAAGCAGGTCCGTCGCGTTGCCGACGCCCACGAGGCGTGGCAGCAGCCAGGCCGCACCGTACTCGGCGATCAGGCCGAACCGGCTGAAGACCGCCGAGACCTGCGCCTCTTCCGCCATGAACCGGACGTCTGCGAACAAGGCGTGCACGAGACCGAGACCCGCCGCGCTGCCGTTGATCGCCGCGATCAGCGGGGTTCGCATGGTCAGCGGAAGATGCGCGGGATGCCCGAGGATCGAGTCCGGGCTCTCTTCCGGCGAGTCCTGTGGTCCGGCCAGTTGGGCGAGCAGGTCGGGGGTCGCTCCCGAGCAGAAGCTACTGCGAGCGCCCGTGACGACGACGGCGCGGACCTCGTCGTCGGCTTCGGCCTCGGCCAAGGCGTCGTAGTAGGCACCGAGCATGGGCAGATCCATGCCGTTGCGGCGCTCGGGGCGGGCGAAGGTGATCGTCCGCACGTAGCCCTCGGTGTGTATCTCAATGCCCGTCGCGCTGCTGGACATGCCCTCTACCTCCACATGACAGACTACTGACTTTCCTAAGGGAACTGCTTATCATGAAGTCCCTGATGACGAGCGGAGCATTGCTGTGCGACTACCGAGACCGCTGGGTCTGTCCGGCCTGAGCACATGGATACCCGAGGCACGTCAGACCGCCCGGCACGCCGTCGAGCAAGGCCTGGTGGAGGCGGGCACCGCCGAAGAACTCGGATACGAGGCACTGCCGGTGGCGGACAAGGCTCCTCCCGAGATGGCGGTGCTGGCGGCTCGCGCGGCCCTGGAGAGCACCGGGACCGCACCGACCGAGCTGGGCATGGTCCTGCACGCCTGGATGTACTACCAGGGGCACGACCTCTGGTCGCCTCCCCATTACATCGCCGATCAGCTGGGCGCCCGGCAGGCCGAGCCGCTGGGGATTCAGCAGGTCTGCAACGGGGGCGCGGCGGCTGTCGAGGTGGGCGCCGCCCGGCTACTGGCCGACCCCGCCCTCGGCGACGTCCTGGTCACGACGGCGGACCGGTTCGCCGCACCAGGTTTCGACCGCTGGCGCGGAGACTACGGGATCGCCTACGGGGACGGCGCCACCGCGCTGCTGCTCCACTCGCTCGAAGAGCGCTCCGCGGATCTGCTGCTGCACACGGTCACCACCGTCGCCGCGCCACACCTGGAAGGGATGCACCGCGGACGGGACGCGTTCGGTCCGATGCCGCGCTCCGTGAGCGACCAAGTGGACATGCGCCGCACGAAGAAGGCCTTCTTCGAGCGTGGGGGCATGGAGGCCTTCACCCGGGCCAGCGAGGAGAGCTTGACGGCGGTCGTGGAGCGCTGCCTCGCCGCCGGAGGGCTGGCGCTCGACAGTCCGCTGCTGCGCTGCGTCGTTCCGCCCCGGCTTGGCGCGAAGGCCATCGACCTCGCCTATGCGCCAGTGCTGCGCAAGATGCTGCCGGCCGAGATCCTGACGGTGGGCGGGAACACGGGCCACCTGGGCGCGGGGGATGCGGCGGCAAGCCTGGCCGAGCTGTGGGCCGGCCGCGTCCTGTCGCCGGGCGAGTACGCCTTGGTGGTGAGCGCGGGGGCCGGGTTCACCTGGTCGTGCCTGCTGGTGAGCGCCGTCTGACCGTCAGACGCCAAGACGTCCGGGACCGGGTGGCTCACTGAGGAGCCACCCGGTTCAGCGGCTTTCGTTCAGCGTCTTGATGGCCCGCTCCAGGTAGTTCTCGAACTGCTCGAACTCCTCCGGGGTGAATTCGGCCCGGAGCCCGTCCTCGACGCGCACGGCCTCCTTGTCCGCCCTCTTCAGCACGGCGCGTCCGGCCCTGGTCAGCTTGTTGACGATGACCTTCTGGTGGAGCTGGGAAGGCTCTCGCTCCATCAGGCCGTGCTTCTCCAGGTTGGCGAGGACCGTCGACATCGTCTGCGGCGTCACCATGCTCTCCCGGGCGAGCTGCGCGGCCGACATCCCGCCCGGGAAGAGCGAGAGCAGCAGCAGTACGGAGTACTGGGGAACGGTCAGGTCGAACTGGCGCAGCGCCTGGGTCTTGCGCGCGATCAATGCCTGCTCGGCCCGCTTGATGGTGTTTCCGAGCCGGTCCCCAACCGCCGCCGTCACACGTGCGCGAGAGTCCTGCGCATGCTTCGTCGTTTTGGTATCCGCCATATCAGCAGTCTCCCATGAATGAGCCTACGAATCCCTTTCGGAGCGCGCCGGTCGCCGGGGCGGAGGGAGCGCGCAGGTGAGCCTGGCGGTGCAGACCCTCCGTCCCCGCTCGTCGGAGATGACGATCTCGTACGTGGCGACCGCGCGCCCCACGTGCAGGGGACGGCAGACGCCCGTCACGAGGCCGGAGCGCACCGCGTGGTGGTGGGTGCAGGAGAGCTCCTGGCCGACGATGATCCGGTCCGGTCCGGCGTGCACCCAGGCGGCGAGCGAGCCGAGGGTCTCCGCGAGGACCGCGTTGGCGCCGCCGTGCATGATTCCGATCGGCTGCCGGTTCCCGCGCACCGGCATGGTGCCCACGACGAGGTCCGGTTCGCAGCTGAGGATCTCGATCCCCATGCGGGTCACCAGCTGTTCGTCCAGGTAGTTGGGAAGGACCGGCACCGGCCCCAGCGTCGCCGCCGACTGCGTCATTCGACCCTCCGCGATCTGACGAGTGTATGTGTTCTGGCTTATGGTAGTCATAGAGATCAAGCATGTGTACTGTCACAGCTTGATCGAGGAGAGGGAGGCCGCGATGCGCGGTACCACACTGGGGGCTTCCGGCCCCGAGGTCGGCGTCGTGGGCCTGGGCTGCATGGGTATGTCCTGGGCGTACGACGAACTGGGGAGGGACGACACGGTCTCCGTGGAGGTCATCCACCGTGCCGTGGAGCTGGGCTGCACGCTGATCGACACCGCGGACATGTACGGCCCGTTCACCAACGAGGAGCTCGTCGGGCGGGCGCTGCGCGGCCGGCGGGACGAGGTGGTGCTGGCGACCAAGGGCGGTCTGGTGGTGGACGACCCCAAGACCTACGCCAGCCACCGCGACGGCAGGCCCGAGCACCTGCGCGGCGCCTGCGAGGCCAGCCTCCGGCGTCTGGGCGTCGACCATGTCGACCTCTACCAGCTCCACCGGGTGGACCCGGACGTGCCCGTCGAGGAGAGCTGGGGCACCATGGCGGAGCTGGTGTGGGAGGGCAAGGTGCGTGCCATCGGCCTCTCGGAGGCGTCGGTCGAGGACATCCGGCGGGCTCAGGCCGTGCACCCCGTGGCTTCCGTGCAGAGTGAACTGTCCCTGTGGAGCCGTGACGCGATCGAGTCGGGGGTCCTGGAGTTCTGCCGCGAGCAGGGCATCGCCTTCATCGCCTTCTCGCCGCTCGGCCGGGGTTTCCTTTCCGGACGGATCAGCTCCGCCGACGATCTCCCGGAGGCCGACGGCCGTCACCGGCTGCCCCGCTTCCAGTCCGAGGCACTGGCAGCGAACCTGGGCATCCTCGGTGAACTGCGGAAGGTGGCGGACCGGCTGCAGGCCACCCCGGCCCAGGTGGCGCTGGCCTGGGTGCTCGCGCAGGGCAAGAACGTCGTGGTGATCCCGGGCACGAAGAACATGGGCTACCTGGAGGAGAACGCGGGTGCGGCCGGAGTGGAGCTGGATGACGCGGCGCTGGCGGCGCTGGAGGACGTTCCGGCTGCGGTGGGCACGCGCTACTGACCGTTCCGGATGTGCTCGGGTCCCGGCCCGTGACCGTCATGACTCACGGATCTTTCCGCACTCCGCGCCTGCTTGCGGGCTCTGACAGCGAAAGGAAAGGCGCCGTGGCTACCTTTGCTCCGCGTCGGCCCGCGAGCCGGCGCCCGGCCGGCGGTCGGAGCGGGGTGCACCACGACTGCGCCACGCAACGAGGCGGTCGCGCCGGCGGCGACGCCGTATTCGTCCAATGTCCCGTCGTCGAATTCCCGGCGGCCGCCCGGAAGAGCAGAGCCTGGCGGCGGCCGGAGAGGAGAGGGTGAAGGGTGCGCCTGAGAAGTCTGGGCAACACGGGAATCAAGGTCGGCGCCATCGGCCTCGGTTGCATGGGTATGAGCTGGCTGTACCAGGAGTCCTCCCGCGACGACGAGCGATCCGTCCGGGTCATCAACGAGGCCCTGGACCTCGGCGGGAACCTCCTTGACACGGCCGACCTCTACGGCGCCGGACACAACGAGACCCTGCTCGGCAAGGCCATCGCGGGGCGGCGCGAGGAGGCCGTTGTCGCGACGAAGTCCGGGATCGTCCTGGAGGACCTAAGCCTGCGGGCGATCCATCGCGACGGCTCACCGGCCCATCTTCGCAAGGCCGCGGAGGCGAGTCTGCGACGCCTGAACATCGATGTCATCGACCTCTACTACCTCCACCGCATCGACCCAGCGGTGCCGTTGGCGGAGACATGGGGCACCATGGCCGAGCTCGTCCAGCGGGGCTTGGTGCGCTGGCTCGGGCTGTCCGAGGCGACCGTGGCGCAGGCCCGTGAAGCGCACGCGATCCACCCGGTGACGGCCGTGCAGTCCGAACTCTCGCTGTGGACGCGCGACCCGCTGGACGGCGGGCCGGAAGGCGTGGTCGGCTGGTGCGAGAGCGTGGGAGCAAGCTTCGTCCCGTTCGCGCCCCTGGGGCGCGGCTTCCTCACCGGAACGTTACGCGCCGGCCAGTTCGAGAGCAGCGACTTCCGGACGGCCAACCCTCGCTTCTGCCGCGCCGCGATGGAGGCCAACCAGCACATCGTCGACGTGATCAGAGAGGTGGCCGACCGCCGGTCGATCACTCCCGCCCAGGTCGCCATCGCCTGGACCCTCGCCCAGGGAGAGCACGTCGTACCGATCCCCGGCACGAAGAACTCCCGCTATCTGCGCGAGAACCTGGCCGCGGTGGAAGTCCGACTGGCCGACGAGGACTTCGCAGATCTTCTCGCGCTGCCCGCCCCCGTCGGCAGCCGATACTGAGCCGTGAGCGCCGGCGCCACCCACGCCATGCGACGGCCCACCGCGGGGCGACTGGCCTCGCGGTGCCGCGTCCGCCGCCGGGTCAGCCTCCGACGGCCTCGGCGGTCACGAGTGAGCCCACCAGCCCCGTGCGCGCACCGGCCGCGGTCATGCGATCCAGTGCCTCGCGATGCTGCGCGTCGGTCTCGCTTGCGGTGGCGTCGGAGACGACGACCACCTCGTAACCGAGGCGCAGCGCTGTCGCCGCGGTGGACGCGACGCCGTGCGCGGTGGTCAGGCCGGCCAGCACGATCTTCGTCACTCCCGTCTGCCGCAGGTGGTCGTGGAGATCGGTGTCCTCGAACGCGTCGAGGCCGTGTTTGGTCACCACGTGCTCTCCGGCACGGGCGGCAAGCCCGGGAACCAGCTGGTTGGGGGCCGCCGCGAGGCCGCCGTCGGCACCGTCGGCGCGGACGTACCGGACGAGCACGACGGACGCGGAGTCCGCCGCCTCGAAGTGCTCGCGCAGCCTTGCGCAGGCGTCCGCCACCGCGTCGCCGCTCACCGGCTGCCAGGGCCTGTCGACGATCCACCGTTGCAGATCGATCAGGACGAGTGCCGTGTGCACGCGGGTCATGAAGTGCTCCCCGGGGAGAGATGAACAGCGTCCACGGCACCCTAGCAAGGGGAATGCCAGGTCAGTGGAGAAGTCGATTCCAGCCGACGACGGTCTGCTCCTGTGGGCCGAGACGTTCGGCAACCGTCGTGATCCCGCGGTGCTGCTGGTCATGGGCGCCACCGCGCCGGGCATCGTATGGCCGGACGAACTGTGCCGACTCCTCGCGTCGGCGGGTTACTACGTGGTGCGCTACGACCACCGCGACACCGGGAGGTCCGGCAAGTCCGGCGCTGAGTACGGCCTTTCGACGATGGCCGCGGACGCCGCGGCGGTGATCGCCGGGCTTGACGCGGGCCCGGCCCACGTGGTGGGCCAGTCGGCGGGAGGAACGGTATCCCTGCTGCTCGCCCTCGGCCGTCCCGAACTCGTCCGTTCCCTGGTGCTGCTGTCCAGTTCGCCCAGCGCCGGCGCCGGTATACGGCAGCCGCGCACCGGACCGCCGGCGGCCGGGCCCGAGGAGCGCCGGGCCATGGCGCTCGAGGGCTGGCGGGGACTGGTCGGTCCCGCCGCGCAGTTCGACCGCGCCTACTGGGCGGACCTGGTCGACCGCATAGCGGCGCACAGCCGCGAACCCGACACCTCAGGACGCAACTTGACGGCGATGGCGCGGACGCCCGCGCTCACCAGCCGCATCACCGCACTTCAGGTGCCGACGCTGGTGGTGCACGGTGAGCAGGACCAGATCTTCCCCGTGGAGCACGGCGAGGAGTTGCGCCGGGCGATTCCGGGCGCACAGCTTCGCCGGGTCCCCGGCATGGGGCACATCTTCCCCCCGCACTGGTCGTCGACGATCGGCGCGCTGATCGTCGGCCACCTGCGGCGGGCATGACGGACGCGAGAATTGCTTCCTCGTCATTGCGTACCGCCTGCCATCGTCTCAACTACGTGTCAGGGAAGAGCGCGTCGGATGGTTCCGAATTCTTGCAGCGGTGAGAAACGTCACCCAGTGTGCTGCTCCAGTAATTCCTTTGGCCAGAAGATGACGTCCACTAGTGTGGCGAACAGGTCAACGCACGCCGACGGGGGAAGGTGAGCTGTGTGGCAGGACCGACGGCGATCGCGGCGGACAGCGCCGCGACATCGGGCTACGGAAACAACTTCGGTATATTAGGACCGCTTTCAGTGACGGTCCAAGGTAAAGAACTGGCATTGGACTCCGCGAAACTTCGCATTCTGCTGGCGGCACTGCTGGTGCGAAGCGGGACGGTCGTAAGCAACGAACGCCTTGCTGAATGGCTTTGGGAAGAACGGAAACCGTCCAATCCTCGCGGAACGCTGCACACCTACGTACGGCGCCTGCGGCTGCTGCTCGGCGACGCCCTCCCGCTGGAGACGGCCGCCGGCGGCTACCGGATCGACGTCCCCGAGGATGAGCTGGACTTCCAGCGCTTCCGCGGGCTGGTCCGGACCGCTCACCGGTCCGAGGCGCTTGAGGAGCGGGCCCGCCTGCTCGCCGCGGCGCTCGCCACCTGGAGGGGCGCGGCACTGGAGGACGTCCCGTCGAGTTCCCTGCACCTGGACGAGTGCCGGCCCATGGAGGACGAGCGGCTGGCCGCGCTGGAGGCGTACTTCGAGACAGACCTCCAACTCGGCAGGCACGCGCAGCTGGTGAGAGAGCTGCGCGCGGCTGCCATGGACAACCCGCTGCGGGAGAACTTCTGGAGCATGCTGATGCTCGCCCTCTACCGCTCGGGCCGGCAAGCGGAGGCTCTGGACGTGTACCAGCAGGCCCGGCGGCACCTGGTCGAGCAGCTCGGCATCGAGCCCGGCGAACGGCTCCGCACCCTCCACACCGGGATCCTCGAATCGGATCCGGCGCTGGCGGTTCCGGACGGCCCGGGTTCCGGCGCCGGCGAGACCGGCCCGGTTCCCGCCCAACTGCCACCGCTCGGAGCGGGTTTCGTGGGACGCAAGGCCGTGATCGACCGGATCTCGGCCTCACTCCCGCCCGTGTCCGGGCGCACCAGCGTCCCGGTCGTCGTGCTGTCCGGACCGCCCGGAGTGGGCAAGACGGCTCTGGCGGTGTGCGTCGGCAGGCGGGTGCGGCCGACCTTTCCAGACGGGCAGCTCTATGTGGACCTGAGCGGCTACGACCGGGGCGAGGCGCGCGAGCCACTGCCGACCGAGCAGGTACTCTCGCAGTTCCTGCGCGCGCTCGGGGTGCCGGCCAAGCAGATCCCGGTCGACCTCGTGGAGCAGGCGAACCTGTACCGGTCGAAGCTGACCGGCAAGAAGGTGCTGGTGGTACTGGACAACGCCGCCGGTGTCGAACAGGTGGTCCCGCTCATACCGGGCGACGGCGGCTGCTCCGTGCTGATCACCAGCAGACGGCAGCTGCGGTCCCTCGTCGTCACGCACGGAGCCCAGTTGATCCAGGTCGACACGCTCAGCACGCCCGAGTCAGTGGACCTGGTCGCCGGCATGATGCGCCAGGCCGCGGTGGCGATCGATCCGGAGACGGTGCGGGAGGTCACCGCACTGTGCTCGTGTCTGCCGCTGGCCCTGCGGATCGCCGCGGCCAACCTCATCGGCGCCCCGGGCGGGCAGACCGAGGTGTACCTGGAGAGTCTGCGGCGCGGCAAACGCCTCGCCGCCCTGTCCGTCGACGGCGACACGACGTCCGCCGTCTCGAACGCCATCGCCCTGTCCTATTACGCCCTCACACCGGACGACCGCGTCATCTTCCGGCTCGCGGGACTCTTCCCCGGCTCCGACTTCTCCCCCGCCGCCGTCTCGGTCCTCGCCGACATCAGCGAGGCGCAGGCGCGGGCGGGTCTCAGCCGCCTGGAGATGGCGAGTCTTCTGCAGCAACCCGCCCCGGGCCGCTACCAGTTCCACGACCTGCTGCGCGAGTACGCCCAGGACCGCGCCGCCGAGGAGCACCCCGGGCCGGAGCGGGCCGAGGCGGTGGAACGGCTCGGCCGGTGGTACCTCGCGGGCGTCTGTGCCGCGGCCGACGTCCTCTACTCGGAGTTCGTCCGCCTCGCCGAACCGTCGGTGCCGTTAGAGACGTTCGACGCGCCGAGGCATGGCGACGAGAGCCATTCGATGGCCTGGCTGCTGGCCGAGCGGCGCAATCTGATGGCGTGCGTCCGCTACTTCGGCGCGCACGGACCGCACTACCTCTCCTGGCACATCGCCGACGCGCTGCGCGGCTTCTTCTGGACGGGCAAGTACCGGACCGAGTGGCGGGAGACGACCCGCACCGCCCTGGCCGCCGCCGAGGCACGCGCCGACGACCGCGGCATCGCGGCGATGCACCGCAGCCTCGCCAACCTCGCCAACACCCTGGGCGACTACGAGTGGGCCCTCGTGCACCAGGAGAAGAGCCTCGCGGTGCACGACCGGCTGGGCATGGCGGAGGAGGCCGCGGCCACGCTGAACAACATGAGCCTCGCCCACCTCAGTCTCGGCCGCGGCGGCCGAGCCCAGGAGGCCGCGCAGCGGGCGCTCGACATCGCGCACACCATCCTCTCGCCGCGTCTGGAGGCCACCGCCAAAGGAGTGCTGGGCTTCATCCACTGGACGCGGGGAGACATCGAGGGCGCGACCGAGTACCTCACGGCCTCCCTGGCCACCGCCGGCGCCCTCGGCCTGCACCACATCAGCTCGTACAGCCTGCGCAATCTGGGCCTGGTGCACCAGGCGACCGGAGAGCTCACCGAGGCGCGGTCCTACTTCGGCCAGGCGCTCGAAGTCTCCGAGGCCATCGACTCCTCGTACGACCGCAGCGTCTCGCTGTACGGGCTCGCGCTCGTCGACCTGGACATCGGCCGGTACGACAGCGCGTGCGAGTCGGCGGAGCGGGCACTGAGCTCCTTCCAGGAGTGCGGCGACCGCACCTATGAGGTCGAGACGCTGTGCCTGCTGTCGGCCATCAGCGGGAGCCTGGGCTCACCGCAGCGGTCGGCGCGGTACGCGGCCACGGCGCTCGACGGAGCCCGGCAGATCGGCTACGTGGACGGTGAGGCGTACGCCCTGGCACGCCTCGCCGTCGCCGACGGGCTCCTGGGCCGTGACGCCGCCGGGAACGCGGAGGCGGCCCGCTCGCTGGCCGACTCGAGCACGAACAGGATGGCCCGCAGCAAGATCCTGCTCGACCTGGCTCAGCTCTACCTGACCCTGAGCGCCCCGGACCGGGCCGAGGAGTGCGCGCGCCAGGTGCTCTGCCTGTCGCAGCCGGGCGCGCAGCGTCTGAACATCGCCCGGGCCGAGGAGGTCCTGGGCGCCGTCGCCGCCTCTGGCGGCGACCACGCACAGGCGCGCGTGCACTGGAACAGGGCGCTGGCGACCTTCACCGACATCGGCGTCATCGTGCACACCGATCTGGCGGAACGGCTGGCCACAACATCGGGTCAGGGGAGGACGGCATCGTGAACACCGCTGCTCCAGTAGCCGACGTGCGCACCACGACGGGAGGCGGCCGCCTGCGCCAGATCCTGCTCGCCTCCCTCGGCAACGCCGCGGAGTGGTTCGACTGGACCGTGTACGTGACGTTCGCCGCGGTGCTCGGCCCGCAGTTCTTTCCTTCCGGCAGCGGGGCCACGAACGTCCTGCAGACCCTGTCGGTGTTCGCCGTCGGTTTCCTGTTCCGGCCGGTCGGCGGGCTGCTCATCGGTGCCTACTGCGACCGTCGCGGCCGCAGCGCGGGGCTGCGGCTGTCGCTGCTGATGATGGCGGGCGGCAGTCTCCTGATCGCGCTCGCCCCGGCCCACCGGACGGCCGGCGTGCTGTCCCCGGTGCTGCTGGTGGCGGCCCGGGCGCTGCAGGGGCTGTCCGCGGGCGGCGAGGGTACGGCGATGAGCACCTACGTGACCGAGACGGCGCCGAGACGGCGCCGAGGGCTGTACTCCAGCGCCATCTACATCAGCACCACGCTCGGCACGCTCGCGGCCACCTTTCTCGCGCTGATCCTGCGGAACACGCTCACGCCGGGCCAGTTGGGCGACTGGGGGTGGCGTGTTCCCTTCGCGCTCGGCGCCCTGTTCGCGTTGTACGGCTGGTGGATGCGCCGCTGTGTGCGCGAGACGCCGGTCTTCGACGCGGCGCGCGAGCGGCAGCACCGTCCGGCGTGGCGGGCACTGCGCTCACATCCGCGCAGTGTCCTGCGGGTGGCCGGCTTCTCGCTGGGCGCGACCGTCGTCTACTACACCTTCGCCAGCTACCTGCCGTTGTACGCCCAGGTCCACGACGGGGTGCCGGCGAACGCCGCGCTGTGGGCGTCCGTCGCCGCACAGGTGGTCTTCATGGCCGCGCTGCCCCTGCTCGGGGTGGCAACCGACCGCTTCGGCCCACGGCCCATGCTGCTGGCGTTCGGCGGCGGATTCGTCTGCCTGACCCCGGTCCTGTTCGGGGTCATGTCGGGGTCGGCCGTGCGGCTGTTCGCGGTGATGACCGCGGCACTGCTGCTCTTCGGGTGCTACGCGACGGCCGCGCCGGCGGCGACCCTGCAGATGTTTCCCACCACTCTGCGATCCAGCGGCGTGGGGCTGCCGTACGCGCTGACGGTGGCGCTGTTCGGCGGTACGGCGCCCTATCTCAACGAGTACCTCTCGGGACTCGGTCACGCCGCCTGGTACCCCTGGTACGTCGTGGGGCTCTGTGCGGTCAGCACGGTCTTCTACTTCCGGTTCCGGGGGACGGGCGACACGGACCTCACCGCCGTCGAGGACACGGGCCGCGCCCGCGCGGCGGACGGTGCCGCGCGGGGCTGACGCCGGGCCGGGGCCCGGCGTCCTGCCGGGCGCCGGGCCCCGGCCGGTCCTCACTGCTTGCTGGTCCCGGTCGGGCGGATGACGTACACCACCCGGTGCTCCGCGTCGGCGGGCGGGCCGTCGAATTCGAGGGCGTAGCGATCGGCGAGCCGCAGGAAGAAGGCGCCCTCGGGGTCCGGGTCGATGCGCTCGACGGCGCCACGGATCTCCAGGTAGCGGTAAGGCTGCTCGGGGTCGTTGATGGACACCGAGACGACCGGATGACTGGTGACGTTGCGGTACTTGTACCGGGTCGTGGTGTTGGTGAAGTACAGGTAGTCACCGTCCCAGCTGAACCACATGGGGTTCACCTGCGGGGTGCCGTCCGGCCTGATGGTGGCCAGGTGCGCGAAGAGGGGGCGCTCCAACAGGTCGCGGTGGCTTTCGGGGATGATCGACATCGTGTTTCTCCGGTGGGGACGTCAGTCGGCTTCGGGTGGAGGTCAGAGCGCGTCGGCGCGAGCCTCGGGGATGTCGGCGGACTTGAGCAGCGGGGCGAAGAGCTCTTCGAGCCGCCGCCGTACGCGCCAGGACTCGCGCGCGGGGCAGGCCAGGTCGGCGATCCCGTCCGGGCGGACCAGGGCGATCCGGGTAGTGTCCGGGCCGTTGGGCGACGCGGGCCGTTCGGGCGTCCACGGCCGCAGCGTACCGGTCCGGGTCTGCATCACCTGGACCTCGACCGTCTCGGCGCACTGGTCACGCACCCAGGCGGCCAGTTGGGCGGACCGGCCGCCGGGCGTTCCGTCGCCGTGCAGCAGGAGTGTGTACCGGAGGTCGGAGAGAGCCGAGCGCAGCGGCATCCGCCGAGAGCTCGCGATGTCCCAGATCTGCCTCCGGGGGACGAGGCCGCCCTCGGTGAATCCTCCGGAGCCCGGCCACGGCCGTCCCGCGGGCAGGGCGAGGCGCCTGCGCCGGGAACCGGGCTGCGTGTAGACGGTCCGCTGCCCGGCCAGCCAGGGCAGGTAGTCGAGGTGGAAGAGCCGCAGCGCGGAGGCGACGCGGAGCGCGTTGTCGCGCAGGGCCACCTGGTGCGGTTTGTTCAGCAGCCAGATCCTGGTCTGGATGTCCGCCTGCTTGATGGCGGCCCGGGCGGTCTGTGCGCGCTCGCTCTCGAAGCTGTCCAGCAGCGTCGCGTCACTGCGGCCGTGCCAGCACAGGGCCAGTTTCCACGCCAGGTTGTGCGCGTCGGCCATGCCGATGTTCAGCCCCTGGCCGCCGGCCGGACTGTGGATGTGCGCGGCGTCGCCCAGCAGGAAGACCCTTCCCTCGCGGGTGCGGTCCGCGTGCCGGGAGTGCACCGCGAACACGCTGATCCAATCCGGGTCGCGCAGCTCGATGCCTCCGGGGCCTCGCTCGTCGACCAGGTTCTGGACGACCGCCAGGTCCACCTCGTCGCGCCTCAGGCCGGGCGGCGCCGAGGTGAAGACCCGAAAGCGGCCGGAGGGCAGGCCACACGTCACCAGGATGCCGCGCGGTGAACAGAAGTAGTGGGTGACGTCCGGCTCCAGCGGTCCGTCGAGCTCGATGTCGGCCACCACGAAGGACAGTTCGTGCGTGGCGCCCTCGAAGTCGATGTCCAGGTGCTCCCGGACGCGGCTGCGCGCGCCGTCGGCGCCCACCACCCAGGAGAACTCCTCCGTCCGCTCCGTTCCGTCGGAGCCGCGCAGCACCGCCTTGACCGTCGGCCCGTCCTGCTGGAACCCGACCAGTTCAGTGCCCCACTCGACCTGTCCGCCGGCCTCGGTCAGGGCGTCCCGGAGCATGGACTCGACGTCCGGCTGCGGCAGGCAGACCGGTTGCACGTCCGTGTCACGGAAGCGCAGGTCGGCGATCACCCGGCCGTCGGAGTAGTACCGCATGGCCCGTTGCGGCAGGACGCGCCGCCGTATCTCCTCCTCTGCTCCCATCCTGCGCAGCAGTTCCAGGGTGCGGGGCCAGACGCCGAGTGCCTTCGTCGACGTGCTCGGGCCTTCGGCACGGTCCACGCAGCGCACCGGCACGCCGCGCCGGGTCAGTTCCACGGCGGCGGTGAGGCCGGACGGGCCGGCGCCGACCACCAGGACGGGACGCTGGTCTTGAGTCGTCATACGCGGGTTGTCTCCTGGGCGGGGGCGTCCTCGGCGACCGGAGCGGCGGTGGGCGTCTCCTTGCGGTCGCTCAGCATCAGGTAGACGACGACGGTGGCGACGGCGCAGACCGCGGCCAGCAGCCACAGGACGGAGTGCATGGCCCCGGTGTAGCTGTCCGCGAGGAAGTCGCCGAAGCGGTCGCGCAGTCCGGGTTCGACGCTCCGGCCGGCGCCCGCCAGGTCGCCGCTGGCGACACGGTTGGCCACGTCGGCCGCGTCGGCGGACGGCAGTCCGTAGTCGCGCAGGCCGTCGGCCACCCGGCTCTGCAGGAGGGAGACCAGGACGGTGCTCATCACCGTGATGGCGACCGCTTCGCCGGCGAGCCGCATGGTGTTGAACATGCCCGCGGCCATGCCGGCGCGTTCCGGAGCGACCGAGGTGATCGCCACGCCGTCGATCAGACCTGCCGAGAAGCCCATCCCGACACCGATCAGCAGGAGCGGACCGGCCAGCTCCAGCGCGGAGATGCCCGGGTGCAGCACGGTGAGCCAGGCGCCGCCGAGCGCCACCAGGAGGAGGCTGAGGCTGAGGACGACGCGGGTCGACATGCCCAGCTTCACCAGCCGGCTGACACCGAGCGGCACCACCAGCACCGGCAGGGTGAGCAGCATCATGGTTGCGCCGGCGGCGTCCGCGGACGCCCCGTTGGCTCCGCTGAACCACGAGGGCAGCAGCACCAGCAGGCAGACGAAGCCGAAGGCGATGGCCACGGGGAGCAGGCAGACGGCCAGGAAACGGGACTGCCGGAAGAGCGCCAGGTCGAACATGGGATGTGTCTGGCGGCTCTCGGCGACGATGAACAGGGCGATCAGCAGCGACGCACCGGTAAACAGGCCGATCACCTCGGCGCTGGCCCAGCCGATCTGCGGTCCCTGGACCACAGCCAGCATCAGGAGGAAGAGGCTGCTGGTGAAGGTGACGGTGCCCCACCAGTCGATCCTGGCGCCCTCCCTGTTGCGGGACTCCGGGATCGAGGGGAGCGCCAGCAGGGCCAGGGCGGCCACGAGGGCGTGCGCGAAGAACACCCACCGCCAGCCCAGCCCGCCGACTAGGAGACCGGACACGGAGGGACCGAGGGCCAGGCCGGCGCCCGCCGAGGAGCCGAGGATCGCGAAGGCCCGGCCGAGCGCGGCTCCTTCGAAGGTGGTGGCCAGGAGCGCGCTGCCGCTGGTCATCACGGCGGCGGCGCCGAGGCCGGCCAAGCCGCGCATCACGTCGAGCAGCAGCACGTTGCCGGCCAGGCCGCTGGCCACCGAGGCGAGGACGAACACGCTCGTTCCGACGGCGAACAGCCTGCGGCGGCCGACGATGTCGGCGAGCGAGCCGCAGGCGAGCATGAAGGAGGCGAACGCGAGGTTGTAGGCGTTGACCACCCACTGCAGCGGGACGATGCCGGCGTGCAGGCTGGACGCGATGTCGGGCAGGGCCACCGAACTGCCGGTCAGCGAGGCGGGCAGGATCAGGACGGCCACGCACACCGCGGCGAGGACGATCGAGGGCCGTGCCGTGGCGCGGCCCGAGGTCACTGTGCTCATGTGAGCTGCAATCCCTCCATGGACGACTTACAGAGAGTTCCCTCGACGAGGCAGGACACTAGTTTATATCAGCACTCTGTCATTCGCGCGAGCATTACCTTGAACGAGCAGGCTGAGCTGCTTCGGCATCCGGTGTCGGCGAGAGCGCCGTCGTCGGCCGCGCGCGGGAGCGCCCAGGCCGGGCGGGAACGTGCGGGACGGGCGGTCAGACGGGGATGCGCTCGGTGCCGGGTACGAGCGCGTTGGACAGCACTCGCCACCCGTGCTCGGCCGCCATCCCGGCGAGCACGGGGTGGTCGCCGACGACGGTGGGCCGGCCCACCAGACGGAGCATGTCGAGATCGCTCGGGTCGTCGGCGTAGGCGAAGCACTCCCCCGCGACCGCGCCCTGCGCCGCGAGGACGTCGCGCACCGCGGCCCCCTTGGCCGGGCCGAACATCGCCCGCGCGATCCGCCCCGTCATCAGCCCGGCCTCGTCCACCTCGGGCTCGGTGCACAGCACCAGGTCGATGCCCAAGTCCTCGGCCATCGGCTGCAGGCTCGCGGCCCACGCGCCGGACACCGCCACGGTGAGGTGGCCCTGGCGCTGGTGGTGGCGCAGCTCGCGCAGCGTGGCCTCGACGAACGGGACTCCCCGGCCGCGCAGCTGCGCGTACCAGTCGCGGCCCTGGCTCAGCAGCTCGTCCCACCGGACGCCGACGACGGCGCGGTAGAACATCGCGCTCACCTCCGCAGGTTCGCCGCCCTGGGCGGCGAACCTGCGGAGGGGATCGGCCGCGGCCCGGTACGCCGAGCCGTCCAGGTCGCCCTGCTGGCGCAGCCGGTGGCGCAGCATCGCGAACGGGCTCTTCATCGCGACCAGCGTCTCGTCTATGTCGAAGAAGGCCACCACCGGAGCGGAGGATGACGTCAGGCCGCCCACATCAGCCCCCCGTTGACCTCCAGCACGTGCCCGTTCACGTAGGAGCTGTCCGACGCTGCGAGGAACACAGCGGCCGCCCCGACCTCCTCCGGCCGTCCCAGCCGTCCGGAGAGCAGCCGCTTGCGGTAGCTCGCCCAGATACGGTCGTCCGCGGCGACCTGCTTGCCCATGCCCTCGTCGATGTAGCCGGGTGACAGGCAGTTGACCGTGATGCCCTTGGGGGCCAGTTCGAGAGCCGACGCCCGGGTGAACATCTCCACGGCGGCCTTGCTGGCGCTGTAGGCGGCCGCGCCGGCCACGGCACGGCTGGCCACGCAGGACGAGAGGTTGATGATCCGGCCGCCGCCCTGTTCCTGCATCGGGCGGATGGCCGCGCGGGTGCAGAGGAAGACCCCGTTGAGGTTGGTGGCGACGGTGGTGTTCCAGTCCGCCGTCGAAAGCCGGCTGATCGTGCCGTCGCGGCTGACTCCGGCATTGTTGACCAGCACGTCGATCCGGCCGAAGGCGGCCAGTCCCGCCTCCATCAGCTCCGCCACGGAGTCCTCGTCCGTGACGTCGGTGCGCTGGTAGCGGACTCGGCCCGGATGGCGGTCGATGAGTTCCTTCACGTCGTACGGGTTGCGGGCGGCGCAGACGACGTTCGCGCCTTCGGCGAGGAAGCTCTCCGCGATGGTGCGGCCGAGGCCCCGCGTGCCGCCCGTGACGATGGCGGACATTCCGTCGAGTCTCATGAGTTGCCCTTCCGTCCTCAGTACCAGGTCATGAGGGTGGCGGCGGCGGTCATCCCACCGCCGATGGAGGCCAGCAGGACACGCTCGCCGCGTTCCAGGGGGCGGGCGTGGTGGGTGTGGTGCAGCGTCAGCGGTACGGAGGCGGCCGCGGTGTTGCCCAGGTTCGGCGCCGTGAGGGCGACCTTGTCCGGGTCGATGCCGGCCTCGGCCGCGAAGGACTCCAGCAGGCGGGTGTTGGCCTGGTGGAGGACGACGCGGTCCACGTCCTCGATCTGGGCGCCGCATTCCGCGAGGGTCTGACCGACCACCTTGTGCAGGGTGGTCATTGCGTACTCCCGGACCGCCCTGCCGTCCATCCGGAAGAGGTGCTCGCCCGCCGACCGGGCCCGTTCGTCCAGCGGGGTCCGGCTGCCGCCGGCCGCGACCTTCACGTAGTCGTGCAGTTCGCCGTTGGCCAGCAGGGTGCTGGCGTGGATTCCGTAACTCTCCGGCACCGGACCGAGCACGACCGCGCCCGCACCGTCGCCGAAGAGGCTGACGGTCTTGCGGTCACCGCGGTCCATGAGCCGTGAGAAGACGTCCGCCCCGACCACCAGGGCGTGCTGCCCGGGCTGTCCGTCGAGCAGCGCCTTGGCGAGGGTGAGCGCGTAGAGGAAGCCGCTGCACACCGCGTTGACGTCGAAGGCGGGCAGGGCCGGCAGGCCGAGGCCCGCCTGCACGATCGCCGCCGTCGAAGGCTGTGGGTGGTCGGGGGTGCAGGTGGCGACGATCAGGGCGGCGAGCCGTTCCCTGGCCTCCGGGCCGGCCTCGCTGAGCGCCACGCGCGCGGCGGGCAGCGCCAGGTCGGATGTCGCCTCGCCGGCCGCGGCGTAACGCCGCTCCAGGATGCCGGTCCGTTCGGCGACCCATTGCTCGGTGACGTTCGCCCAGGCAGCGATCTCTCGGTTGGTCACGACGCGTTCGGGAAGGTGAGCGCCGACGGATATCACGCCGATTGCCATTGATCAGCCTCTTGTTCCTGATAACAGACGGATTGTCATATGCCCATGCCGAGTCCGCCGCTGACCGGCAGCACCACGCCGGTCAGATAGCCGGCCTCGGCACTCGCCAGGAAGCGGACGGCAGCGGCCACTTCCTCGACCCTGCCGGGCCGTCCCAGCGGCGTCCGGCTCAGGAACTGCTCGCGCCGGGCGACGCTCAGGCCGCGTGTCATGTCGGTGTCGATCAGGCCCGGAGCCACCACGTTGACGGTGATGCCGCGCGGCCCCAGCTCCCAGGCCAGCGAGCGGGCCATGCCGACCAGGCCGGCTTTGGCGGCCGCGTAGTTCGTCTGGCCCGGAGAGCCGGTGAAGGCGGCCGACGAGGAGACCAGGACGAGCCGCCCCCAGCGCTCGGCGAGCATGCCCCGGGACGCGTACTTGGCCAGCCGGATGACCGCGCGGAGGTTGGTGTCCAGCACCTCGTCCACGTCGTGGTCGGCCATCGACAGCAGGAGCGCGTCCCGGGTGATGCCGGCGTTGGCCACCAGCACCTCCACCGGCCCCTGCTCGGCGGCCACATTGTCGAACAGCCGCGCCACCGCGTCGGGATCGGTGATGTCGCAGGCCACCCCGTACAGGCCGGGCGGGGGCTCGGTGCTGTGGTGGGTGACCGCCACCCGGTCGCCCTGCGCGGCCAGGTCCCGGGCGATGGCGAGACCGATGCCCCGGTTGCCTCCGGTCACCAGGACGGAGCGGCCGGTCTCCGTCATGCCGCCGTCACCACCACGGCGGCGTTCTGCCCGCCGAATCCGAAGGAGTTCGACATCGCCGCGCCGATCGTCGCCGTGCGCGGCGCCCCGGCGACCACGTCGATCTCCACCTGGGAATCGACGCTCTCCAGGTTCGCGGTCGGCGGTACAGAGCCTTCCTCGACCGCCAGTACCGTGTACGCGGCCTCGACCGCTCCGGCGGCGCCGATCAGGTGGCCGATCACTCCCTTGGTCGAGGTGACCAGGGGATGGTCACCGATGACCCGGCGGATGACGGCCGCCTCGGTGACGTCGTTCTTCGGGGTCGACGTGCCGTGCGCGTTGACGTGAGCCACCTCCGCCGGGTCGAGGCAGGCGTCGGCCAGCGCCGCTCGCATCGCCCGCTCCGCACCGTCACCCGTCGGGTGGGGGGCGGAGGCGTGGAAGCCGTCGGCCGAGGCTCCGAAGCCGCTGATCCTGGCGCGGACCCTGGCCCCTCTGGCGCGCGCGTCGGCGACCCTTTCGAGCACCAGGACGCCGGCGCCCTCACCGGCGACGAAGCCGTCCCGGTTCGCGTCGAACGGGCGGGACGCGGCCGCCGGGTCCTCGGCACGCCGGGAGAGCGCGCCCATCTTGTGCAGGCTGGCCATGCCGGTGCGGGTGAGCGCCGCCTCGGAACCGCCGGCCAGCACCACGTCGCAGAGTCCGGCCTCCAGCAGCATCCGGCCGAGACCGATGGCGGTGGTACCGGAGGCGCAGGCGGTCGACACCACTTGGTTCGGTCCCAGCGCCTGGCAGTCCATGGCGATGTGACCGGCCGTCATGTTGACCGGCGCCGTCACCATGAGCTGTGGTGAGACCACCGTGGGCCCGCTTCGCAGGTAGGTCTCGTGCTCGCGCTCGAAGCTGGCGGAACCGCCGAACGAGGTGCCGATCACCACGGCGACCCGTGCGCCGTCCCACGCCTGGGGGTCGAGACCGGCATCCGACACGGCCAGCCGTGCGGCGGTCACGCCGAGCTGGCTGACCCGGTCCATCCGCAGCGCCGCGCGGCGGCCGAGCTCCGCCGCCGCGTCGAAGTCGTCGACCCGGCAGGAGAAGTCGACGGCCATGCCCTCCAGTTCGGGGCTCTTGCTCGCGGTGGACCGGCCGTCCCAGATCTGGGCCACGTTGGCCTTCACCCCGATTCCGGCCGGCGTGACGAGCCCCAGGCCGGTGACGGCCACGTCGAACCGGCGACGGCGTCCGGCGGTCACGAAGCCGCCTTGAGCTGGCTGTCGAGGGTGCCGAGGACCGCGCCGACAGTGCGCTCGGGGGCGAGCTGGAGTTCGTCGAGCACCACACCGAACTCCTTCTCCACGGCGACGCTGAGTTCGACGATGAGGAGCGAGTCGAGGTCGAGGGATTCGAGGGTGGTGTCCCCGGTGAGCGTCTCGGTCTCCAAGCCGATCTTCGCGCTGAGCAGGGAGTAGAAGCGGTCCTGGATGTTGCTCATGTCGGTTCTCCTGTCCATGGGCTGCCCGGGCGGTTCGACGCCCGGGAGGTCTCTTCGGTCCGGCCGAGTGGGATGTCGCGGCTGGTTCAGGCGGCGGTGTCCGTGCGGCTGACCACGGCCGCGGTGAAGGTGAACCCGCCACCGCCGTTCAGTACGACGGCGTACTGCCCGGGCTCCAGCCAGTCGCTGCTCGCCAGGTCGGCGAGCGAGGCGTTCAGGTCGCCGGCTCCCAGGTGGCCGGTGGCACGCCCGAGGTCCAGCAGTGGCGCCGAGACGGACTCCGCCAGTGGCGGTACGTACGCCTCCGCCATCGCCTTGGTGCCCAGGCGCGGCAGCACGGCGTGGCGCAGTCGTGGATCGTCCGGGGCGAGGCCGCAGGACGCGAGCGCCTCGCCGACCGCTCCCCGGATGCGGTCGTGCGCGAGCTTGGTGAAGTGGTCGACGCCGAAGGTCCGGACGAAGTGACGCTTGGGACGCCGCACGTCGATCATCGGGCCGTGCCCGAGCGGGTCCGCGTTCAGCTCGTCCTCTCCACGGTGCATGACTTCCAGCTCGGACGCCACGGTGGTCGCCAGGGCGTGCAGGGTGAGGTCCGAGGGAAGCCCGTCGCCTCGGTGCACCAGCACCGCCGTCCCCGCGTCGCCCGCGGCCATGCCGTAGTCGGTGCGCCAGCGGTGCCAGCTCGGCATCAGGAACCGATCCCCAGTGGTCACCAGGGCCGGCCCGGCCTGCGGGTCGCCCTGCAGCCGGGAGACGGCCAGCTCGATTCCGATGGCTCCTCCGTTGCACTGCTGCAGCAGTCCGATCGGCACCGCGTTGTGCGCGGTGAGCCGGTCCGCGATGTAGTGGGGCGCCGACCAGGCGTCGTGCCCTTGGTGGTGCACGCTCGCGTGCAGCACCATCGACAGCGTCGCCGCCGGGCAGCCGCCCCGCTCCAGCACCTGGTGCCCGGCGGCTACGGCCATGTCCGGCGGCGCGGTGTCCGCGCTGACCGGCAGCGCCGTGTATCCCAGATCGGCCGCGTTGCGTCGGTCCACGTCTCCGGCGGCCAGCGCCTCCTCGACGGTCTGCCGCTCCGGTGGATACCAGGCGGCGCACACGAGCCCGTACGTGCCGCTCAGCAGCATCAACGACCGCCAGAGGAAGCGGCCGGCGAAACGGAAGCAGCCGACGGTGCGAGGACTGTGACCTCGCAGTCGCAGGCGGTCGCTCCGTCCTGCTCGAACAGCACGGCCACGGAGCGGCTGCTCCCGCCATGCTCCACACGCGCGGACACCCCCGTCGGGCTGTCCAGTTCGACGAAGCGTCCGAACCGGGCCCTCAGTGCGCCCACCCGCCACGGCCCGGTCCCCTGACCGGCCTCCTCCGTCTCCGACGCGACCGCCAACAGGGCGGCCTGGCGGGCGGCTTCCAGCAGCGCGGTCGCCGGGACGTGGTCGAGCGGGTGGTCGTAGAACACCGGATGTGCGACCGGTACGTCGAGGTCCGCGACGGTCCGCCCGCCGGCGCGACGCACCGTCGAGAGGACGACGTTCTCCTCCAGCCCCCGTCCCACCTCACGGCCCTCCGCGGGCGTGCCGCCCAGGCGCGGCGGCATGGCGTCGGAGAGCGGTGCCACCGAGCTGCGGCGTCGGGTCCGGAAGCTCTCGTAACCGGAACGGGACGGATACCCGGTGATCACCGTGCTGGTCGCCACCCGGCGCCCGGCGAGGTACAGCTCACTCACCAGCGTCGCGCCGAGCAGAGCCTCTCCGCGCTGCTTCAGGTCTTGAGCCTCGATGACCATCGTCAGCTCGTCGGGGGCGTGCCCGGGCCACGGGACCGGCGACTCGTCGTCGAGGGCGATGCTCCACTCCGCGATGAGGAACGCCGTGTCGGTCGGGACGCCGAGATGGCGGTGGGCCACCAGGGTTCCGGCCTGCCGCGAGCACTCGAGGAGCAGCATCGGGTCGATGGACGCCGAGGGACTCGGGTCGTCGTTGAAGTAGCGGTGGGCGGCTGGCAGCCGCGCCGCGACGGCGAATCGGCTGTCGCCCAGCGCGACGTGATCGGTGACGAAGACCTCGTCGGCCGCGTGACGGTGCACCAACGACCGCTCCAACGGTCCGTCGAACCGCAGCTGCCGCTCACCGTTGACCTCGGTCATCGACCTGCTCCCTCCACCTCGGTCGCACTGTGGTGCCCGCGCGGAGCTCCGGTGTGCCGGCGCAGCCCCGTGCCGATACCGAAATCCGGACGTCGAGCCACGTCATGTGTCATCACCGTCATCCGCGGGCACCCCTTCCCGTGGGAGACCGGTGGCTTCCGCACCGCTCTCGCTGTCTCGTCGTGATGTGCCGCGTGCCTTCAACTCCGCGGCCGACTGAGCGAGAAGCTAGCCGCGGCGTCTTTCGTGCTGCTGTCGGAGCGTGTAAGCGACCGCTGCGGATGGCCGTTGATGCTGGTCAGGCGGTTGTTCGGGCGGAGTCTTGCCGTACAGGTCTGGCCGCTGGAGGATGCGCGAAGCCGTACTCGACCGGTGCCCGGACCGCCGCCAGCGCCTTGTTGGAGAGGTTCTGTCCCCCAATCAGGGACTTGTTGCGGGCCGCCTTGTAGCCGGTGATCACCGCCGTGTCGGCATCCGGGATGCTGTCGTCGAGGCCGACGAAGCCTAGGCCGGCGAGCGCGCCGAGGCCGGCCGCGCGCAGATGGGCGCTCAGGCTGTCGTGGCGGCAGGCGGTGATCTCCGAGGTGTGTCCGGGGCGGGCCGCGCTCACCCAGACCAGGCGGCCCTTACCTCCGGCCCCATCCCGCCTGCCGCGACCGCGGCGCCCGGACTACGTCTTCGACGTCAGTCGAACCTCCTTCGACGTCTTCACTCAACACGAGACCCGAGATTTGCGATCACAACGGCTTGCCGCCTCGTGCTGACATGTCAGCACGAGGGCAGGATCGAGGAGGATCGAGCCAGACTCAGGAGGACGCAGACGGGCGTATTTGCCGGGCTCCCACGAATCTCCGCAGGTCAGCAAGGTAACGATTTCGGGTTCGAATCCCGTTGGGGGCACGCACCACCACCGTGTGCGAGACTTGCTCTCGCACAATGCATCACCTCTGGTCCTGTGGAGCAGTTTGGAGTGCTCGCCACCCTGTCAAGGTGGAGGCCGCGGGTTCAAATCCCGTCAGGACCGCTGCGACTCATCGAGTCGCACGGCTGGGTAGCTCAGTTGGTACGAGCGTCCGCCTGAAAAGCGGAAGGTCGCCGGTTCGACCCCGGCCCCAGCCACCGCAGCCCTAGCAGGGCAGAAGCCCGCGTCGAGATCATCGGCGGGGGCTTTCCTCATGTCGGCTGGCCAACCGGTACGCCGACGGGTCGGATCGGTCCCTCATGCCTCATCCCTCATCCCTCACAGGAGCCAACCGACGCCGTCCTGGGGCACCCCCTCGGCACCCGCGCAGCCCTGCCCCGCGCCTGGAGCGGGACCACTGCCTGGAGCAGGACCGGAACCGGGGGCAGGGCATGGGCATGGGCGGTGACGGGAGCGCTGAGTGTGCCGCTCCCGGGGCGGGGCGCGGTCAGGCCCGGTCCCGCCCCCGCAGCCCGCGTACCGCGAGGACGATCGCCGCGGCCGCCACGACCAGGGCGAGCAGTACCCAGTCGGGGACCGCGCGCCCCGCGGAGGAGGCCCACTGCTCCACGGCGAAGGAGTCGTCGACCGACAGCAGTCCCGGGAGGGCCGTCGTGCCGTCGAAGACGAGGAAGACGGCGCCGAGGACGATGAAGAACAGCCCGGACAGGGCCGAGGTGGAGTGCAGCTCGAAACGGCCGCCGACGCGCAGGGGGCGCCCCCGCAGCCATCGGCGGCGGGACAGGTCGTGGCGTTCCCAGAGCAGGGCCAGGACGAACAGCGGCACCGCCATGCCCAGGGCGTAGACGGCGAGGAGGAGCCCCCCGTACGCGGGGCTCCCGCTCAGGGCCGCCACCGTGAGGACGCTGCCGAGGATCGGGCCCGCGCAGAAGCCCGCGAGCCCGTAGACGGCGCCGAGGGCGTAGACCGAGAGCGCGGTCGTGGGGCGGATCCGCCCGCCGGCCTCGGCGAGGCGCCGGGGGGCGAACCCGAGGCCTGCCAGCTGGGCCACTCCGAGCGCGATGATCAGCCAGCCGCCCACCGCGACCAGGAGGTCGCGGTGGCCGTAGAAGAGGCGTCCGGCGAACGAACCCGCGGCACCCAGCGGGACCAGGGTCGTCGCCAGGCCCGCGTAGAAGACGCAGGTACGCGCGACGAGCCGGGACGTGGTGTCGATCGAGTACGCGAAGAAGGCCGGCAGCAGCAGGGCGCTGCAGGGGCTGAGCAGGGCGAGCAGGCCACCCAGGAAGGCGGCCAGGTATCCGATGTCGCTCACTCGCCGCCCGCCGTCCCCGGCACCGGGGTTCCGGGAGCGGTCGCGCCGGGAGCCGGGGTGCCCGGAGCCGTCGCGCCGGGGGCCGGGGGCGTCGGCGCCGACTTCGGTCCCGCCGGCTCCGTGGTCACGGCCCTGCGCGCCGCCTCGATCGCGTCGACGAAGGTCCCCGCCGGTTGGGCGCCCGCGATCGGACGGCCGTTGACCACGAACGACGGCGTGGACGTGGCGCCCAGCCCGTACCCCTCCTCCTGGTCCCTCGCCACGGCCTGACGCGCCTCCTCGCTGTCCGCGTCGCGGGTGAAACGCGCCAGGTCCTTCACCCCGGCTGCGGCGGCGAGTTCCCTGAGCTGCTGCTCGCCGAAGCCCTTCTCCTTGGCGCCGTCGGCGTACGCGGCCTTGTGGAACTGCCAGAACCGGTCCTGCCGCCCGGCGGCCCAGGCGGCCCGGGCGGCGGCCTCCGACTCCTCGCCGAAGATCGGGAAGTTGCGCCATTCGATGCGCAGGACGCCCTTCTCCACGTACTTCCGGATCAGTTCCGGCTCGGTGTCGCGGGCGAACTTGCCGCAGTAGCCGCACTTGAAGTCGGCGTACTCGACCATCACCACGGGCGCGTCGGCGCGGCCCAGCGCCAGCGGGTCGGCGGCGTCGCGCCGGGCGAGCTTCTCCAGCTCCGGGTAGACGCCGGCGTCGGGCTCGGCGGAGACGTCGGCGACGGACCGCCCGCCGGTCGCGGAGTCGTCGGGCTTGGTGGCCGTGTACGAGACGAAGCCGAGCAGCACCGCAGCGGCGGCGACGGCGGCGCCGTACCCGAACGGCTTGAGGGAGCGGGCTGGACGGGTGCCGCTGCGGGCGGGGGTGCGGGACGCGGGCATGGCGGTGTTCTCTCTCCGGGTGGCGCAGGGTTGCGGGCAGGACGGGGCGGTGCCGCGGCCTACACGCGCAGGACGGAGAGGTCTATCGGGCCGGGTGCAGCGAGCGCGGGCGGGGCGCGCTCCGGCGCGAGGTCCAGGAGGGCATCGCCGGCCGCCGGGCAGCCGGCCCCGCCATGGGCGGTGGTCGGCAGGGCGGGCAGAAGTTCGTGCGCGGCGGACCCGCGCGGCGGCGTGGCGGGGCTCAGCCCGCCGTCACCGGAGCCTTCGCCGCAGCCGGGAGCCCGTTGCTCGCCGGCCGGGGCCGCGCCCGGCTCCGCCACGGCGGCGGGCGGAGCGACCGCACCGTTCGGGGACACAGCAGCCTGCGGGGCCACGGCGGCGGGCCCAGCCACGGCGGGCCGAGGCCGACCGGCCCCGGCCGTGCCGCCGGTGTCCGCGGCCGTACTCGTCCCCACGCAGAGAAGTGCCCCCACCAGCACGGCCGGGAGCGCCGCCACGGCCGCGAGGGCGCGGTGCCAACGGCTGCTGGGGCTGGGCATGGACGGGGGCTCCTGGAGTCGACGTGCCCGTAATCGTACGGGCCGGCCGCTCCCCGGGCCGGTACGCCGTGCCCCGCACCGGCCGTCCGGCGCCCCGCCCGTATCCGCGCGACCCCGTACGGGCGGTCGCGCCGGGCCGCGCCGGGGCGCGGCCGAGGGCCGCTGCGCCCGGGCCGTTCCTCCGCCCGCCCCACCCGTCACCGCGGCCAGGGCACCCACCGACGGCACCGCCCCCCTCGGCCGGACCCGCCCCGCACCGGCCGCTCCCCGGGCCCGTCGCCCGCGCCCCGCGACCACCACCCACCGACCGCCGTTCTCGGACGCCGCCGCGGAGGACGGCACCCGCCTACGGCAGACGCCACCCGCGAGAGCGACGGGCCGTTCCTCCGCCCGCCCGCCGCACCCGTCACCGGTCGCCGCAGCCGGCCGTTGACCCCGCGCCCGGAACACCGGAAATGGGTTCGCCAGTCCGCTCGCACGGGTGCGATCCTGGATCCCGTATGTCTACTTCCTTCGCCGATCTCCAGAAGCAGCTGTCCGAGATCTCGCTGCGCGACGCGCACCGGCTCGGGCGGCGCCTCGAGGGCACCCGCCGCATCCGCAAACCCGAGGCCCGGCAGGCCGTGCTCGACGAGATCGCGGCCGAGGCAGGCAAGGCCGCCGCGCGGACCGCCGCGCGCGCGGCACGGGTGCCCGGGGTCACGTATCCCGAACAGCTCCCGGTCAGCCAGAAGAAGGACGAGATCCTCCAGGCCATACGGGACCACCAGGTCGTGATCGTCGCGGGAGAGACCGGCTCCGGCAAGACGACGCAGATCCCCAAGATCTGTCTCGAGCTCGGCCGCGGCGTACGCGGCATGATCGGGCACACCCAGCCGCGCCGGATCGCCGCGCGGACGGTCGCCGAGCGCGTGGCCGAGGAGTTGCGCACCCCGCTCGGCGAGGCGGTGGGCTGGAAGGTCCGGTTCACCGACCAGGTGAACCAGGACGCGACCTTCGTCAAGCTCATGACGGACGGCATCCTGCTCGCGGAGATCCAGACGGACCGCGAGCTTCGCGCCTACGACACGATCATCATCGACGAGGCCCACGAGCGGTCGCTCAACATCGACTTCCTGCTCGGCTATCTGGCCCAGCTGCTGCCGAGGCGCCCCGACCTCAAGGTCGTGATCACCTCCGCGACCATCGACCCCGAGCGGTTCTCCCGGCACTTCGGGAACGCGCCGATCGTCGAGGTCTCCGGCCGGACCTACCCCGTCGAGGTCCGCTACCGCCCCCTCCTGGAAGAGGAGAGCGACGAGTCCGACCGCGACCAGATCACCGCGATCTGCGACGCGGTCGACGAACTCCAGAAGGAAGGGCCGGGCGACATCCTGGTCTTCCTCTCCGGCGAGCGGGAGATCCGCGACACCGCGGACGCGCTGAACAAGAAGAACCTCCGCCACACCGAGGTCCTCCCCCTCTACGCCCGGCTCTCGCACGCCGAGCAGCACCGCGTCTTCCAGCCGCACTCGGGCCGCCGCATCGTCCTCGCGACGAACGTGGCCGAGACGTCCCTGACGGTGCCGGGCATCAAGTACGTCATCGACCCGGGCACCGCCCGCATCTCGCGCTACAGCCACCGCACCAAGGTCCAGCGCCTGCCCATCGAGGCGGTCAGCCAGGCCAGCGCCAACCAGCGCAAAGGCCGCTGTGGCCGTACCTCGGACGGCATCTGCATCCGGCTCTACAGCGAGGACGACTTCCTGTCCCGGCCGGAGTTCACCGACGCCGAGATCCTCCGCACGAACCTGGCGTCCGTCATCCTCCAGATGACCGCGGCCGGCCTCGGCGACATCGAGCGGTTCCCCTTCATCGACCCGCCGGACCACCGCAACATCCGCGACGGCGTGCAGCTCCTCCAGGAGCTGGGCGCCCTCGACCTGGCGCAGAAGTCCCCCCAGGAGGGGAAGAAGGTGCAGCGGCTGACGCCGACGGGCCGCAAGCTCGCCCAGCTGCCCGTCGACCCGCGCCTCGCCCGGATGGTGATCGAGGCCGAGAAGAACGGCTGCCTGCGCGAGGTCATGGTCATCGCGGCCGCGCTCTCCATCCAGGACCCGCGGGAGCGCCCCGCCGACAAGCAGGCCCAGGCGGACCAGCAGCACGCCCGCTTCAAGGACGAGACGAGCGACTTCCTCGCCTTCCTCAACCTCTGGCGCTACGTCCGCGAGCAGCAGAAGGAACGCGGTTCGTCCAGCTTCCGCCGGATGTGCAAGCAGGAGTACCTGAACTTCCTGCGCATCCGCGAGTGGCAGGACATCTACGCGCAGCTGCGCACGGTGGCCAAGCAGATGGGGCTCCACTTCGAGGAACCCGCGGCGGACGCCGGCGCGCCCGAGCAGTCCGTGCACGTCTCGCTCCTCGCCGGCCTCCTGTCCCACATCGGGATGAAGGACGTGAAGGACGGCGCGAAGAACGAGTACCTGGGCGCCCGCAACGCCAAGTTCGCCGTCTTCCCCGGCTCGGCGCTGTTCAGGAAGCCGCCGCGCTTCGTGATGTCCGCCGAGCTGGTCGAGACGTCCCGGCTGTGGGCGCGGGTCAACGCGAAGATCGAACCCGAGTGGATCGAGCCGCTCGCGGAGCATCTGGTGAAGCGCACCTACAGCGAGCCGCACTGGGAGAAGGACCAGGCGGCGGTGATGGCGTACGAGAAGGTCACCCTGTACGGCGTGCCGATCGTCGCCCAGCGCAAGGTGAACTACGGGCGCATCGACCCCGGGGTCAGCCGTGATCTCTTCATCCGCAACGCCCTGGTCGAGGGTGACTGGCGTACGCACCACAAGTTCTTCGCGGACAACCGCAGGCTCCTCACCGAGGTGGAGGAGCTGGAGCACCGGGCCCGTCGCCGCGACATCCTCGTCGACGACGAGACCCTGTTCGACTTCTACGACCAGCGGGTGCCGGAGCACGTGGTGTCCGGGGCCCACTTCGACTCGTGGTGGAAGCACAAGCGCCGTGAGCAGCCCGAGCTGCTCGACTTCGAGCGCGAGATGCTCATCAACGAGAAGGCCGGGGCGGTCACCAAGGACGACTACCCGGACTCGTGGCGTCAGGGGCGGCTGAAGTTCCGCGTCACGTACCAGTTCGAGCCGGGCGCGGACGCCGACGGCGTGACCGTGCACATCCCGCTCCAGGTGCTCAACCAGGTCACGGACGAGGGCTTCGACTGGCAGATCCCGGGTCTGCGCAACGAGGTCGTGACGGAGCTGATCCGCTCCCTGCCGAAGCCGATCCGCCGGAACTACGTGCCGGCGCCGGACTTCGCGAAGGCGTTCCTGGAGAGGGCCGTCCCGCTGCAGGAGCCGCTGCCGATCACGCTGGCACGGGAGCTCCAGCGCATGGTCGGGGTGCCGGTCTCGGCGGACGACTTCGACCTGGCCAGGGTTCCGGACCATCTGAAGGTCACCTTCCGGATCGTTGACGAGCGGCGCCGCAAGCTGGCCGAGGACAAGGACCTGGAGGCACTGCGCCTGCGGCTGAAGCCGAAGGCCCGCAAGGCGCTCTCGGAGGCCGCCGCGGCCACGGCCGGCCGGTCCGGCGGCGACGCCGTCGAGCGGACGGGGCTGAAGTCCTGGACGATCGGCACCCTGACGCGGGTCTTCGAGACCCGCCGCGCGGGCCAGCCGGTCAAGGCCTACCCGGCGCTGGTCGACGACGGCGATTCGGTCTCGGTACGCCTCTTCGACACCGAGGCCGAGCAGGCGGAGGCCATGTGGCGGGGCACCCGTCGGCTGATCATGCTGAACATCCCGGTGAACCCCGCGAAGTTCGCCTCCGACCGGATGTCCAACCAGCAGAAGCTGGCCCTGTCCGCCAACCCGCACGGCTCGGTCCAGGCGCTCTTCGACGACTGCGCGACGGCCGCCGCGGACAAGCTGATCGCGGACCACGGCGGACCGGCATGGGACGAGGAATCGTTCCGGAAGCTCTACGACAAGGTCCGCGCCGACCTCGTGGACGCGACCGTGCGGACCGTCGACCGGGTGGGGCAGGTCCTGGCCGCCTGGCAGGCCTGTGAGCGCCGCCTCAAGAGCACGACCAGCCCGGCGCTCGCCGGCAACGTCAAGGACGTGCGCGAGCAGCTGGCGTGGCTCGTGCCGGCGGGCTTCGTGACGCGGACGGGCCTGCGCCGGCTCCCCGACCTGATGCGCTACCTGGTCGCGGTGGACCGCCGGCTGCAGCAGATGCCGACCTCCGTCCAGCGCGACACGACGCGCATGGAGAAGGTCCACGAGATGCAGGACGAGTACGCCTGGCTGCTGGAGCAGCTGCCCAAGGGCCGGCCGGTGCCGCAGGAGGTCCGGGACATCCGCTGGATGATCGAGGAGCTGCGGGTGAGCTACTTCGCCCACGCGCTGGGCACCGCGTACCCCGTCTCCGACAAGCGCATCGTCAAGGCGATCGACGCGGCGGCACCGTGACGCGGCCGTTGCCTTGAGTGAGTTCGACCGGACCCTCTGACCTGCTGTACAGTCTCTCTCGCAGCCAACGAGCGATCGGGCTGCGAAGCCTGGTCCTGTGGAGCAGTTTGGAGTGCTCGCCACCCTGTCAAGGTGGAGGCCGCGGGTTCAAATCCCGTCAGGACCGCAGTGAACGGAAGGCCCGCACCAAGTGGTGCGGGCCTTCTGGCGTATTGACTGGGGCTTGCGCCGCCGGTACCCAGTCAGGACAGGGGTTGCGGGGCCCCCGATCCGCGGAGGTGGCGCGATGGCGGCATCCACAGCGAGACACGAGACCAGGGCGCTGCTGCGCGCCCATCTGGCGGCCGCCCTCGGCTATCGCCACCTCACCCGGCGGTGTCCGGTCTGCCATCGGCTGCTGCGTCTCGCCATGGACCCCTCGGAGGCCGTGCCGGAGGAGCCCGGTCCGCCGCCTTCCGCGTTCCTGGGGGGCCGTCAGGCTCCGGCACCCGCCCCGGCCGTGGAGCGCCCGGAAAGTCCGCGGAACGCCGTGCACCCGGCGGACAAGGCGGACCCGGCGGATACTGCCGGCGCGGCGGGCGCCGAGCGTGGCTCCGGCTCCGAGCGTGGCTCCGGCTCCGGCTCCGGCTCCGGCTCCGATTCCAGGGACCAAGGTCCCACCCGTGCATGACCAATGGCGCCTTGCCCCACCGTGGTCGGGCGGCAGACTCGTAGAGGGAGGGCGGGCCACGCGCGGCAAGACCTGCAGCGTGTGACGGGAGTCACCGAACGAGTTTGTGGGGTGAGCGACTTTACCCCCTCCCTACAAGCGAAAAATCAAATACGTGCAATTGCACCCCTGGCTGAGCAGCCCCGCACGACTCCCCAGGGGCTCCCTGGACCCCCTACGGGACGCACGCCGCACATCCGCCCGCCCCTCTCGCCGAACGGCCGCGCACCATCGCCCGAACGGCCCGGCGCACAAAAAAGATCGCGCTGGACCCGGCGGAGTCCAGCGCGATCGACGACGAAACCTGTTGGGGCAGGCGCCCGCCGTGTCGAGCTCTGTGCAGGGCTACCGGATTGGGGGTCCGGAGATGCCCTTGATCGGGGCGTCAGGCCTCGCTGCGCTGCTGCGGAATACCCGCCAGCAGTGCGCGGACCTCTGCCTCGCGGTACCGGCGGTGTCCACCGAGCGTACGGATGGACGTGAGCTTGCCTGCCTTGGCCCAGCGCGTGACCGTCTTCGGGTCCACGCGGAACATCGTGGCAACCTCAGCCGGGGTCAGCAGCGGCTCGGCATCAGGGGTGCGAGCGGTCATGAGCGGCCTCCTCGGGAGAACCGAACCTTCTCGGTTCTTTCCTCTAAATTCTGCACCTTGACCCGCGTTGCCCGAAATGGCGGACGCGGGCCGAGTCGGTTATAGGACGAACGGCTTGTCCTCGGCACTACAACTACACCATCTGTCCAGCCACGTCGGCCAAACCGATGGAATTGCCCTCTCAGGTGTCCATCAGCGGCGGAAGCCGATGGTTCATGCCATAACGGACAGTCACGCCACAGTGACGATCAGTCACAGAGCGATCAGGAGTCATCAGACCCCCCATAGAGTGCAATGCTGAAATTTCCGCCCTTAGGTAGGCGGAAGGAACCCTCCCCGGACTCCTTGTCCTATTTTGGCACGAGGGTGGGCGAGGGCCGCAAGGGGCGACTTAGTGCTGTCCGTCACGCTTGAACCAAAGGCCCGTATCGAGACCTACGTCCCCTACATGTCCGGTTCGGTTCCGGGAAGGGTACGCCACGTCCCGAGCGTCAGTTCGCGAACTGACGGTCACGGACCGCCCGCCAGCGGTCCGTGAGCCGGCCGTAGGCCGCACCCGCACCCTCACCGTCGCCGTCCCGCAGCGCCGCGATGCCCGCGGCCACGTCGGCGGCGGACCGGTCCTCGGCCAGCCGGTCAGGCGGCAGTGCGTGGACGAGGCCGCCGTAGTCGAGCTCGACCAGGGAGCGCGGGTGGAACTCCTCCAGCCATCGCCCCACATCCACCAGCCCCTCCGTGAGCGGACCCTCCTCGATCGTGTCCCGCAGGGTCTTCAGGGCCCGTGCCAGCCTGCGTCTGGCCTGGACCATCGGCGTGCGGTAACGCAGCACGGGCGGCACCCCCGGCACCTCGCCCGGCTCGTACTCGCGCTCGTCGTCCGCGAACAGGACGAACCAGCGCACCGGCACCTGCCACACCGCGGTCCTGATCCAGGGGCGGGCGTCCGGGTTGCGCTCCCGCCACGCCTCGTAGTCGGCGGCGGCCTGGCCGCGCACCACCGGCGGCAGCACCGCGTCGAGCACCAGGGGAGGGAAGAGCCCGGTCAGCTCCTCCAGGGCCAGCCAGCCGCGCAGCCTGGTGCGCCAGGGGCAGATCCGGACGACGCCGTCGTCCTCCGTGACGAAGGCGTCGGCGCTCTCGTGGACCGGGACCGGTACGGGAGGGGTCGGCAGCAGGTCCGCCAGGGACCGCCTGAGCTCGTCCTGGGCGGTGGGGGTCCGCCCGGAGCGGGCATAACGGGACCAGTGGCTCCGCTCGGGCTCCGGGAACGCCGCCAGGGGCTCGTACACCCGCAGGTAGGACGCGTACGGGACGAGCACAGAAGTGGCGGCCGTCATGTCACAGATCCTTCCACGCACGTACTCCGGGAGAGGGTGATCCTGAGCACTGGGACCGATCTACCCCTCCGTAGGACTTACTCTCTTGCCCATCGGGTCCCTCCCCACCCACAGGAGGGCCCTCATTCGCCGCTTCGTACTTGGGAGTCACCACCGTGACCGATGTGACCGACGGCGTCCTGCACACCCTGTTCCACTCGGACCAGGGCGGACATGAGCAAGTCGTGCTCTGCCAGGACCGCGCCAGTGGTTTGAAGGCCGTCATCGCCATCCACTCCACCGCCCTGGGCCCTGCCCTCGGCGGCACCCGCTTCTACCCGTACGCCTCCGAGGAAGCCGCCGTCGCCGACGCGCTGAACCTCTCCCGGGGGATGTCGTACAAGAACGCCATGGCCGGCCTCGACCACGGCGGCGGCAAGGCCGTGATCATCGGGGATCCGGAGCGGATCAAGTCCGAGGAACTGCTGCTGGCCTACGGCCGGTTCGTCGCGTCCCTCGGCGGCCGTTACGTCACGGCCTGCGACGTCGGCACCTACGTGGCCGACATGGACGTCGTGGCCCGCGAGTGCCGCTGGACCACCGGCCGCTCCCCCGAGAACGGCGGCGCCGGCGACTCGTCCGTACTCACCGCCTACGGCGTCTTCCAGGGCATGCGGGCCTCCGCCCAGCACGAGTGGGGCGACCCCACGCTGCGCGGCCGCAAGGTGGGCGTCGCGGGCGTCGGCAAGGTCGGCCACTACCTGGTCGAGCACCTGCTGGAGGACGGCGCCGAGGTCGTCGTCACCGATGTGCGCGAGGAGTCGGTGCGCCGGATCACGGACAAGTTCCCGCAGGTGCGGGTGGCCCGGGACACGGACGAGCTGATCCGTGCGGAGTCCCTGGGCGGTCTCGACATCTACGCCCCCTGCGCCCTGGGCGGCGCGCTGAACGACGAGACGGTTCCCGTGCTGACCGCCCGGATCGTGTGCGGCGCCGCCAACAACCAGCTCGCGCACCCGGGCGTCGAGAAGGACCTCGCCGACCGCCGCATCCTCTACGCGCCCGACTACGTCGTGAACGCGGGCGGGGTGATCCAGGTCGCCGACGAGCTGCACGGCTTCGACTTCGACCGGTGCAAGGCGAAGGCGTCGAAGATCTTCGAAACCACACTGGCGATATTCGCACGTGCGAAGGAAGACGGTATTCCGCCGGCCGCGGCCGCGGACCGTATCGCGGAGCAGCGGATGGCGGAGGCGCGTCGCCGATAGCATCCCGAGGGTGTTCCTCGCCGACCGGGGGAGACAAGACTCACGCCGGTCGGCGAGCCGCACGCCGAGAAGAGGTTAAAATCGCGGTTGACCAGCGAGGACGGGGCGCCTCGCGGGTCCTGCGAGGTGGCACGTGATGCGGGCGGCGTACCGTATGGCCGCGGAAGCAGGTACCGTTGAAGCCCTACGGACCGGTCTCTCCACGGAGAGCCCGCTCCGAACCATGAACGCGTGTCAAGACTCTGGGGCCGTCGAGCCCCGTCACCGAGGGGGTCGAGCCATGGGGCGCGGCCGGGCCAAGGCCAAGCAGACGAAGGTCGCCCGCCAGCTGAAGTACAACAGCGGTGGGACGGATCTCTCACGTCTGGCCAGCGAGCTGGGCGCATCGACTTCGAGTCAACCGCCGAACGCGGAGCCGTTCGAGGACGACGAGGACGACGACCCGTACGCCCGCTACGCGGATATGTACAACGACGACGAGGACGAGGACGAGGAGTCCGGTCCGTCGTCACAGCGTCGCGGTGCTTGACGCCTGCACCTGCATTCCTCAGACCCGGTCCGGGGCCCAGCCCCGGACCGGGTTCTGTGCTGTTCAGCTCGCGTAGTCGCCGACCATCCCGGCGCCGCTGGTGTGCTCCCCGCGCTCGGTGATCCCACCGGCGACCCACGCGTCGACACCGCGGTCGGCGAGGGTCGCCAGGGCGACGTCGACCGAGTCCTGCGGAACGACCGCCATCATCCCCACGCCCATGTTGAGGGTCTTCTCCAACTCGGCGCGCTCCACCCGGCCGGCGCTGCCGACGAGATCGAAGACCGCGCCCGGCGTCCACGTCGACCGGTCGACGACCGCGTGCAGGCCGTCCGGCACCACGCGCGCCAGGTTGGCGGCGAGTCCGCCGCCGGTGATGTGGCTGAAGGCGTGCACCTCGGTGGTCCGGGTCAGGGCAAGGCAGTCCAGCGAGTAGATCCTGGTGGGCTCGAGCAGTTCCTCGCCGAGGGTGCGGCCGAACTCCGGGATCTCCCGGTCGAGCGTCCAGCCCGCCCGGTCGAAGACCACGTGCCGCACAAGCGAGTACCCGTTCGAGTGAAGGCCCGAGGACGCCATCGCGATCACCGCGTCCCCCGTACGGATGCGATCGGCGCCCAGCAGCCGGTCGGCCTCCACGACGCCCGTACCGGCGCCGGCGACGTCGAAGTCGTCCGGGCCCAGCAGACCCGGGTGTTCGGCGGTCTCGCCGCCCACCAGGGCGCAGCCGGCGAGGACGCAGCCCTCGGCGATGCCCTTGACGATCGCGGCCACGCGCTCCGGGTGGACCTTGCCGACGCAGATGTAGTCGGTCATGAAGAGCGGCTCGGCGCCGCACACGACGATGTCGTCCATGACCATCGCGACGAGGTCGTGGCCGATCGAGTCGTACACGCCCATCTGGCGCGCGAGGTCGACCTTGGTGCCGACGCCGTCGGTGGCGGAGGCGAGCAGCGGGCGCTCGTACCGCTTGAGGGCGGAGGCGTCGAAGAGGCCGGCGAAGCCGCCGATGCCGCCGAGGACCTCGGGGCGGCGGGTCTTCTTCACCCACTCCTTCATCAGTTCGACGGCGCGGTCGCCCGCCTCGATGTCGACGCCCGCGGCAGCGTAGGAAGCACCTGTCTCAGACATTGCCTGGGATCTTTCGGTTGGGATGACGGGACCTGGTCACGGACGACGGAGCGCGTCGGCGGCGTCCGCGCCGCCCGCAAGCTCGGTCTCCAGCAGCTGCTTGCCGAGCAGCTCGGGGTCGGGCAGTTCCATCGGGTACTCGCCGTCGAAGCAGGCGCGGCACAGGTTCGGCTTGTCGATGGTCGTGGCCTCGATCATGCCGTCGATGGAGATGTACGCGAGCGAGTCGGCGCCCAGCGAGGTGCCGATCTCGTCGATCGTCATGCCGTTGGCGATCAGCTCGGCACGGGTCGCGAAGTCGATGCCGAAGAAGCACGGCCACTTCACGGGCGGGGACGAGATCCGGATGTGGACCTCGGCGGCGCCGGCCTCGCGGAGCATCCTCACCAGGGCGCGCTGGGTGTTGCCGCGGACGATCGAGTCGTCGACCACCACGAGCCGCTTGCCCTTGATGACTTCCTTGAGGGGGTTCAGCTTGAGGCGGATGCCCAGCTGGCGGATCGTCTGGGACGGCTGGATGAAGGTCCGGCCCACGTAGGCGTTCTTGACCAGGCCCGAGCCGTAGGGGATGCCCGACGCCTCCGCGTAGCCGATGGCCGCGGGAGTGCCGGACTCCGGCGTCGCTATGACGAGATCGGCCTCGACGGGCGCTTCCTTCGCCAGGCGGCGGCCCATCTCCACGCGGGAGAGGTAGACGTTCCGGCCGGCGATGTCGGTGTCCGGGCGGGCAAGGTAGACGTACTCGAAGACACAGCCCTTGGGCTTCGCTTCTGCGAAGCGCGAGGTGCGGAGGCCGTTCTCGTCGATCGCGATGAGCTCGCCCGGCTCGATCTCGCGGACGAAGCTCGCACCGCAGATGTCCAGGGCGGCGGACTCGGAGGCGACCACCCAGCCGCGCTCGAGCCGGCCGAGGACCAGCGGGCGGATGCCCTGGGGGTCGCGCGCGGCGTAGAGCGTGTCCTCGTCCATGAAGACGAGCGAGAAGGCGCCTCGGACGTCGGGGAGGACCTTGGCGGCCGCCTGCTCGACGGTGAGGGGCTTGCCGTCGTCGTCGGTCTGCCCGGCGAGCAGCGCGGTGACGAGGTCGGTGTCGTTGGTGGCGGCGACCTGGGTGGCGCGGCCGTCCTGGCGGGGCAGGTCGGCGACCATCTCGGCGAGCCGGGCCGTGTTCACCAGGTTGCCGTTGTGGCCGAGCGCGATGGAGCCGTGGGCGGTCGCCCGGAAGGTCGGCTGCGCGTTCTCCCACACGGAGGCGCCCGTGGTCGAGTAGCGGGCGTGACCGACCGCGATATGACCCTGCAGGGAACCGAGTGAGGTCTCGTCGAAGACCTGGGACACGAGGCCCATGTCCTTGAAGACGAGGATCTGGGAGCCGTTGCTGACCGCGATGCCCGCGGATTCCTGACCCCGGTGTTGGAGGGCGTAGAGCCCGAAGTAAGTGAGCTTGGCGACCTCTTCACCCGGAGCCCAGACACCGAAGACGCCGCAAGCGTCCTGGGGGCCCTTCTCGCCGGGGAGCAGGTCGTGGTTGAGTCGTCCGTCACCACGTGGCACGGCACCGAGTGTAGGCGAGACCGACCACTGGTCCGAATTGGGGATGCGGCGCAGAATCGCCCCCACCGGGTCAGAGGTTCACACAAAAGCCGCGTAATCAAGCCTTTGGGGGGTCCTACGGGCCGGTAAGGGCGGCGGGGCGGCGTGCCGCACATCACTCTCCGCACCACCCGAGCGGGGCCGGGCCGGGGCCGTCACCGTGCGGGATCACCTCACCGGCCCGGTCCTCCCGTCCGCGTCACCCGGCCGTCGCCGCCACTCCCTTGCCGCTGTCCGCGGAGGTGAGGGTCAGGCTGCGGTGGTCCAGCTCGTACGACACCGTGCCCTTGAGAGCCTCGGTCACGGCCTTCTCCAGCATTCCGGCGGTGCCCGCGCACATCTTGCGGGTGCTGGACAGCCGGCCGACGGTGAACGTCGCCCCGGACGTCTTCGCCTCGGCGCGGAAGTCGTTGCAGCCGAGGTTGCCGCTCAGCGAGCCGTCCTTGCCGATGACGAAGTGGGCCTTGCCCTCGGTGCCGGGCGGCAGCGAGGCTGCCGTCCCCCCGTCGAGCAGGGAGGTGACGGTCCACCTGGTGCCCGCGAGCGGGGCGGCGGGCTGCGCGCTCAGCACGATGGAGTCGCCCTCGGCGGTGGCCAGGGTCAGGTTCTTCTCCGACACCTTCGCCTTCAGCTCACCGGAGAAGGCCGTACGCAGGGCTTCCTCGAAGCCCGCGACGCCCTGCGGGCAGCCCATCTCCGTCGTCTGGCCACGCCCGACGGTGATGGTGTCGCCCTTGATGGTCACATCGGCCCCGAAGTGGTTGCAGCCGTAGTTGCCCTCGGCGCGGCCCTTCGCGCCGTCCTTGCCCGCTTCCCCGGTCGTGAACTCCACATGGGCTCCGTCCGGGGCCGCGGTCCGCTTGCCGTCGACGGTCACGTGCCGGACGGTCCAGTGCACGCCGGTGACGGGGGCCACGGGCCGCACGGAACCGCCCGCGTCGTTCCCCGCACCCTGGCCCGGGCCCTTCTCGGAGCCGCAGGCCGTCAGCGTGATCGCTGCCGTCAGCGCGGCCACCGCGGGAACGATCAGTTGAGTACGCATGCCGTTCTGACGGGACGGGCGGGGCTGCGGTTCCCCGGGAGCAGTCAGGCCGTCACGGGCAGCAGCGCCGAGAGGTCGGAACGCTCACCGCTCGCGCTCACCCTCGCCGCCTCCCGCGCCGCCGCCCAGTCCTCGCGTCCCGTGGCGAGCCGGACCCAGGTCAGCGGGTCGGTCTCGACGACGTTCGGGGGCGTGCCGCGGGTGTGCCGGGGCCCCTCGACGCACTGCACCACGGCGTACGGCGGGATCCTCAGCTCCACCGAGCCGCCGGGGGCCTTCACGGCGAGCGCGTCGGCGAGCAGCCGCACGCAGGCGGCGAGCGCCTGGCGTTCGTACGGGAGGTCGAGGCCGGTGGCATCGGCCAGGTCGTCGGTGTGGACGACCAGCTCCACGGCGCGGGTGACGAGGTGGTCGGCGAGCCGCATGGCACCGGACCCGGTCTGGACGAGCCGCTCGCCGGAGACGCCGGCCAGCGCGGATTCGACCTCCCCGGCCGTCCGCCCGTAGAGGGACGGGAGGTCCTCGGCGGCTGCCGCCGCCGCGCGCGTACCCCCGTCGACGGCGCCGGCCCACCCGGCGGTCGAGAGGGGCCAGTCCAGGAGGGCCACATCGGCCTTCGCCGGCTCCGGGTGGTCGAGGGCTCTGGCGACGGCGCCGAACGTCTGCGCGATGTGCGCCGCGAGTTCGCGGACGCTCCAGTCCCCGAGCCGAGTGGGCAGCGCCAACTGCTCGGCCGTCAGACCCCCCACGGCCTCCCGGACATGTCCGAACTGCGCGAGGACGGCGGTGCGGATCCTGGCGGGGTCGTAACTGCGGGCGCGCTTCCTGACCGGTGGCATGGGGCCGAGGGTAACGCGCCCCACGGACACCGAACCGCGCCGAGGCCGCTGCCGCTGCCTGGCGACCGGCCCGAGCCCGGCGGACGATGAAGGGGGGCCACGACGGCGAGGAAGGAGTGTGGCGGACATGTCCGAGCACCCGCACAGCGCCCTGGTCCGCCGGGGCTACGAGGCGTTCGGCAGGGGTGACATGGAGACCCTCCGCTCCCTGCTGACGGCGGACTGCGTGCACCACGTGCCCGGTAGCAGCCGGATCTCGGGGCACTACAAGGGCCAGGACAACATCCTGGATCTGCACCGGGAGCTCGGCGAACTCACGGGCGGCACCCTCCGTGTCGAGCTCAGGGGCGCCTACCCCGACGGCCGCGGGCATGTGATGGCCGTCCACACGTACTACGCCGACCGCGGCGACCGCGGGATCGAGATGCCCGGCGGGCTCTGGTTCACGATCGTCGGCGGCAAGATCTCCGACATCGACGAGTGCGTTCAGGACGTCGACGAGGCGGACGCGTTCTGGGGCCCCGCCGGCTGAGCGGCGAACGTCTCCTTGTTGCGCGGTACGCCGACCCCGCGCCAGGTGAATGGGACGCCGTGCGCCGCCTCTAGGTCGGGCCCGTCCATCAGCTGGAAATGCGGATGCGGCTCGGTGGAGGTGCCCGAGTTCCCGCAGCGGGCGAGGAGCTGCCCCGCGGTCACCTGCTCGCCCTCGCGCACGGTGAGCGAGCCCCGCCGGAGATGGGCGTAGACCGCCCAGGTGCCGTCCCCGAGGTCGAGCACGAGGTGGTTGCCGAAGATCCGGTCCGTACCCCCGAGCATCCTGACAACGCCCTCCGCAAGGAGCCAGAGCAGCGCGGGCAGCGAGTTCCGGCTCATGTGGTCGCGCTGACCGTCGGTGGCGCGGACGACGGTGGCGTCGGCGACCGCGTACAGCGGGGCGTCGAAGGCGGGGAAGTCCCGGTTCCGGCGGGTGAGCGGCCACAGCGAGGCGAAGCGCGGCCGCGGGCGCTCCTCGCACTCGGCGACGACGTCGATCGCGAAGCTCTGGGCGGCTTCGTGGGTGCCGTGGCTGGGTACCTTGTCGGCCGGGCTGTTCAGCGCGGTCCAGCGCCCGGCGACCGGGGAGGCTGTCTCCACGGGCGCGGCGTCCCGGGCGTCGATGCGGCGCCGGGCGGCCCGCCCCAGGGCGACGCTCAGCACGATCGCGGCGGCCGCCGGCAGGAAGCGCAGCCAGTCCGGGTGCCGCAGATCCAATAAGTGGGTCAGGACGACCAGAGCGAAGAAGGCCGCCCACAGCACGCGGACGCCGACCGTCGCCGTCCTCCGTACGGACATGACCGTTCCTCCCCTAGGGACGTGCCGCGGCGAGTGCCACCAGCAGCGGGACCACGCGGGCGCCCGGCACCTCGTACCGACCGCGGCCCGCGGTGTGCAGCCAGCCCGCGGCGGTCAGCTGGCGCAGATGGTGGTAGATCTGCCCGGTCGTGCCGAGCCCTTCGAGCTCGGCGAGCTCGGCCGCGGTGCGGCGGCCGCCGACGATCTCGCGCAGCAGGCGCAGCCGCACCGGATTGCCCAGGGCCGCGAAGGAGTCGGCCAGGTCCGACCAGTCGCCGGCCAGCAGTTCCTCGGTGAGCGCGCCGATCTGCCACTCGTACCGCTCCCCCGTCGGCAGCCCCACGGCGCCGGTGAAAAGCACCCCGCCGGTCTCCGCGTCCGCCCGCGCGAGCTGGCCCCTGAGTCCTTCGAGGGCCCAGAAGTCGGCCTCGGCAGCCACCGGCGCACGGGGCTCCGACAGCTCCAGCGCCGCCATCCGCCGTTCCAGCTCGGCGACCCGCTCCTCCAGATCCATGCCCCACAAAGTACGTAGTTACGTAATCTTTGACAACCGGGTCCCTCCCCGCACACGACGGAGTCCCCGCCCGGACATGGTCCGGGCGGGGACTCCGTCGTGTGCGGGGACTCAGGCGAACAGCGCCGGCACGGTCTCCTCGTGCGCGGTGCGCAGCTCGCTCAGCGGGACGGTGAACTCGCCCTGCACCTCCACCGCGTCCCCGTCGACCACGCCGATGCGGCAGGCCGGGAGCCCCCGCGCACCGCACATGTCGGTGAAGCGGAGCTCCTCGCTGCGCGGCACCGCGACGACCGCGCGGCCCGCGGACTCGGAGAAGAGGAACGTGAAGGCGTCGAGACCGTCCGGCACGACCAGCCGGGCGCCCCGCCCGCCGCGCAGGCAGGACTCGGTGACCGCCTGGATCAGACCGCCGTCGCTCAGGTCGTGCGCCGCGTCGATCATCCCGTCGCGGGAACCCGAGATCAGGATCTCGGCGAGCAGCTTCTCCCGTTCCAGGTCGACCATCGGCGGCAGACCGCCGAGGTGGTCGTGGACCACCTGGGACCAGGCCGACCCACCGAACTCCTCGCGCGTGTCGCCCAGCAGGTAGAGCAGCTGGCCCTCCTCGGCGAACGCGATGGGCGTACGGCGCGTCACGTCGTCGATCACACCGAGCACGGCCACGACCGGTGTCGGGTGGATCGCCGTCTCGCCCGTCTGGTTGTAGAGCGAGACGTTGCCGCCGGTCACCGGGGTGCCGAGCCGCTGGCAGCCGTCCGCCAGACCTCGGGTGGCCTCGGCGAACTGCCACATGACGGCCGGGTCCTCGGGCGAACCGAAGTTCAGGCAGTCGGAGATGGCGAGCGGCCTGGCACCCGACGCGGCGACGTTGCGGTACGCCTCGGCCAACGCGAGCTGCGCGCCCGTGTACGGGTCGAGCTTCGCGTAGCGGCCGTTGCCGTCCGTCGCGACCGCCACACCCAGGTTGGTGTCCGGGTCGATGCGGACCATGCCGGCGTCCTCGGGCTGGGCCAGCACGGTGTTGCCCTGCACGAAGCGGTCGTACTGGTCCGTGATCCAGGACTTGGCGGCCTGGTTCGGCGACGCGACCAGCTTCAGGACCTGCTCGCGCAGTTCCTCGGACGAGGCCGGACGGGGCAGCTCGCCCGCGTCGTCCGCCTGGAGCGCGTCCTGCCACTCGGGGCGGGCGTACGGGCGGTGGTACGTCGGGCCCTCGTGCGCGACGGTGCCCGGCGGCACGTCCACGATCTGCTCGCCGTGCCAGAAGATCTCCAGCCGCTCGCCCTCCGTCACCTCACCGATCACGGTGGCGATGACGTCCCACTTCTCGCAGATCTCCATGAAGCGGTCGACGTGCCGCGGCTCGACGATCGCGCACATCCGCTCCTGCGACTCGCTCATGAGGATCTCCTCGGGCGAGAGGGTCGCGTCGCGCAGCGGCACGGTGTCGAGCTCGACGCGCATACCGCCGGAGCCCGCGGAGGCCAGCTCGGAGGTGGCACAGGAGAGACCGGCGCCACCGAGGTCCTGGATGCCGGCGACCAGCTTCTCCTGGAAGACCTCCAGGGTGCACTCGATGAGGAGCTTCTCCTGGAACGGGTCGCCGACCTGGACTGCGGGCCGCTTGGCGGGCTTCGTGTCGTCGAAGGTCTCGGAGGCGAGCACGGAGACGCCGCCGATGCCGTCCCCACCGGTACGGGCGCCGTACAGGATGACCTTGTTGCCCGCGCCGGACGCCTTGGCCAGGTGGATGTCCTCGTGCTTCATGACGCCCACGCACAGCGCGTTGACCAGCGGGTTGCCCTGGTAGCAGGAGTCGAAGACGACCTCGCCCCCGATGTTGGGCAGGCCCAGGCAGTTGCCGTAGCCGCCGATGCCCGCCACGACACCGGGCAGCACGCGCTTGGTGTCGGGGTGGTCCGCGGCACCGAAGCGCAGCGGGTCCATGACCGCCACCGGCCGGGCGCCCATCGCGAGGATGTCCCGGACGATGCCCCCGACACCGGTGGCCGCGCCCTGGTAGGGCTCGATGTAGCTGGGGTGGTTGTGCGACTCGACCTTGAAGGTGACCGCGTAGCCCTGGCCGACGTCGACGACGCCCGCGTTCTCGCCGATACCGACGAGCAGGGCGTCGTTCTCGGGGGCCTTCTCGCCGAACTGCTTCAGATGGACCTTGCTGCTCTTGTACGAGCAGTGCTCGGACCACATGACGGAGTACATGGCGAGCTCGGCGCCGGTCGGGCGGCGGCCGAGGATCTCGCGGATGCGCGCGTACTCGTCCTCCTTGAGGCCGAGGTCCTTCCAGGGCTGCTCGGTCTCGGGGGTCTCGGTGGCGTGCTTGACGGTGTCGAGGGTCACGCTCGGTCGCTCCTTCGCGTGCGGACGGTGCTGCAGACGCGGGCGGGGCGCTCGGTCGCTCCCTCGGCTGCTCCGGTGTCGAGGGTCACGCTCGGTCGCTCCTTCGCGTGCGGACGGTGCTGCAGACGCGGGCGGGGCGCTCGGTCGCTCCCTCGGCTGCTCCGGTGTCGAGGGTCACGCTCGGTCGCTCCTTCGCGTGCGGACGGTGCTGCAGACGCGGGCGGGGCGCGCGGTCGCGCCCTCGGCTGCTCCGGTGTCGAGGGTCACGCTCGGTCGCGCGTTCGCGTGCGGACGGTGCTGCAGACGCGGGCGGGGCGCGCGGTCGCGCCCTCGGCTGCTCCGGTGTCGAGGGTCACGCTCGGTCGCGCGTTCGCGTGCGGACGGTGCTGCAGACGCGGGCGGGGCGCTCGGTCAGTCCCTCGGCTGCTCCGGTGTCGAGTGTCATGCGGCGACCAGCCTCTTGATGATCGAGGTGAAGAACCCGAGGCCGTCCGTGCCGCCGGTGCCGACGAGCGGCTCCACGGCGTGCTCGGGGTGGGGCATCAGCCCGACGACGTTGCCCGCGGCGTTGGTGATGCCGGCGATGTCGCGCAGCGAGCCATTCGGGTTCAGGTCCAGGTAGCGGAAGGCGACCCGGCCCTCGGCCTCGAGCTCGTCGAGGACGCGCTCGTCGGCGACGTAGCGGCCGTCCATGTTCTTCAGCGGAACGGAGATCTCCTGGCCCTGCTCGTAGTCGGCGGTCCAGGCCGTCTCCGCGTTCTCCACTCGCAGCCTCTGGTCGCGGCAGATGAAGTGCAGATGGTTGTTGCGGAGCATCGCACCCGGTAGCAGATGGGCCTCGGTGAGGATCTGGAAGCCGTTGCAGATACCGAGGACCGGCATCCCGGACTTCGCCTGGCCGATGATCGTTTCCATCACCGGTGAGAAGCGGGAGATGGCGCCCGCCCGGAGATAGTCCCCGTAGGAGAAGCCGCCCGCGAGGACGACCGCGTCGACCTGCTTGAGGTCCTTGTCGCGGTGCCAGAGCGAAACGGGCTCGGCGCCCGCGAGGCGGACGGCGCGCAGTGCGTCCTGGTCGTCGAGCGTCCCAGGAAATGTGACGACGCCGATACGAGCCGTCACGACTCCACCTTGACGACGAAGTCCTCGATGACGGTGTTCGCGAGGAACGTTTCCGCCATCTCATGGATACGGGTGAGGGCGGCCTCGTCGACCGGCCCGTCGACCTCGAGTTCGAAGCGCTTTCCCTGACGTACGTCCGCGATCCCCTCGAAGCCCAGGCGGGGCAGTGCGCGCTGCACCGCCTGGCCCTGCGGGTCGAGGATCTCCGGCTTGAGCATGACGTCGACTACGACGCGTGCCACTGGCACTCCCGGTGGTGTGGTGCTGAAGGCGGTTCCCTCAGCGTACCCGCCCGAAAAATCTACGCGCATAGATATACGGAGAACGCCATGGAAAAATCCGGGGAAAAACCGAGCCGAGCCATTGCGGAGGACACGCGGATGCAATTGGCTGGGCTTCCCAATGCGATGCCGCCCGCTGTACAAAGGAATACAGCGGAAAGCAGCATTGCCCCGCAACAGCCGGAATACCGGATTCGCCCCGCGTCAGCACTGACCTGTACTGACCCGCACGGCGGACCGCAGGAAGGGACCGATATCCGTGGCGCAGCGCGTAGTGGTGACGCTCTTCGACGACATCGACGGCGGAGCAGCGGCGGAAACGGTTTCGTTCGGACTCGACGGGAAGTCGTACGAGATCGACCTCAATACCGCCAATGCAGAGAAACTGCGCACCGCCCTCGCGCCCTACATGGCGGCGGGACGCAAGGCGGCCCGGCACGCCGGTCGGACGCGCAGGGAGTACCGACGCACCGACCTCGCCCCCGACCCGGCCGCCGTCCGCGCCTGGGCGCAGTCCAACAAGATGGACGTGCCGGCGCGCGGCCGGATCCCCAAGCGCGTGTACGAGGCCTTCCGGGACGCGAGCTGAACACCCGCCCGCACGGCGGGAGAAGACCCTCCGGACCGGCACCGGCGAGAACCGAGTTGCGCTGCACCCCCGCAGGTGGGCTAGAGTCTGGATCACGCCGAGGGGCGAGGCCGGAGGGCCGGACCTCACGGAGCGTGCGGGTGTAGTTCAGTAGTAGAACAGCCCTCTTCCAGAGGGAAGGCGCAGTGTGCAATTCCTGTCACCCGCTCCGCACCACGTACCGACCGCCTCGGTGGATCGGGTAGAGTGGTGGACGCACCGCCAGTGAGAGCTGAGCGGGAGCATGCGGACGTGGCTCAGTTGGTAGAGCATCACCTTGCCAAGGTGAGGGTCGCGAGTTCGAATCTCGTCGTCCGCTCGGGTAAGAAGGCCCCGGTCATCTCGACCGGGGCCTTCGTCGTTTCCCTCCCTTCCCCCTGTGCCGCCCGCCGGTTCTGACATTTGTCATGTGCGCCGATGACAGCGCGCACTGCCGGCGGCCGGGGTCCGGCGGAACGCTGGATCCATGAACAGTGATGGACACGTGATCGAGGCAGCCGAACTGCGCCGCGGATACCGCGGTGGGTTCGAGGCCGTGAGCGGAGTCACCTTCTCAGTGGGGCGCGGTGAACTGTTCGCGCTGCTCGGGACGAACGGCGCCGGCAAGACCTCCACCGTCGAACTGCTGGAGGGACTCGCCGCCCCGAGCGGCGGCACCGTGCGCGTCCTCGGACGTGATCCGTACCGCGAACGGGCCGCCGTACGGCCCCGGATCGGGGTCATGCTCCAGGAGGGAGGATTCCCCTCCGACCTGACGGCCGCCGAGACGGTGCGGATGTGGGCCCGCTGCACGAGCGGCGCCCGTCCCCCGGGGGAGGCGCTGGAGCTCGTGGGCCTCGGCAGGCGGTCCGGTGTCCGGGTCAAGCAGCTGTCCGGCGGCGAACGGCGCAGGCTCGACCTCGCGCTGGCCCTGCTCGGCCGACCCGAGGTCCTCTTCCTCGACGAGCCGACGACCGGCCTCGACGCCGAAGGACGCCGCGAGACCTGGCAGTTGGTCCGGGAACTGCGGGACGCCGGCACGACCGTACTGCTGACCACGCACTACCTGGAGGAGGCGGAAAGCCTGGCCGACCGGCTGGCGATCATGCACGCCGGGCGGATCGTCGCCACCGGCACCCCGGACGGGGTGACCGCCTCGCGACCGTCGCGCATCCGCTTCGTCCTGCCGCGGGAGGTGCCCGCCTCCCGGCTGCCGCTCATGCTGCGGGCCGCCGCGGACGGGCAGCGCGTCGAGATCCGCACCCGTGAACTGCAGCGCTCGCTCGGCGAACTGCTGCGCTGGGCGGACGAGTCCGGCGTACGGCTCGACCGGCTGGACGCCCGCTCCGCTTCGCTCGAGGAGGCGTTCCTGGAGATCGCCCGACCGGACACGGAACTGGCGGGTGCCCTGTGACCACGAACACCGAGAACACCGAGAACACCGTCTACGCGGCGAACGCGCATACCACGGGCGCCTCGACGGCGGCCCCGGGCACCTCGGTGCCGAGGACGGCGGCTCCGGGCAGGGCCGGAGCGACGGCCGGGACCACGGCCGCCGGACGGCTGGGCGCCCTGGGCCGGGCCGAGCTGACCCTCCTCACGAGGAACCGGACCGCGCTGTTCGTCGCGCTGCTGATGCCCGTCGCGATGGTGGGCGCCCTGCGTGGGACTCTCGGCGGGATGGATCTCGCGGGAGCCGGCCTGAGTATCGCGGAAGCCCTCATGACCGGGGGAGTCGGCATGGTGCTGATCCTCGTCGTGTACCTCAACCTCACCTCGGCCTTCGTCGCCCGGCGCGAGGAGCTGGTGCTCAAGCGGCTGCGGACGGGCGAGGTGTCCGACACGGAGATCCTGGCCGGGACGGCGCTGCCCGCGGCCGCGCTCGCACTCGCGCAGAGCGCCCTGGTGGTCGTCGCCGGGGTCGTGCTCCTCGGCGCGGACGGCCCCCGGCGGCCCGAACTCCTCGTTGCCGGAGCGCTGCTGGGCACCGTCGTGATGACGGCCCTGGCCGCCGCGACCTCTGCGATCACCCGGACCGTGGAGAGCGCGCAGATCACCACCCTTCCCCTGTTCATGGTCTCGGCGGGCGGCTCCGGGCTGTTCGTCCCTCTCGACGTGCTGCCGGACCGGGCCGCCTCGGTGTGCGAACTGCTGCCGATGACCGGAGTGATGCGCCTGGTGGAGGCCGGCGTGGCCGGCGGTGCGGACGCGGCACAGCTCACCGGGGCGGCGCTCAACGCACTGGTCTGGACCGTGATCTCGGTGTTTGCTGTGCGACGGTGGTTCCGCTGGGAGCCGCGGCGCTGAGGACGGGGAAGATCGGGGGTGTCCCGGGTGCGGGTACGGGACTGGCGCGGACGCAGCAGGCCAGCCAAGGTGGACCTCTACACACGCGGCACCGTGTACCTCCTCGTCTGGGTGGCGCTGCTCGCACTGACGCTGCTCATGCTGACCCGGCCCGTCCGCACCGGCGCACACCCCGTGGCGGCCGTCGGCGCCCCCCTCCTCGCGGTGGCGAACGGCGTGGTCTCCACCCTGCTGGCGCGTCACGCGATGGACGCCTATCTGGGGCAGGGGCCGGTTCCGCGGAGGCTGGTGGGCCGGGCCGCGTTCGTCGCGGCCCTGGCGACCGGCACGGTGTTGTGGCTGGCGGCGACGGTCGGTATGGAGGGGATGCTGCCCGTGGCACTGTCGACCGCCCTTGTCCCGTTCGCGACGGCGCACTGCCTGATCGTGCGGCGACGCACCACGGTACTGGTCCACGGGGGCGTGCTGGCCCTGCTGGGCGTGCTGGTGCCGCTGACCGGCCGGGGCGCCGCGGAGACCCTGGTCACCCTCGGGACGGTCGCCTTCACGATCGGCTGGCTCGCCTTCACCGCCCGTGTCTCGATGTGGGTCCTCGCTGTGCTGTGGGAGCTGCGCGAGGCTCGGGACGTCCAGGCACGGCTCGCGGTCGCGGAGGAGCGGCTGCGGTTCGGCCGGGACCTGCACGACGTACTGGGCCGCAGCCTCGCGGTGATCGCGCTGAAGAGCGAACTCGCCGTACAGCTCGCGCAACGCGGCGGCGAGCACCGGGCGCTGGAGCAGATGACCGAAGTGCAGCGCATCGCCCGGGAGACCCAGCGCGAGGTCCGGGACGTCGTACGCGGCTACCGGGGCGCGGATCTGCGGACCGAACTGGACGGGGCCCAGGGCGTGCTGGGCGCCGCAGGAATCAGCTGCACGATCGGATCGCCGGAGGACGGGCCGCCGGCCGACGGCCTGCCGGCGGAGATCCAGTCCGCGCTCGCCTGGGTCGTCCGCGAGGCCACGACGAACGTGCTGCGCCACGGGGACGCCGCCCACTGCGCCATCGGGCTCACGACGACGGCCGGTGCCGCAGTCCTGACCGTGGAGAACGACGGCGTCCGGACTCCGGCCGCTCCCGGCGCCCCCGGGACCGGCCTCGCCGGGCTGCGGGAGCGTCTGACCGCGCTGGGCGGCACGCTGACCGCGGGCCCCGTCCCGGGTGCCCGCTTCCGCCTCACCGCACGCGTGCCCGTCCCGGCCGGGAGGGCTCCGAACGGGACGGGGCAGCAGCCGGGTGTACCGGCCGGCGGGACGGACGAACCCGCGCGGACCGTCGAGCCCGCCGGAACGGACGACCGCGCGGCGGGCTCGGAACCGGGGGGAATGGAACGGGGCGCCGGGGTGTGACGTACGGAACGAGGAGGGACTGGGCGTGACGCAGGATCGCGTACGAGTGCTGCTGGCCGACGACGAGCACCTGATCCGTGGCGCGCTCGCCGCGCTGCTCGCGCTCGAGAACGATCTGCTCGTCGTCGCGGAGGCCGCATCCGGTACGGAGGCGCTGGCGATGGCCCACTCGCACCGGCCGGACGTGGCCGTCCTGGATCTCCAGATGCCCGGCGGCGACGGTGTGAAGGTCGCCACATCGCTGACGGCCGAGCTGCCCGGCTGCCGGACGATGATCGTGACCAGTCACGGCCGTCCCGGCCATCTCAAGCGAGCGCTCGCCGCCGGGGTGCGCGGCTTCGTGCCCAAGACGGTCAGCGCCCGACGCCTCGCCGAGATCATCCGTACGGTGCACGGGGGAAACCGTTACGTCGACCCCGAGTTGGCCGCCGACGCCATCTCCGCCGGGGACTCCCCGCTCACCGCGCGCGAGGCGGAGGTGCTGGAACTCGCCGGGGACGGGGCACCGGTCGCGGAGATCGCCGAGCGGGCCTCGCTGTCACCGGGCACGGTCCGCAACTACCTCTCGTCGGCGGCGGCGAAACTGGGGGCGGAGAACCGGCACACCGCGGCGCGCCTCGCACGCGAGCGAGGTTGGGTATAGTGGGCTCCGCGCCACGGCGCATGCGGACGTAGCTCAGTTGGTAGAGCGCAACCTTGCCAAGGTTGAGGTCGCGAGTTCGAGCCTCGTCGTCCGCTCCAGTCAAGAAGCCCCCGGCCCCGAGGCCGGGGGCTTCTTCGCGTCACGACCAGGCGGCGCCGGTCAGCAGCTCGTACGCCTCCAGGTACCGGGCGCGGGTCGCCGCCACGACGTCCTGCGGAAGGGCCGGCGGGGGCTGCTCGCTCCTGCGGTCCCAGCCGGAGGCCGGCGAGGTCAGCCAGTCGCGCACGTACTGCTTGTCGTACGACGGCTGGGCGCGGCCCGGCCGCCACTGGTCGGCGGGCCAGAAGCGCGAGGAGTCCGGGGTCAGCACCTCGTCCGCGATGATCAGCCGCTCGCCGTCGAAACCGAACTCGAACTTGGTGTCGGCGAGGATGATGCCGCGCTCACGGGCGATGTCCCGGGCGCGGGCATAGACGTCGAGCGTCGTCCGGCGCAGCAGCGCCGCCGTCTCCGCGCCGACCTGACGGGCGACCTCCTCGAACGGCACGTTCTCGTCGTGGTCGCCCACGGCGGCCTTGGTGGCGGGGGTGAAGATCGGGGCGGGCAGCTCGGAGCCGTCCACGAGCCCCTCGGGCAGGGCCAGCCCGCAGACCGTACGGCTCTCGTCGTACTCCGCGAGGCCGGAGCCGGTGAGGTAGCCGCGGGCGACGCACTCGACCGGGACCATGTCGAGGGCTTTGCAGACGAGGGTGCGACCGGCCCAGTCGGCCGGGGCGCCGACCGGGAGCTCGGTGGAGATCACATGGTTGGGGACGAGGTCCGACAGACGGTCGAACCACCAGAGGGAGAGCCGGGTGAGCACCCGCCCCTTGTCCGGGATCTCGGTGGGCAGCACCCAGTCGTACGCGGAGATGCGGTCGCTCGCCACCATCACGAGGTCCCCGGCCTCGTTCTCGTAGAGATCGCGCACCTTGCCCGTGTGGAGGTGGGTGAGGCCCGGGACCTGAATCGGCTCGGGCTTTTCTACGAATCCGGACACGGTTCCTCCGCGTAGGTTGATCCAGGAGCGCTTCCGATTCTCTCGCACCCGGCGACCGCGGGGGCCGGAGGGTCGGTGCGTCCGTCCCCTCCGTGGGGGACTCCCCTTCCCGGGCCGCTCCGGAGGGCCTCGGCCCGGGGCACGGCCGGGACTCAGTCGCGCTTGCAGATCCGGTCGAGGAGGTTGGCGGTGGCGCGCTGGATCCGCTCGTCCATGTGACCCGGCCGGTCCAGCGCCGGCGACCAGGCGAAGGTGCCGGAGGCGAAGACGAGCGCGCCGGACGGGGCCCGGTAGAGCGAGGTCTCCTGATGGCGGGTGGCGCCGTCACCGTCGGTGTACGGGGAGTGGGCCAGCAGGATCCGGCCCTCGTGGTCGGGAAGCGGGGTCCGGGGGAAGTAGCGGTCGGCCTCCCCCGCGACCAGTCCGGGGATCTCGTCGCCGTCCCCGGCGCCCGTCGCCTCCCACAGCCAGTGGCCGGCGTTGCGCACCACCATCGGGTGCGGCTCGGGCACCCGGCCCGCGTACTGGATGCCGAGCAGCTGCTGCTCGGCACGGTCGACCTCGCGCCAGAGGGCGGAGCGGCCGGGGCCGCGTCGCTTGCGGCAGGTCAGCAGCCGGTCGGCGACGCCGGACGGGGACGGGCCGAGCTCCACCTGCCAGTACAGGGTGTTGGCCGACAGGAACACGAGGGAAGTGCCCTGCTCACGGGCCAGCTCGGCGGTCCGGCGCATGGGCACCGACCAGTACTCGTCGTGGCCGGGGAAGACCAGGCCGCGGTAGCGGGCCGGGTCGACCCGCCCGGCGTGCAGATCACGGGTGTCGGCGTACGCGAGGTCGTAGCCGTACCGCTCGGCCCAGCGGATGAAGTCGTACGCATGCCCGACGTGCAGCGGCAGGCCCGCCCCGGCGTAGGGGCGGTCGAAGGAGACCGTGGTCGCGGCGTCGTTCTCCCCGAGCAGCCGGCCGTTCTCGTCCCAGGCGTGATAGAGGCTGGCGCCGGTCCGCCCGTCCTCCGGGTAGAGGTTGTACGCCTGCCACGTGATGTCGGGCATGAGCAGCAGCAGATCGGCGGGGCGGCTGTCGCGGACCGTGAAGGGGATGTGCGAGCGGTAGCCGTCCTCGGTGGTGAGGACGGCCACATGGGCCCCGACGGACCAGAACGACGGCACCTGCAGCCGCCAGGAGAGCCACCAGTGGTGGCAGGAGACCGTGCGGTCGGCCGCGAGCGGCGGCGGCTGGACGATCCCGGCGAGACGGGGGCTGGTGATGATCTTGGAGGCTCCGTCGCCGCCGTAGTGGCCGATGCGGTACACGTCGACCGAGAACCGCTGGGGCGGGTCGACCGTCACATGGAAGTCGATCGCCTCACCGGGAGCGACCGCGCCGTTGGACGCGAAGCCCTTGATCTGGCGGTGCACGTCGTCGGCGGTGCGCAGGCCGCGTGAGCGCCCGCCGCGGCCGACCGCCGCGTCCGGGTCCGCGTACCAGGGCACGACCTGCCCGGTGTCGTCGAAGTAGTACTCGCTGCCGCGCAGCCAGGGCAGCGGGCCCTGGCCGAACGGATCCGTGACGGCATGGGCGAGGGCGCCCGATTCCCAGCGCCGGATCGGCTCCGCCCGACGAATCTCCTCCGCCCCCATCGTGCGCCCCTCCCTCGTCCCCCGAGACCGGTGCCGGCGCGCTGACCGTCAGCGCCGGTCCCAGCACATCACATAACGCACGCACTCCGTCACCGTTCGTCGTGAATTGACGTGAACGGAACGCAACATTCCCGCCGGGGGTGGCGGAAACCGACCGGGCTTCCCTCACACCAGCCGGATCGGCTTCTCGGCCCGAACGCCTGCCGTCGCCAGCCAGGAACGCAGCGGCTCCGGATCCCCGTCCTCGACCAGGCTGAGCACCCGGGTACCCAGGTCCGCACGGCGCTCACCGTTGATGAGCAGGGCCGGTCCGTCGAGCCAGTCCATGCCGGGAGCGGCGCCGGCGGTGTCCACGGCCGCGCAGCACACCATGGCCGTCACATGGTCGGCGAGCAGCTCCCGTGCGGTTCGCGGCGGCTGGAGGGGGACGAGGGGAAGCGGGTCGTTGCCCCAGGGGTCGGGGTCGTCGGCCGTGCGGTCCGCAGCGCTCGGTGGTGCGGCCGAACGCTCGCGCGCGGCCTCCTCACGGGCCACGTCGGCGCTGATCCCGGCGGCGAGGGCGGCGCCGGGCCCGTCGGTGTCCGGCGCCCCGGGCACGGGCGGGACCTGGGCCGGGCCGTCGGCCGGCGGCTCGGGCGCCGGCCCGGAGCGGCCCGCGAGGTGCTCCATGACGCGGGCCAGCGTGGGGCCTGCGGGAACACCCGCGGACGGCCGCACGCCCATCGCGTCGAGGACCCGGTGCAGCCGGGCGGCCTCCGTGCGCCACTTCCGGTCGACGACCTCTTCCGGGTACTGCTGCCAGTCCACCGGCGACCAGTCCGGCCCGATCTCGGCGGGCCCGCCGTGGAACAGCCGGGCGGCCAGTAGCGACGCGGCCTCGTCGACCGCCCCCGGCTCCTCCAGCAGATCGCAGGCCGGACGCTCCCCGAGCCGGGAGGCGAAGCCCTCCGCCAGCCGGTCTCGGCGGGAGAGCTCGGTGAGCGCCGAGACCACTCCCGCGTCGAGGCGGCTCGGCCACCGCCCCATCCGCCAGGCGGGAAGCGCCACGCGGGTCAGCAGGCGGTCCCATCCCGCGTACGCGAGGCCGACCTGCTCCTGGGCCACGATCCTCAGCCCGTAGTCCACCGCCTGCGCACGTTCGGAGGCGGCTGCGGCGACTCCGCGCTCCATCTCCGCGGCATGACCGCGGCAACCGCGCAGCAGCACCCGGGCGACCCGGCCCACGGCCCCGCACGCGAGCCTTCGCACCGGCCCGAGCCCGGGACGGGACGCGAGCCCGGCCGCGGCGTCCAGGCCCCGCACGAAGCGGCGGGCGGCGGCTATGTCGGGATGCGCCGAGGGGCCCGTGCCGGCGACGACCGGCGCGAGCACCGCGCGCAGCTCGGCGACCCGCATCCACCACAGGAACGGGGAGCCGATGACCAGGACGGGTGCGTCGCCGCGGGGCGCGTCCCGGGACGCGCGGCGAGGGCCGTGCGCCCGGTGCGTGCGGTCCTCCAGCCAGCTGTCGCAGTCCGGGGTGAGGGCTATGGCCGACGGCGCGGGCACGTCCATCCGTTCGGCCAGGTCCTCCACCAGCCGGTACAGATCGGGGGCCGCGGCCGGGGCCAGCGGCACCGTCGGGCTGACGGCGGGCCTGGCGCGGGCTACGACGGCGGCGACCACGGCGGCGGCCAGCAGCACGAGGACGGCGGCGCAGGTGGCCACCCAGCGCGCGAGGTCCCAGTGGGCGCCGCCGATCCGGCCGGTGACCCCGCCGACGAACAGCACGACGGCGACAGCGGCGGGCAGCAGCACCAGGGCCAGCGCCCTGCTGCGCACCCGCAGCACGGCGAGGGCACGGGAACGCGCGGTCAGCGCGCCCGCCTCCTCACCGACGACGGTTCCGGACACGGCCGGACTCACCCCCTCTGCCCTGCGGCGGTGTTGCTCACTCCCCCACTGTGGCACCCGTCACAGACATCGCAATGTCGGTGGGCCAAGTGCCGGAACGCTTGCGCCGCACCCTAGTTGGGCCTTTCCCGGCCGTCATCCGGATGGGGCAGCGGTCACTCGATGGAATGCCTTTGGGCAAAGCTGCTGACATTGTGACCGGGGCCTTGCAGGCCCTCGGACCTCGCCGAACGAGCGGGCCGCGGCCGTACGCGGGCCCGGGCGCCGCCCGCTGGGGGACGGCCGCGCGGCGGTCAGACGAACAGGCCGCAGGGGGCGGTGGGCCGGACGGGTATCCGAACCCGCCACGAGCGGCCCGGGGTGATCCTCCCCGGACCTCTGGGGGAGCGGGTGGCGGGAACCGCTCACCGACCGGGGAGCGGCTGCCGCGGCAGCGGCGTCTCCGCCGCGGCAGGAACGACGCGCCCCCGCGCGTCCGCGGGCGGCGGAGCCCGGTGGGCGGGGGGGCGGCGGAGCCCGGTGGGCGTCAGGGGCGGGACGCTGCCTTCTCGGCGATGTCCCTGCGGTGGTGCGAACCGTCCAGGTGGATGCGCTCCACCGCGGCGTACGCGCGCTCGCGGGCCTCGGTCAGGTCCCCGCCGGTCGCGGTCACCGACAGCACCCGGCCGCCCGCGCTGACGATCGCCTCGCCCTCCCGCCTGGTCCCGGCGTGCAGGACGTACGCGTGCGGCGCGTCCTGCACGGCGACCTCGTCGAGCCCGCCGATCGGGTCGCCGGTGCGGGGCGTGGCCGGATAGTTGTGCGAGGCGATGACGACGGTCACGGCGGAGTCGCCGCGCCACGTCAGCGGCGCCTCGTCGGCGAGGGTGCCGCGGGCCGCGTGCAGGAGGACACCCGCGAGCGGGGTCTTGAGCCTGGCGAGCACAACCTGGGTCTCGGGGTCGCCGAAACGGGCGTTGAACTCGATCACGCGCACGCCGCGGCCGGTGATCGCGAGACCCGCGTACAGCAGGCCCGCGAACGGTGTGCCACGGCGGCGGAGCTCGTCCACGGTGGGCTGGAGCACGGTCTCCACAACCTCGTCGACCAGCTTCGGATCGGCCCAAGGCAGTGGCGAGTACGCGCCCATGCCGCCCGTGTTCGGCCCCTCGTCGCCGTCCAGTGCCCGCTTGAAGTCCTGCGCCGGCTGCAGCGGGAGCACCGTCTCACCGTCGGTGATGGCGAAGAGCGAGACCTCGGGTCCGTCGAGGTACTCCTCGATGACCACGCGGCCGCAGGCCAGCGCGTGCTCCCGGGCCTGCTCCAGATCGGCGGTCACGACGACGCCCTTGCCCGCGGCGAGCCCGTCGTCCTTGACGACGTACGGCGCGCCGAAGGCGTCCAGGGCCTCGTCGACCTCCTCCGGGGTGGTGCAGACGTAGCTGCGCGCCGTGGGGACGTTCGCCGCGGCCATCACTTCCTTGGCGAAGGCCTTGGAACCCTCGAGCCGAGCCGCCTCCCGGGAGGGGCCGAAGCAGGGGATGCCCGCGGCCCGTACGGCATCGGCGACACCGGCGACGAGCGGCGCCTCGGGGCCGACGACGACCAGATCGGCCTCAAGCCTGCCGGCAAGTGCGGCCACGGCGTCGCCGTCGAGGGCGTCCACCGTGTGGAGCTCGGCGACGTCCGCGATTCCGGCGTTGCCGGGCGCGCAGTGCAGAGCGGATACGTCGGGGTCGAGGGAGAGAGCGCGGCACAGGGCATGTTCGCGGGCGCCGCCGCCGATGACGAGGACCTTCACGGCAGCCAGGGTAGCCCGCTCGCCGCCGGTGACCTTGTGCGGGCCGCCGAAACGGCACCGCCTACTCGTTTGTGTATTCCTCCACAACGGTGGCGCCGAGCTCCCTCACGATCAGGTCGTGACCGGACAGGGCCGAGTCCACGAGATCCGGATCGTCCTCTTCCGGGATGTCGTCCTCGAGCGCGACGGGCCGCTGCGGCGGGGCCTGCGGAGCCGCAGCCCCTGCCGGCTCCGCAGCGGACGGGCCCGGCTGCGGAGCCGGACCGCCTCCCCCGCCCGGTGGCGGTGAGGACGGCGCCGCCTGCTGCTGGGGCGGCCGCGGTGCCTGCGAAGGCTGCGGCGAGGGCGAGGCCTGCGGGGACTGGGCGGGCCGACCGCCGTATCCCCCGTAGCCGCCGGACGATCCGCCAGGGCCGGACGGGGGCTGACCCGTACCGCCCGACGGGTCGATGATCGCCTCGATCTTCCACTGGACGTTGAACTGCTCGGCGAGCGCCTGCCGCAGCACGTCCTCACTGCCGCTGCTCGCGAAGTTGTCACGTGCTCCGGCGTTGATGAAACCGAGCTGGAGGGTGGTGCCGTCGAAGCCGGCCACCTGGGCGTTCTGGCTGAGAAGGATCCAGGTGAAGCGGCGGCGGTTCTTCACCGCCTCCAGGATGCCCGGCCACATGTTGCGCACCTGGGCGGCTCCCTGGGCCGCGGCGGGCGCGACCGGTTGCGGCTGGGCGGGAGCGGCGGGAGCCGGCGCGGGGGCGGGGGCCGCGGGGGCCGCCGGAGGGCGAGCGCCCTGGC